>JAQGHM010000249.1 GCA_028291615.1 Phycisphaerales bacterium | reverse complement strand
CGAATCCTTACAAGGATCCGACAAAAACCAACTACAAGGGCGTCTGTCACAAGGCACTGCCGGAAGAGGGACACGTTCGGCCGGGTGAGATCCTGCTTGGGACGGACAGCCACACGTGCACGGCGGGGGCGTTCGGGCAGTTTGCTTCGGGCATTGGTAATACGGACGCTGGGTTTGTGCTGGGGACGGGAAAACTTTGGCTGAAGGTTCCGCCGACGATGAAGTTTGCGTTTCGGGGGGAGATCCCGTCGTACCTGACGGCCAAGGATCTGATCCTGGCTGTGATCGGTGAGATCGGCGTGGATGGCGCGACCTATCGCTCGATGTACTTCGCTGGCGACGGCATCAACAGCCTCACGCTCGAAGATCGCATGACTCTAACGAACATGGCGATCGAAGCGGGTGGCAAAAACGGCGTCTGCGATGTGGACGAGAAGACGCTGCAGTATGTCCGCGCGCGGTCGAACGTGCCGAATTGGGAAGTCTTTACCGACGATCCGGGAGCGGAATACTTTTTCGAGAAGGAATGGGACCTGGCGACGATGGAGCCGATGGTCGCCAAGCCGCATTCGCCGGACAACAAGGACACCGCGCACAACTGCCGGGACGTCAAGCTGGATCAGGCGTATATCGGCTCGTGCACGGGCGGGAAGATCACGGACATGATCTTCGCGGCCAACATCCTTAAGGGGAATCGGGTCAAGATCCCGACGAAGGTGGTGCCGGGCAGCACGGAAGTGCACGCCGACATGAAGCGGTTAAACCTTCGCGGCGCGCCGCGCGAGGGGAACGAGAAGAGCATCGAGGACGTGCTGCTGGACGCCGGCTGCGATTTGTTTGCGAGCGGTTGCGGCGCGTGTCTGGGCGGGCCGGAAGATACGTTTGGGCGGCTGATGAAGCAGGAGGTCTGCATCAGTACGACGAACCGGAATTTCCCGGGGCGCATGGGGAGCAAGAAGGCAAGCGTCTACCTTGCCAGCCCGTTGACGGTGGCGGCGAGTGCGTTGACGGGGCACGTGACCGACCCGCGGGATTATATCGCTGGGAAGATCGAGACGGGGATGGCCGGGGTGATTTGATCTCGGCGATTCGACTCAATCGCGCGTGAATTCCGCGTCGGCGGGGGCGTCGTCGCTTGAGTCGAAGTTGGCCCGGCCGGTCTTCGCGGATGATCCGTTGCCGTCGTGCTGTGGGGGTGGCTGGGCCTGCGGATTTTTGGGTCGGCGGCCGCGGCGGATCGGGGTGTAGGGTTCGCCCAGCGTCTTCTTGATCAGCTCGAGCATGCGCATGAAGGGGACGTCGCCTTTGAAGAGGTATTGCTGAATGCCCAGCTCTTTGGCGCGGTTGAGCATGCGCGGGTCATGGTTGGCGGTGATCAGGAAGACGGGGATATCGGCGAAGCGGGGGTCGCCGCGGAGGCGTTCGAGGAACGTGACGCCGTCCATCCGTGGCATCAGGAGGTCGAGCAGCAGCAGGTCGTGCGGGCGTTCTTCAAGACGCTGCAATGCTTCGAGGCCGTCAGCGGCCTGGGTGATTTCATAACCCTCGATCTGCAGCAGCCGTGCGAGCGGGTTCCTGCAAGCGGCCTCGTCGTCGATGATCAGAATCGTCGCCATCAGCGGAAGACTCCTTTCCACTCCTCCCGGCGCCATCACAGGCAGGCGCTTACCGATCCATGGCCCCAAAGGATAACCCAAGACGTTGCGAAGTGCGTCGAAAAAGCTGACATATGCCTGCAAATACTTCTTTGCGACAAGGGCAGGAAAAAAGAGAACGCCGCCGTTGAGCCCTCGCGCGTCGCGGATCCGGGGGGTCTTCTTTCCCGGATCCGCGCTACGGTTCGCGCGAGGATTCAGCGGCGGCGTGTGCTCAAGATTTTCCGACGGCGCTATTTGCTCAGCGCTTTGGCCTTCCTGGCGAGTTCGACGAATTCACCGCGATATCCTTTTTCGTCCTTTCCTTTTCCTTCGTCAGCGAGCTCGATCACGCCGTCGAGGCTGGCGGTCCCCTTGTGCGGTGAGTTACGGAGAATCATTCCGAACTGCGCGACGGCGGCGGTGAATTTGAAGTCTTCGCTGGCCTTTGAATACGAGACACCCTTGTCGGTCGCGGGGATTTCAATCTTGGTGCTGGTGTCGCCATCGGGTTGCTTGAAACGCAGCTTGAGCGTCATCAGGTCGCCGCTGTCGACGAGCTCGTGCTTCTGATATTTCAGGGCATCGACCTCGGGTTGCGTCGCTGCGACTGGGCGCGTGGTAGGGGCGGACGCCTTGGTGGCGGGCACCAGCTCGTACAGCGCGGTCACACAGTGCCCAGCGCCGATCTCGCCGGCGTCGATCTTGTCATTGTTGAAGTCTTCCTTGCGGAGCATGCGGTTCTCATAGCCGATCAGGCGGTAGCTCTCGACCTTGGCGGGGTTGAACTCGACCTGAATCTTGACGTCCTTGGCGATGGTCACGAGCGTGCCGCTCATCTCTTCAACGAGCACTTTGCGGGCTTCCTTGATGCTGTCGATGTAGGCGTAGTGGCCGTTGCCCTTGTCGGCGAGTTTTTCCATCGTCGAGTCTTTCAGATTTCCAAACCCGTAGCCGAGCACGGAAAGGAAGACGCCTGATTTTGCTTTGTCCTGGATCAGGTTGATGAGGGAGGACTGATCGGTAACGCCGACGTTCCAGTCGCCGTCGGTGGCGAGCAGGACGCGGTTGGTGCCGCCTTTGATGAAGTTGTCGGTGGCGATCTTGTAGGCGAGCTCGATGCCCTGGCCGCCGTTAGTCGAACCGCCGGCGGAGAGGTTGTCGATCGCGGCGAGGATGGTGTCCTTGCTCTTGGGATCGGCGCAGGTGGAGGGAAGCACCAGGCCGGCGTTGCCGGCGTAGACGACGATCGAGATGCGGTCGTTCTCGGTCAGCTCGTTGACCATCAGCTTGAGCCCCTCCTTGACCAGCGGCAGTTTCTTCGGCTCGTTCATCGAGCCGGAGACATCGACCAGGAAGACGAGGTTGGAGACCGGCCGCTTGTCGTGGGCGATTTCCCTTCCCTTGATCGCGACGCGGGCGAGGCGATGCGCAGAGTTCCACGGGCAACCTGCCACTTCTACAGCGGCCTTGAAGGGCTCTTTCGAATCGGGCGCGGGCTTTTCGTAGGAATAGGGGAAGTAATTCAGCATCTCTTCGATCCGCACCGCATCGGGCGGTGGGAGTTGGCCTTGATCGATGAATCGGCGGATGTTGGCGTAGGAGGCGGTGTCAACATCGATGGAGAATGTGGAAAGCGGCTGATCGATGACGGCGTTGAAGGGGTTGTCGTTGATCAGCGCATAGGACTCGGTGCCCGGGATGGCGGCCTCGACCTGGCGGAGGGCGACGGTGAATTCACCGAGTTCGGCGGGGGTATAACGATCGGCTATGTTGTCCATCAGCCCACGCGTCTGCGCGACGGCAGCGCGTGCCCCGGCTTGGTCGTTGCGAGCCAATGCTTCGCGGGCGGAGCGAAGACCTTCTGAAAAGCGATATCTCGTATCGTCTTTGCGAATTTCAATGGATGCCGGTAATCGTGTCGTGGCAATTGCAGGCGTTGAATTTGGCTTCAGTCCCTGCGGAACGGCCTTGCCCCCATCCTTACTTGCTTCGCCCCAGTCTGTACCGGGAAGTAAGACTGAATCACCGGCCCATTTAGGAAGTGCGTTGCCGCCAGTGACGAGCGTTCCACCGTTGATTGTGGTCGTGCCGGTGTAGTTATTGACGCCCGACAACATAACGGTGCCGTTGCCCGATGATTTCTGCTCGATGTCAAACGTGACCCCGGCCGTGGTGCTTGCATTGACGGCGCCACTGCTCACGATCAATCCCGTCCCGTCAACAGGCTGGGACTTGTCTCCGAGGGTGAGGAAGCCGCCACTCGTCGAAGGAACGGCGCCGGTCACATTACGGAATGTGACCGTGCCCGCTCCGGATTTCGAAAGCGCATTGCCGGAACTGGCCTGCTGACCGGGTTGTGAAGGGTTCGCCGAGGTCGCGTCCACGTGGTATTCCAAGGAGACGGCGGCTGGGTCGGACGCATTTAAGAAATCATTACTGGTCTGACCACCGCTGGCACCGCGACCGGCCCGCCCACCGCCGCCACCGCCGGTTCCGCCAGTTCCAAGATCACTGAGCGATAAGTCTGGCCAGTTCTCGGGATATCGCAGGATGTCCTCGTACGGGATCTTCTTCTCCTCAGCCTGGTTCAACTGGTTGGTGAACTCGCGGTTCCGCAGTTCGCGATGTTCGCGGACGGCATAGCGTTGAAAGAGGTCATACACCAGCGGGTAAGCGCCGCGGGCGTAGTCGTTGCTCGGGTCGAGGTCCAGGATCTGCTGGAGGATCCCCAACGCCTGCTCGTAGTTGCGCTTGCGGGTCTGCTCCTGCGATCGCTCGGATAAGGCGGCTATCGTGATACGACGCGACTCCGCGTCAACTTGCGGCTGCGACGCCGGGCCTACCACGGTCCCGCGCGGCATCATTGCCCGCGGCCCGCGCAACATCGCAAACCCGCCCGCGGCCAGCGCCGCGCAGGCGGCGGTCGCCAGTGCCCACCGCGCCCACGGGGCGCGGGATCGTTGCGCGGTCGACTGATAATTCAAAGCGCGCGTCCCCGCTGCGGGCGCAGCCGCCGCCGCCGTGATCGCCTGCCGCTGTTCCACCGTCAGCGTCGGCGTTGGAACGCTTTGCAGGGTGCGGGAGAGCATCGCCGCGGTCTGCCGTGTCTCTTCGACAAAGCGCCGCGCCGTCTCGTCGCCGGCGAGGAATGCCTCGACCGCGGCGCGATCGGCGTCTTCGAGTTCATTCAGCGCATACGCGGTAAGCCTGGGGTCATCATGTGTCATTGGATTTGTCATGGGGGTTGCTCCGAATTTCAAAGTTTCAAACCGGCATCAGTCGCTGGCGGACGGTCTTGAGTCCCGTGTGAATGAGGAAGCCGACGTTGCTCACGGTGTGGCCGGTGATCTCGGCGATCTCCCTATAGGAGAGGCCGTGGCCGAACTTCAGAGTGATCGCTTCCTTCTGGTTTTCGGGAAGGCGGTCGAGCATGCGCATCACCTCGGCGGCGGATTCGCTGCGCTCGATCGCGGTTGCGGGATCGGGCGATGGGCTGGGGAAAGTGGCGGCGGTCTGGTCGGTCATGAGTGTCATGCGTCGCTCCTTGCGTTTGACGTCCAGCGCCGCTCGCCGGCAGACGGTGTAGAGCCAGGCCGCCTCGTGTCCGGCGATGTCGCCGCGCGGGGTGCGGCAAAGCCTGAGGAACGTCTCCTGCACCACGTCGCGGGCGCGGGGCGGTTCGCCCAGAAGCCGCTCGGCGTAGAGGATCAGCGGGCCCTCGTAGCGGGCGACCAGCGGACTGACCCAATCGTCGTCGGCGGCGTCAGCGTCAGGGGGCTCGGGCGTGGCCGCGTGCATCCTTCTCCGAAATTAAATGGCTGCGCGTTGCGTCTCGACTCTTGGCCGCCGTTGCGTGCGATTCACCCCCTTTGACGCACGGGCCTGCCGGTTTCTTAGGATAATTCTGCCCAAAATTCCGCGCCGTGTAACGCCCGCCGCCCCCTGCTTATCTAACCGCGGGAGTTTCGCTTGCGATCCGCCATTGCGTTCCTTACGCTGCCCGAGGTTAACAAGCCCCGATCGAGAAGGAACCTGTCGGTGGAAAACGGGCGATTCGCCACGACGCGCTGGAGCATGGTGTTGACCGCCGCGGACGAGACATCGCCGCGGTCTGCGGGCGCGCTGTCGGAACTCTGCGGCACTTATTGGTACCCGATCTACGCCTACGTCCGCCGCCAGGGGCGGTCGCACGAGGCCGCGCAGGATCTGACCCAGGAATTTTTCGCCCGGATGCTGGAGAAGCGTTACATCGATGACGTGGGTCCGGACAAGGGAAAGTTCCGCACGTTCCTGCTCGTCTGCCTGAAGCGATTTCTGGCCAATGAATGGGATAAGACGCAGGCGCAAAAGCGCGGCGGCGGCAAAGCGCCGCTGTCGATCGATTTCGTGGACGCTGAAGGCCGCTACAGTCTCGAGCCGGGGCACGAGTTGACGGCGCAGAAGGTATTTGAACGGCGGTGGGCATTGACGGTGCTGGAGCGGACGCTGGCGGACGTTGCTGCGGAGTTCACGCAATCAGGCCGCGGCGAGTTGTTCGCGGCGCTCAAGGTGTACTTGGTCGGCGAAGTTGGCGCGCCGTCTTACGCGCAGACGGGCAAGCGGCTGGGCATGACCGAAGGGGCGGTGAAGGTGGCCGTGCATCGCTTGCGCGAACGGTATCGCGCGGCCCTGCGGCGTGAGATCGCCGCGACGGTGACGGACGAAGCCGACGTGGATCAGGAGATTGCCGAATTGTTCGCGGCGCTGGGGAACTGAGACGGCCTTATGGTGCTCAATCTCGCCAAATGTTCTGAATGCGGTCAGGGAGTGCCGACCGACGCGCGCACGCTGGGCCTTTGCCCGCGCTGCCTGATGCGGAGCGCCTTGGTTGGCGGCGGGAGCGGCAGCGCGGCATTCCGCGGCGGGCTGCGCAACTTCGATCCACCCGATGCCGATGACCTGGGCGGTCTCCTGGTTGGGCTCGAAGTGATCGAACTGATCGGGCGCGGCGGCATGGGGTTCGTTTACAAGGCCCGCCAGCGGAGCCTCGACCGCCCGGTCGCCGTGAAGCTCTTCCCGCGCGAAGCGTACGAAGACCCCAGCTTCGCCGAGCGCTTCGCCAACGAGGCCCGCATCCTGGCGAACCTCAGCCATCCCAATATCGTGGCGGCTTACGAGTTCGGCGAGTCAAGTCGCTACTGCCACCTCGTTATGGAGCTGATCGCGGGGCAAAGCCTGCGACAGCGAATTGAGCGCGGGCCGATGCCGCAGGTCGAGGCCGTTGATATCGCGAGGCAGGTCTGCGATGCGCTGGAATACGCTCATGGCCGCGGGGTGATCCACCGCGACATCAAGCCGGAGAATATCCTGCTCGAAGAGCGTGCGAGCGGCGGCGTGCGCGTCCGCGTTGCCGACTTCGGCCTCGCCAAACTCATCCAGCGCCGGCCCACTGATTTCTCCATGACCGCACCCAACCGGCTGATGGGTACGCCGGATTACATGGCCCCGGAACAACGGCAGAAACCGAACGAAGTTGACGCCCGCGCGGATGTGTATGCGCTGGGCGTTGTGCTGTACGAGATGCTGAGCGGGCAGTTGCCGCTGGGCCGCTTCGCCCCGCCCGCCGCGGACGCGCGCCTCAACCGCGTCGTGCTCCGCTGTCTTGAAACGCTGCCGCAGAATCGGTACGCGGGCGTGGCGGATGTGCGGCAGGAACTGGAACGACTCGACGCGCGCGGCCCGACGACGGCGTGGAAGATGGCGGTCGGCGCCGTCACGCTGGCCATGATCGCCGCCGTCGGGATCTTCATTTTCACTCATCGCGGTCCCGAGGCCCTGCCGAAGGGTGACCCGCGCCCGATGGCCTCGACCGGACCTGCTACGGCGCCGGCCACGCGGGCGACGCCCAGTGATGCCGTAACGATTAACGAGCGGCCGCCGGTCGATCGCCCTGTTGTCGTCAATCGAGTCGCGCCTGCGCCTGCCGATCACCCCACCTTCCCGTTCCCGCCGTCCGGCGACGTCTACACGCTGGTTCCCGAGAACATGGCGAGGATTCCCGGCCGGTTTCCGTTCGACCGTGTTCCGCCGACGCGCGACAATTTTTACGATCGCATGGTGCGCGACCACGGCGTCAACCGCGTGGTGCGCGTCTTCGTCGATAACGTGTCGGAAGGGAACAAGCAGGAGATCTTCGACCGCCTGAAGGTGCTGAGCGGCGCAACGTCCACGATCATGAGCCGCAGCAACGCCACCCTGAGCATCTACCTCGCCCCCGTGCCTGATCTCGACGCGCTGGTGAAAAACATCGACTTTGGAAAGGTGACCGCAGTCGATCCTCAGAAGCGCGTGATCGATGTCACCGCTGCTGCTCCCAAGACGCCTTGATTAACTTCGCCTCATCCCTTCAACCATTCCTTCACGCGCGCAAAACTCCGCACGATCTCCGGCATCGGGTCCCGATCGTACGGCTCGTGCTCGATCGCGATATCTCCCTCCCATCCCGACTGCACCAGGTAACGCACGACGCGTTCGCACGGGACAATTCCCTCGCCAATCGCGCAGGTGTCGTGCGCGCCCACGGCAACCACGTCCTTCAGGTGCACGATGAAGAGCTTGTCGGCCTCGCGCACGCGCTTGACCGCGTCCAGCGCGTCCATCGCCTGTGTGCCGCACCAACCTGTGTCGAGCGCCACGCCGACGCGGTCGTGCCGCCCGCCGTCGATCTTGGCGAAGATCTCGTCGACCGTCTTCTCCGGGTGATTCTCAAACGCCCAGCGCGAACCGTAACGATGGCAGATCTCATTCACCATCGGCGCGAGGTCGGCGGGCGGCAGTCCATGAATGCCGCCCGCGAACAGCGTCGCCCCCAGTTGCTTCATGAAGCGAAACGGCGCGTCGATATCTTTGGCCTCGTTCGCCTGGAACCCGCCGGCGTAGCTGGTGATCGTCAGGTCGAACTGTGAGCAGAACCCCTTCACCTGCTCGAGGTAATCCTCGCGATCGTGATGCTGCCAGTGGCAATGCGCGGTCCAGATGTCGATCGCTTCAAACCCCGCCGCTGCGACCTCCTGCACGACCGCCAGAAAATGCTCCGCCGACGCCGCTTTAATCGTCGCATCGTTGTTGGGCATCCAATCCGCCGGCCCCTTGTAACTCAAAGCACGGGCGACGTAATTGGCGCTGATAAAGCTGACGGTTGGCATCGGTGTCCTTTGCTTTCAGATTGCCCAAATCGGGGGTTTTCGCATGCGACCCGCAACTCGCCCCAATCGTATAATCTATTAGCGTCGGTGAGTCGATGCTTTAGATATTAAGGAGCCCAATGCCCGCCAAGGTCCGCAAACTCGCCCATGATTCCGCGAATGGGAACGGTCACGCCAAGGCCACCGCCGCCATTGCCATCGCCAGCGCCCGCAAGGCCGCCCGCGCGCCGGCGCCGTTTCAGTTCCGCGCGCGTATGCCTATGGGCGAGTTCCTTTTCGCCTATCTCCACCGGCGCGGCGTGCGCCACTCGTTCGGCGTGCCCGGCGACTTCGCCCTACCCACCTTTGCCTGGCTCGAAAAATCTCCGATTCAGAGCATTACGATGACGCACGAGCCCGGCGCGGGTTTCGCCGCCGACGCCTACTCGCGCCTCAACGGCATCGGCCTGGTCTGCGTTACCTACTGTGTAGGCGGTCTCAACGTCCTTAACGCGATCGCCGGCGCGTACGCGGAAAAATCGCCGGTGGTTGTCATCAGCGGCGCGCCCGGCCGCAAGGATCGCGAGAAAGACCCCCTGCTCCACCACAAGGTCAAGACCTTCGAAACCCAGCGCCTCGTCTACGACGAGGTCACCGTCGCCAGCGCGGTCCTCCTCGATGAAGAACGCGCCGCCGGCGAAATCATCCGCTGCATCGACGCCTGTCTCCGCCACAAGCGCCCGGTCTACATCGAAGTCCCCCACGACATGGTCGATCGCGAGATCCCCGTTCCGGTCGATCAACTTAGCGCTCACGACGCCCCGCTCCGCAATGAGTCCGATCCCGAAACGCTTCGCGCCGCCCTCGATGAAACCCACGAGATGCTCGCGAAGGCAAAGAAGCCCATCATCCTCGCCGGCGTCGAACTCCACCGTTATGGGCTCACCGACCTCGCCGTCCAGATCGCCGAGAAATTCAATATCCCCATCGCCGCGGACCTGCTCAGCAAATCGGCCGTGGCCGAGAACCACCCGCTCTACCTTGGCGTCTACGGCGGCGCGATGTCCTCCGACCAGCACGTCCGCGATTACGTCGAATCCTCCGACTGCGTCCTCATGCTCGGCTCGTTCATCACCGACATGAACCTGGGCATCTACACCGCCAAGCTCGATCGTAGCCGCACCATCCTCGCCACCACCGAGGCGATCAAAGTCTGCTACCACCACTACGACGATGTCGAGTTTGACGACTACCTCAAGGGAATCGCGGCTTTCAAAATTGGCTCGTCCAAAACCCTTCGTGCCTCCGTGCCTTCGTCCCTTCGTGCCTTCCCATTTAAACATCCCAACCCCCATCGCGAGCCCAAGCCGCTCGCCAAGGCTGAGTTGACCGAGCCGCTCACCATGGGCGAGGTCATCCGCATCCTCTCGCTCCACCTCGACGACAACTGCTGCGTTGTCAGCGACGTCGGCGATGCGCTCTTCGGCGCCGTCGGCATTCGCACCGCCAAGCGCGCCGAGTTCATCGCGCCGGCCTATTACCTTTCGATGGGCTTCGCCGTCCCCGCCGGCATCGGCGTCGCCATGGCCAACCCCGCCCTTCGGCCCCTCGTTTTGGTCGGCGATGGAGCGTTCCAGATGACAGGCACTGAAATCTCCACCGCCACGCGCCTGGGCCAAAGCCCGATCATCCTCATCCTCAACAATGAGGGGTACGGAACGATGCGCAAGATCCGAGACGGTTCGTTTAACGTCATCAGCCAGTGGAACTACGGTAAGATCTGCGAGCTGGTCGGCGGCGGCGAATCCACCGTCGCCAAGACCAAGGGCGAGCTCGACGGCGCAATCCGCCGCGCCATGGGCAGCCGTACGCTGCAGGTCATCGAAGTCCGCCTGCCAAGGAACGACATGAGCCCGCAACTGGCAAGTATGTCGGCGGAGCTTTCGCGGTTGCGGGGTGTGAAAAAGTGATCGCCCGCCTATACTTTGCCCGAGGCCAGTGATGCTGACGATCAACCCAAAACCCGTTCAGAAAGAGCGCGACTGGATTCCCGCGCCGCCCCGTCCCGTCATGACCGAAATCGAGTTCGTCGCCTGGGCTTATGCGGGTGAAAACATCCGGGCCGAATGGGAAAACGGGAAGGTAATCACCATGGCCCCTGTCAGCGCTGCCGAAGATGACCTGAACAACTGGCTTCTCACCATTCTCCGTGTCTTCTGCGAAGAACACGATCTGGGGCTGGTCAAGGGGTCGCAATTCATGGTCCGCTTCGCCCGCCAAAAGCGCCGGCGCATGCCCGACTTAATGTTCATCGCAAAGGCCCGCCAGAACCTCATCAAGCAAACGCACCTGGAGGGTGCGCCGGATCTGGCTCTCGAAATCGTCTCCGCCGACAGCCAGACCCGCGATCGTCGTAAGAAATTCCTCGAGTACCAGAAGGCGGGCGTGCGCGAATACTGGATCATCGATCCGCTATCGCGACAGGTCGAACTCTACTCGCTGAGCCGCGGAACATACGTCGAGGTTGAGCCCATTAAGGATACCTGGCATTCGGTCGTCCTCCCAGGTTTTTACCTGAAAGGCGCCTGGCTCTGGCGCAAACCCCTGCCAAAGTCATTTGCGGTCCTGAAGGAACTTGGCGTACTGGGGTAAGCGCCGCTCACTTCTCCTTCCGCGTCCCCATATACGTGTAATTCACCACGCTCCCGTCCGCCTTCGTCCATGCCAGCGTCCCCTGGATCTGCCCGGCCGCCAGCGTGCCGCTCCACTTCGCTGACCCCTCTTTCTTGCTCTTGGCCGTCGCGGTGAACGTGCCAATCTGCCCGCCGCGGAAGTCGCCCTCGTACTCCGTCTCTGCAAATTCGTGCTTCTTCCCATTCTCGGACGTGAACTTTCCCGTCTTAAACGTCAGCGTGTCCTCGTACGCCTTCCCGCCGTCATCCGGCGTGACCGTCACCTTCCACATCCCCTCAAACGCGTCGCGCCCCGCCGCATCGCACACGCGCCCCACCATCAACAGAATTGCCACGAACGCCATTGCATTAAAAACGTTTCGCATGAATCTCTCCTAGACCGATTACCACACACCTGTACAATGCCCCACCAGACGACAGGACCCCAAAAACATGCCCGCAGTCTGCTTTTACTTCCAAGTTCACCAGCCCTTCCGACTCAGACGGTACAGCGTCTTCGACACAGATCAAAATTATTTCGACGACCTCAAGAACCCGGAACTGATCAAAAAGGTGGCCAACAAGTGCTACCTCCCCGCCAACCGGATGCTCCTGGATAACATCCGCAAGCACGATGGCCGCTTCCGCGTCGCCTTCTCGATCTCCGGCGTCGCCCTCGAGCAATTCGCCGAAACCGCCCCCGAAGTCCTCGACAGCTTCCATGAACTGAACCAGACCGGGTGCGTCGAGTTCCTCAACGAGACCTACTACCATTCGCTCGCCTTCCTATACTCGCGCGAAGAGTTCCGCGCCCAGGTCGAACTCCACCGTAAGCGCATCAAGGAACTCTTCGGCCAGGAACCGCGCGTCTTCCGCAATACCGAGCTGATCTACAACAACGACCTCGCCCATTTCGTCAGCCACATGGGCTACGACGCCATCCTCACCGAAGGCGCCGACCACATCCTCGGCTACCGCAGCCCCAACTTCGTCTACCGCCCGCCGCACGCCCCCAACCTCAAGCTGCTGCTGAAGAACTATCGCCTCAGCGACGACATCGCCTTCCGTTTCTCCAACGTCAACTGGGAGCAATACCCGCTGACGGCTGACAAGTTCGCCCGCTGGATCAACCAGATCAACGGCAACGGCGTCGCCTGCAACCTCTTCATGGATTACGAAACCATCGGCGAGCACCAGTGGGCCGAGACCGGCATCTTCGACTTCATGTCCCACCTGCCTGACGAGATCCTCAAGACGTCGGAGAACCGCTTCCTCACCCCAAGCCAGATGATCGACGCCTTCGAACCCGCCGGCGAGATCGACGTCCCCCACATGATCTCCTGGGCCGACACCGAGCGGGATCTGTCGGCATGGCTTGGTAACGCGATGCAGTCCAACGCCCTCCACGAGTTATACAAGCTCGAAGGCTCGCTAAAGGAAAAGGGCGATCAGGCCCTGCTAGCCGACTGGCGCAAGCTCACCACCAGCGACCACTTCTACTACATGTGCACCAAGTACTGGTCAGACGGCGACGTCCACAAGTACTTCAGCCCCTACGAATCGCCCTACGATTCGTATATCAACTTCATGAACGTTCTCGACAATGTCCGCTCGCGTCTCAAAGAGTAGCCGCGAATGACGCCGCCACCTCTCCAATCGCAGCAGCATGGGCGAACGCGTCCGATCGAAGTTCCGGTGGAACTCGCGCCGGCTGTCGAGCGAGATGATCGCCGATTTCGCGCGTGCCCCGTCGACCGCCCAACCGCTCCTGGATTACCGCAGCGCAAGCGCAGTCTCGCCCCGCCCGTTCATCCACGTCCCGCTTGCCGCGGGCCTTTGCCTGTTCGCCGGCGTGTTCACGTGGCTGATGGTCGCGGTCGTGCCCAGGTTCGAGGAGATTTTCAGAGACTTTGGCACCAAGCTGCCCACGCTGACCGTATACGTCTTAATCGTCAGCCGCACGTTTGGGCACGACTATGGCTGGCTGATCGTTTGGGCTCTCGCATTGGCAATCCCCGTCGCAGTAGCGCGGCTTCGCCCCTGGCCTCCGCGACGGCCCGGCTCAGGGTGGGGCGTCAGCATCTTCGTTACCGTGCTGTTGATCGGTCTATTGCTGGTGCTGATCTACGCCCTGCTCCAACTCCCCTTCGTCACCATCCTCCAATCCGTCAGCGGCGGCCCGAACAAGCAATAGGACAAACGCCACCCATCCTTGAAAGAGCAGCCTACTTTCGCTTCAGCATCAGCGCTTTCTTCGTGGGCGGCGCGGGCTTGACCACCGGCTGAATTGAAAAAACCGGCTTCGGCTTAACTTTCTTCGTATCCACTTTGGCAGGGAGCGTCGCAACCGGCGCAGTCGTCACCGCCGCCCAATCCGCCGCGAACGACGACGCCAGAGCCGGCAGCGCCATCGTGGCGCCAGGCGCAGGAAGCGCAGTGTTGTAGCGCTGCGCCAGCATCGCGAGGTCGAGAAAGTCCACGCCGCCGTCGCCATTGAAATCACCCTGCGCCCACGTCTTCCCGCCGCTGGTGTTGTAGTTCTGCGCCAGCGCCGCCAGGTCATTGAAGTCCACCTTGCGATCGCGATTGGCGTCGCCGCCGAATACGTAAAAATCCAGCGTCGCCGCACTCGCCAAGGCATTACCCGAGGCATCGCTCGCGCCGGCGGTGGGGAGCGTCAGATGATAGTTCCCATCCGCCAACCCGCGCGTGAACGTGAACGACGCCGTGTCCGTCACCGAATCGTAATCGACTCGCGCCGCACCGGCCGGAACGCCCTGCCCGGTCGTCACGTTTGTAAGTTGAAAGCTCCCTCCCGTCAGCGACGCCGCGACGCGCTCACTGAAGTGAACGCGAATCGCAGGCCTGCCGCCGTCGCCCGGCCGAAACTCCGGCGCGCTGGCCGTCGGCGCCACCACGTCCGGATTCACCCGCCAAATCTCCTGCCCATGATCTCCGTGATCGTCCGCCACCATCAGCAGCGTGCGATTCAGATCGACCAGCGGCTGCGGCGTACTTTCGATCGGTCCCGGCGCGATCAACGTCACTTGCCGCGTGCCGTCTGCCGTCCCATCCGATTCCCAAAGGGCGAATGCCCCCTCGTTGAAGCCGTACCCCTCGAAGTACATCCGCCCGTCGATCTCTTCCTTGTTTTCCAGATAGAAGAAACCTGCTTTGAGTTGCCGCGTCCCCGCCTCGGTGCCATCGGTGATGTACAGGCCGTCGCTGGCCGTCATCTGGCCGGCGGATGACAGTTGCAGGTACGTCTGCCCGTGATAAACGCGAACGCCGTAGAGGAACTTGTTGTTGACGATACGGCGCGTGCCGGCGGTCGTGAGATCCGTCGCATACGCCTCCGACCCCGCGCGAAAGACCGCCCCGAACGGCGTCGCCTGCAGCGGTCCGATCGCGATGTGTGGAAAGCCCAGGTAAGCGATCTGCCGCGTCCCCCCCGCTGTGCCGTCGCTCTCGTAAAGAGACGACTCCGACGCCTCCACCGTCCGCGTCTGCACAATGAGTCGATTATGAATGTTGTAGACACCTTCGATGATGTCCATCGTCGCGACGTGCTCGGCCGGCGAACCCGCCTTGACGCGCCACAGGTCGTCCGCGGCGATTGTCGATCCGGTGGCGTAGTAGAGGTAATCGCCCACCACCGCCATGGTGTTGAGGTTGTCCGGCACGCCACTCGCCACCAGCTCGGGGTCCGAACCGCTGGCGTTGGTGCGGTAGAGGCCGTAATTCGATCCGGCCAGAAAATACAGCTCCTGCCCGACCACCGTCATGTTCCGCGGGCTCGAGCTGTCGCTGCCTGGTTGCAGATCCTTCACCAGGTGTGTGCCAGCGACCGTACCGTCGCTGATGAACAGCTCGTACCCAAGCACTGCCGCCGGGGACTGGCCTGAGAAGAAGAATCGATCGCCCAGGGCAGCCGCCTGCTGCTTGTTCGAGGGATTCACCGGGAGATAGACATCGGTGATGCGGCTTGTGCCCTGCGCCGTGCCGTCGGTCTTCCACAAGCCATGGTTGGAGCCGATCTGCTGAACGTAATAAAGCGCCTGATTCCCCACCTTCGTCAGCGCCCACGGCTGCGAGCTGGGCGTCACCTTGTCGACGTCCGCCACGGCATAAGTCCCGCCCGCGGTGCCGTCGGTGGCCCATAGCTCGGATCCCTTTCCATCTCGCGCATCGGCAGAAAAGAACGTGCGGCCGCCCGTGAGGTTGGATGCTATAAGCCAAGGGCTGGAACTGCCGCTGCCTGGGACGATGTCCTTGAGGAGTGTGGTGCCGGCGGAAGTGCCGTCGGAAATCCATAGCTCCGAGCCCTGATTCGGGGTGCTGCCGTTGAAGAGCAACTTGCTGCCGAGCAGGCCGTAACCGGTGACAGTGGGGATGTAGCCCGTGCCATCCTGGACGATTGCGGTCCCCGCCGAGGTGCCGTCGGTTTTCCAGAACGTGCTGTGACTAAAAAAGTACGCTTGTTTGCCGTTGGGGCTGATTTCGAACACCGTGTCGGTCATCGGCTTGATCGGGTAGGTGCCCGCGGCGGTGCCGTCGCTGCGCCAGATCGTCTTTCCGGACGTGCCGATGCCGGGGGTATAGAAGAGGAGGATGCCGCTGGAGTCGGGGGTGGGTCCGGCGATCGCGGCGGTCCCGTTGATGCTGATCGAGCCGGCCCCTGTCGCGAGGTTGGCCACTTCGTACGTGGCGCCGTTCGGACTCGTGACCCACCACTCGCGCCCGGTCGTGCCGTCGTCAGCGAGGAAGAAAAGCTGGTGGTTGGCGGCGACGAGATTACTCGGGGCCGAGCCCGTCGTGCCGGGGCGGATGTCGGCGACGCGAACGGTGTTGGCGGCGGTGCCGTCGCTGCGCCAGAGCTCCCGGCCGGCGGTGGCGTCGGGGGCGGTGAAATAAATCACGCCGTCCACCACCTGAAAATCACCCACGTAGTCCGCAAAGGTATTGGAGATCGGCTGCGTGCCGGCGGGGGTGCCGTCGGTCACGCCCAGCGCGTAGAGGCCGCTGTCGCGGTTGCGGAGCCGGCCGTAAACGAGGTTGCCGACGCGGGCGGCGCCGGCCCTGAGAACAAAGTCCCAGCGGTTGCTGGTGTTTTGCGTCAGGGGATACGTGCCCGCTTCCGTACCGTCAGTGCGCCAGGTTTCACGAGACGTGGTACCGTAGGGGATGATGACGTCGAAGAGAGTGACAGGGCCCAGCGGGAGTATCGTGTCGTTGGTAATGCCGCCCGAGCCGGGGATGATGTCCTTGACTAGGTGCGTGCCAGCGGCGGTGCCGTCGCTTGTCCAGAGCTCGCGCCCACCGCTATTGCCATCGCGCGTCCATGCCGCAGTGAAATAGGCGTTCTGCCCGTTCATCACGATCTGGTAACCGGTGCTCGGGAACGCCGACGCGGTGCTGGTGTCCGGCTCATAGACCAGTTCCACACGCGCCATGAGCAACCGCGGCTCGAGAGGCTGCGCGTCGCTCACCCGGCATCGACTTCGCATCGGATGTCCATCCCTTCTTCTGCCCATCCTGCATTGCTCCCTTAAATCGGCCGCTCTCAGACTAACCAAGACAGGCTAAACCGGTCAAGACACGAAGCGCCGCCGACTCACGCAGGATTCCGACTATTGATACACTCCGCCCATGCCCTTCCTGCCCCATTGGTCGAACGTCCCCAAAGTCGTCATCGGAATGTTGCACCTGCCCCCGCTCCCCGGCGCGCCGCGGTTCGCCGCCTCTTCGATGACGTTCGACCCCATCCGCGACGCCGTCCTGCGCGACGCCGACGCACTCGCTGCCGGCGGTGTTCACGGCCTCATGCTGGAAAATTTCGGCGACGTCCCCTTCTACCCCGGCCGCGTCCCCGCGCACACGGTTGCCGTCATGACCGCGCTCGCCGCCGACGTGCGCCAGCGCTTCGCCGAACTTCCGCTCGGCATCAACGTGCTGCGGAACGACGGCCAATCCGCGCTGGCGATCGCCGCCGCGGTCGGGGCGCACTTCATCCGCGTCAACATCCTTTGCGGCGCGCGCGTGGCCGACCAGGGCATCCTCCAGGGGATCGCCCACGACCTGCTGCGCGATCGCGCGATGCTCCGCGCGCAGCACGTGAAGATCTTCGCGGATGTCGATGTGAAGCACTCCGCCCCCCTCGCCCCGCCCACGCCCACCTCCCTCGAATCCGAAGTCGAAGACACGCTGCTGCGCGGTCTCGCCGATGCGCTGATCGTCTCGGGCAGCGGCACCGGCAAGGCGACCGATCCCGCCCACGTGCAGCGCGTCAAACGCGCAGCCGGCGCAGCGCCGGTCTTCATCGGCAGCGGCGTTGACGAACGCTCGCTTTCCCAGCATCACCCCCATGCTGACGGCTTCATCATCGGCAGCGCGTTCAAGCAAAACAACAACGCTGCCAACCCCGTAGACGCCCAGCGCGTCAGCCTCATCATGAGCCTGCTGGCGCAGTAGATGCCGCGAGGGCGCGGCGTCAGGTATTAACGCGGGCGCACTTCCTAACTTCCTCATCCCGCACGGTCCCCCGTTCCGCTACCGTGTGATTGCTGGGTCGTGGGATCACTGCGTAACGGAAGAAACAAATGGAACAATTCAAGGGCATCGGCAAGACGGCAATCTCCTGCCAGACCGATCAACAGGACAACATCGAGCTGATCCGCTTCGCCGACGGCAGTTGGGGCGTTCGCAAGAATGCGGAGACGGTCGGCGTCTGGGAACCCCACGAAGAACAGGAGTGCTTCTGTGTCTTCAGCATGCTCGCCGGCCTGCACGAGGCGAGGCAAGCCGGCTCAACCATTATCATCCTGCGCAAGCGCGCGGCGGTAATGGCGGCAACTGCGGCCCGAGCCAGCATCAACTGAAACGAACTGACATCACGCCCCCGGCCGGCGCTGGGTCACACATCGCCGCCCCGCTACTTCTTCTTCTCCGCATCGTCCAGCCGCTTTTCCAGGTGATCGATCTTGTCCATGAGCTTCTTGATCAGCTCGTCCCGATCATCGATCTGCCCGCCGCGGCCGCCGGCCCCGTTCCCGGCCGCGCCCTTCGCTGCCCCGCGGGGCGATAGATCCCACGCGACGCGATATTCCACCCCCGTCCGCTTGAACCCCATCTCCTCGGTCATCCGCTTTTCCATGTCCTTCATGTGGGCCGCGCCGTAGAAGATGCCGATATTCTTCTTCCCCGCCGCCATCGTGTCCTTTAAGACCTTGAGCGCCGCCTTGTTCCGCTCAGTCACCAGCACCGAGCCGTTGGGCCCTTCCAGCCCCGCGACCATCTCATCCATGTTCTCGAACTGCTTCGCCAGGATCAGCTTGAGCTGCCGCGCGCTGTCCTCGCTGGAGAGCGCCGCCAGGAGCTGCATCGGATCCATCTCCTGCGCCCGGCCGTTGTCTCCCTTCATCAGTTCCTTGATCATCTGCTGCAGCATCAGGCCGAAGATCGATTCGCCCCGCTCATCCTGCATCCGGTTGAACTCTTCCGCCGTCAGGTCCGCGTGCACGAAGTTCTTCTTCGTGTAGTCGATCCCATCGAGCTGATAATCGAGATCCAGGAACGTCTTCATCCCCTTCTGCAGGATGTGCACCAGGCTGATCCCGTTCGCTTGCTCGCGATCGCGGCCGGGCGCGCCCATGTCCTTGGGCTTGACCATCTCGTACAGCAGCGCATCGTACCCTTCGAATTGCTTGTTCAGCGCTTCGTAATAACCGGGATCAGCGATGTGCACCGCCCCGACAAGCTGCACGGTCACCCCCTTGTCGTTCTTGTAAGTAACAACGCCGGTCTCCAACCGACCGCCGTCGCGACCTTCTTCGACAAAGCGGAGGAACTTGGTTGGCTCGGTCCCCTGCTTCACGTCGGCTGCATAGGCCGGCAAATTAGCGAGCAGCGGGACGAGCACCAGCGCGAGCGGCAGACGACGGCAGCGATGACGGCACATAACGGACTCCTAAGCTAAGTCCAACCTTCCCAAGGCGCACCAACCAGTTTGCCATTGGCCAACGCAAACGGCAAGGAAGTTTAGGCCCATTATTATAACGCGGCCCCAAGCGACAACCTTTCCACTTCCCGACCGAACACAACCTGCCTTACAGTCACCTGATCCGTGCGTCCGGCGGGCGAACCTGATACCTTGCCAATCCCACCTCCATGAATCCGTCAGCCTCATCCACGATCCTTGCCGGCCCGCTCTTCCTCGGCATCCTGCTGGTGCACGTGGCCGCCTTCCTGATTCGCTACGGCTGGTTCCCGCGCGGCACCGGCAAGGCCCCGCATTGCCGCCGCTGCGGGTACAGCCTCGAAGGGATCCAGACCGACCGCTGCCCCGAGTGCGGCAACTTCCTCACCTCGCGCACGATCGTCAAAGGCCGCCGCGTCCGCCGCAAATCTCTCGCGTTCCTAGGCATCATCGTCGCGCTGATTGGCATTGGCTGCACCACGGTCGGCTTCAAACCCGGCCTCCTCGAAATCGACTGGGACGCGCACAAGCCGCTCTTCTGGGTGCTGCACAACTTCGAATCGACCGACGCCCAGACGCGCGACCGCGCCTGGCTTGAGCTCACCCGCCGCTTCGCCACCCATCAGCTCTCCGACGCCGACAAGGCGAAGCTCGACGCCGCCATCGTCCGCATCATCGCCCGCAGCGGCGACGATGCCTTCCGCAATCACGTCGTCGCGCGATACGCCAAACTCAGCGACGCACAGAAGAACGTCGTCTTCACCAGCCTCCTCGCCGACCTGCAGGGGAATAACTACGTCCCGGTCGTGGTCGCCGGGAGCGACCTGGACGACCTAATGGGTCACGCGCTGCTAAGCCCATCTCAATTGGATCAGCTCGAACAACTGGCGCTGGGCGCCCAGGCCGCCAGCGCGAGATCGCTCGCGATCCACTGGCTGCTGAATTTCCTGGGCGACCGCGCCGCCGCCAACCAGCTTGCCCCCGCCCACCACGAACGATTCTTCACCCAGGCGATGTCCCCTTCGCTCAAGGTTCGCCAGGAGATGATCGCCGGCCAGCGTCTCCCATTCTCGGTACATTACGGCGGCAAAGGCCCCGACCGCGGCTGGTGGTCCCGCGACCAACTCCTCGCCATCGCCGTCGATGACAACCCGCCGCAACCCCAGGGCAGCTCCATCACCGGCAACGGCTTCATGGGCGGCGCCAGCGGCGGTTCGATCGCCGTCGAGCAGCCGGGCAAGCACGTCGTGCACGTGACGCTAAAAACCTCCGCGTTTGTCGGCGCGTATCCGGCTCCGGACGAGCACACGGCCACGCCCTTTTGGTCCCGCACGATCACGCTCTCGGCCCCGTTCCTTGCCCTCCCCGCCACGACGCGCGACGACATCACCCTGATCGACGACCCCGCCGCAGTCGACGCCATCCGGCAATCGATTAACGTGAACGACGTGCGCGCCAGCGACAAGGGATACGACCGCCTCGCGATGACGATCGCGATCAGGTCCCCGCCCGTCAACATCGCCTTCGAGGTCTTCGCCCTTTACGCCAACAAGGAGCACCGGATCGGCAGCGTCTATTCCAACGCCGGGGAAGACCACAATTTTGGCATCAATACCAACGACGTACCCGCCCCCCCTTCCGCCATCGCCATCGTCCTCCGCGCCAGCCCCACCGTCGCCCGCGACACCATCGACCTGTACGAGATTTGGAACGGCACGCTAACCATCCCCAACCTCCCAGTCCTCCGCAGCGAACAAGAATAATCGGTGCAGCCCCTCCGCCGTCATTCTGCCTCCGCCCAGACGCGCGGCGTCTCCCACGCCGGGTCGAACTCCACGTGAATCAAGTTCGGATTGCAGCAGACGGGGCAGTCCTCCCCATACGACTGATCTGCCCCGCCCGAACGATCCAGCGGGATGACGATCGATTCCCCGCAGGTGGGGCAGGTGTAACGCCCTTCATCCCTGGGGCGGCGGGGGCGGCGTTTTCGTTTCGGCTTCATGGTGCGGTTGACGGAATATTCGTGCCATTTGGCAGACTGTACATTACCATGGTTCCAGCCAATCAAAGGAGGGCTCAAATGATCGCGCGATGCGAATCCCTGGAATCCCGGACGCTCCTGACCACGGCGGGTTTTAAGGACGCCGGCATTCTGAGAGTCGAGGCTAACCCAGGCGACGATCTGATTGTCCTAAACGTCGTTCCCGGCGGCGTGAAGATCAGCGTCAATAATGAAGTTCCGCTCTTGTATAACTTTGATTCCAAGCGCCCGGCGCATCGCATCCAATGGGTGCGATTGGACGGCATGGGTGGCAATGACACGATCCGCTTCAACGACGTCTACAATGGGATCAGCGTCGAGATGATCGGGGGCGACGGGAACGACCTGCTCGAGAGCAACAGCGCCCGCTTCGTCGGATCGGGCGGCGCGGGGGAGGACACGCTGCGCGGGTCGGGCAGCATCCTCAGCGAGCTTGAGGGGAACACCGGAAACGACACAATTATCGCGACCAACGGCTCCTGCCACGCCAACGGCGGCGCCGGCCGCGATTTCATCCAACTTACCGATGCCGACGACCGCGCGTGGGGCGGGCCGGGGCGCGACACGATCCTCGGCATGGGCGGCAAGGACACGCTCCTGGGGGGACGCGGCGATGACTTGATCGACGGCGGCAACGGCGACGACTGGCTCTTCGGCCAACAAGGAGACGATACGCTCGTCGGGGGCGCGGGTGACGACCGCCTCCTCGGCCAGGACGGCAACGATTTTCTCGATGGCGGTGCGGGCGCCGACGTCCTCTTTACCGGCGGCGGGAAGAACGACGCAACCGCCTTGACGGACGTGCTCGACCGTTCTCATTCACGAGAGTACCGGCGGATCGACGCGCTGCTGACGCTGCACGTGCCTATCTCTGACCGACCGGTCTAACTGCCGCGCGTCCAAGTCCTGATCGAGTCGAATTACGGAACGGCCACCGGTAATGACCGACCACGCAGGCATTCGTCTGGAAAAACCCGCCCCTTTCCCGTACTCTCCCGCCCCTGCTTTAACCTTGGAACGCGCCAATGTCCGACCTCCACCTGCTCTCCCCCAAAGGCTTCGTCGCCTCCGGGATCTACGCCGGCATCAAGACCCGCCAGACCCCCGATATCGGCCTCCTCATCTGCCGCGCCGCCACCGCCGCAACCGCTGCCGCCGCCTTCACCACCAACAAGGTCTTTGCCGCCCCGGTGAAGATCGGGCGCAAGCACATCGCCTCGGGCAAACTCCGCGGCGTCGTCGTCAACTCCGGCAACGCCAACGCCTGCACCGGCAAGCAAGGCGAAAAGGACGCCCTGCGCATGTGCGATCTCGCCGCAAACGTCGCCCGCTGCAAACCGACCGAGATCCTCCCCTCCTCCACCGGCATCATCGGCCACCTCCTGCCGATGCAGAAGATCGAGCGCGGCATCGCCGAGGCCGGCCTATACCTCGGCGATTCCGCCGAGCACGCCCACCTCTTCGGCGACGCGATCATGACCACCGACACCCGCCGAAAAACCGCCGCCACCACCTTCACGATCGGCAAGCAGACCGTCACCCTCGCCGGCGTCTGCAAAGGCGCCGGCATGATCGGCCCGCGCATGGCCACCGCCGCCCCGCATGCCACCCTGCTCGCCTACCTCACCACCGACGCGCTCATTACCGCTCCAGTGCTGAAAAAGCTGATGCAGCAGGCGACTGACGAATCGTTCAACTCCGTCACCATCGACGACCACACCAGCACCAACGACACCGCCGTGCTGCTCGCGTCGGGCGTATCGGGCGCAAAAATCGCCGGCGCCAAAGCGATCGCCTCCTTCGCCGCCGCGATGAAAAACGTCTGCCAGTTCCTCGCCTACCAGATCGCCGCCGACGGCGAAGGCGCTACCAAGGTCGTCACCATCACCGTCCGCCAAGCCAAGACGACCAAGCACGCGCAAGCCATGGCCCGCGCCATCGCCAACTCCCCCTTGGTCAAATGCGCCATGAACGGCAACGACCCCAACTGGGGCCGCATCGTCTCCGCCGCCGGCTTGGCAGGCGTCCCCTTCGACCCCGACAAGGCCACGCTCACTTTACAGGGCACCGTCGTCTTCAAGAACGGTCAGCCGCTCCCGTTCGATGCGGTCGCAGTAAGCGATTCCCTCAAAGCCCCCGAAGTCAAAGTCGATCTCACCTGCCGGTTAGGCAAGTCCGACGCCACCGTATGGACCTGCGATCTCTCGAAAGATTACGTGACGATCAACGCGGATTACCACACCTGAAACATGAAACATGAAACGTGAAGAGCGTCGATCACGCCTCTTCATGTTTCACGTCTTCATGTTTCATGCATCCCCATGCCCCACCTCACCGACATCCTCCAAGTGCTCGCCGTGCTCCTCGCCGCGATCGTCATGGTCGTCGTCGTGCGCGCCCGCCATCGCGGCAAGGCCAGCCACGACACCGCCTACGCCAACGAAAACGTCTGCGAACACCTCAAGCCGGCACTGCAATACCTCGAAGCCGCCGGCCACCAGGTCTACCGCGTCGGCCAGCACGGACCCGACATGCCGCTGGAGATCCACCTCCAGCCGGCCTTCGACCCGCACGCGATCTACAAGGAACTGCAACTGATCCCCCCCGTCTACGTCTCCGAGCGCAACGTCCTCTTCTGCAAAGAAGACTGGTGCGAACTTCACCCAGTCAAATGAAGGCTCTGGTTACTTGCTCAGATCCTCGAGCAGCCGATCCACCGCCACATCGATCTTCTTGTCATCCTCGTAAGTCCCCGCATCGATCTGCGCCTTCACCGCCGCCACCTTGTCGGCGCGGATGTCGTTCGATTTCAGCGCCCCCAGCAAATGCCCCACACCCGAGAGTTCCACGCGATCCGCCAATGACGGCTTGCTCGGTGCGGCGGCGGGCGTCTCCTTCTGCACCGGCGTGGAGGTGATCTTCTGGATCGGACTGTTGCTGCCAACGTTGTTGATCGGATTCATATTTCGGACCCCGAGTTAAAAGTGTTTCCTGTCCGGCCGGTCGATTCCATCGCCGCCACCAGCGCCTTCGCCGGTAAGAAAAGTATCGGAACGTCCCAGAGCAATTCTTGAGCCCCGTGAGCCCGACCTCCGCTCAACCCATCCTCATAATTTACAAAGACTTACACTCGCTGGAACCACCCGTCGCGCAAAATAATCCCGCGCATCGGCGCATTTTGCCCTCATCAGAAGCTGTTTATTCTACCCATCCATCCCAATTTAACAACCAACGGGCCCGGGCTTGGCTGACCTCGACGCTCTTATGGGACCGCTTCCTTATCGGACGTGCGCCGACCGCTCGCGCGGGGCACGAGCGCACAACCTGAATTTCCGCACCTCACGCATTCGTTCCCAAATCATTTTTGTAGCGCGATGGGCCAGTTGCAGCGTCCATAATTTAGAGAAGCCTCTCATGTCCATCGCTGTCGTTCGCGCGAAATACATATCTGAGCATCACACGGAAGTTCACTGACCAAAGGAAAGGTCGTCATGCGAACACGGAACCCCGCCGCGCTTGGAAACGGTCCCATGATCGGTCGCCCCAGTGCCAGCCGTCGTGGGATCTTCGAATGCCTTGAAAACCGCCGCCTCCTCAGTGGCGGCATGCCTGATCCCTCCTTCGGCTCGGGCGGCAAAGTGCTCACGGCCTTCCTCGGGTCGCGCTCCGACGCGCCCGCCGACGTCGCCGTGCAGGCTGACGGTAAGTTCATCGTCGGCGGCACGTCTACCGATCGCGTCGAAAGCGACTTCGCCCTCGCGCGCTACAACCCCGACGGCACGCTCGACACCACCTTTGGCGACAAGGGCCGCGTCCGCACGGATATTCGCCTCGACGACGTGATCAACGACATCACCCTCCAAAGCGACGGCAAGATCCTCGCCGCTGGGTTTAGCTCCAACGTCGCTGCCAACGGCGCGCTTGAATATGCGTTTGCCCTCGTCCGCTACAACGTTAACGGTTCGCTCGACGCCGGCTTCGGCAACAACGGCGTCGTCACGACCCGTATCGAGGGCTACGACTTCGCCCAGCGCGTTCTCGTTCTCGCGGACGGAAAGATCATTGTCGGTGGATCGACGCAATCTCCCGGCCCCACGCCGGCCGATTTCGCCCTTGCGCGCTACACCCCTGCCGGAGCGCTCGACCCCACCTTCGGCACCGGCGGCATCGTCGTCAGTGACATCGCCGGCGCGGCCGACGCGCCGCGAGACTTCCTCGCCATGGGCAATAAGATCCTGGCGGTCGGCGACACCAGCATCGGCGCGGCCAGCAGCAGTGTCCTCCTGGCCCGGTACGATGCGAGCGGCAAGCTCGACCCCACGTTCGGCGTCGGCGGGAAGACGATCATCTCCGCTAATGGCGAGCACATCGCCTCCGCTGCACTGCTCGCATCCGGCAACATCATCGTCGCAGGCAATGACGCCGCCGCCTTCACGTTGCGGCGTTTCACCGCGAGCGGACAACCTGATGCCGCCTTCGGCGTCGCCGGTCTCGTCCGCAAAGACCTCACACCGTCGGATCAAGCGAATCGCCTGATCGTCCTTTCCGGCGATAAACTCCTCCTGGGCGCGACCGTCAGCAACTCCGGAAACCCATCCACTGACAGCGACCGCGCGCTGCTTCGCTTTAACGCCAACGGTTCGATCGACGCCACCTTCGGTCAGAACGGGGTCGCACTCGACGCTCGCGCCGGCGCACAAACGCTCGCTGGTTTTGCCGTCCGATCTGACGGCTCGATCCTCGCCGCCGGCAGCGACGCCACCGCCAACCCAGACTTCAACGTCGTCCGCTATCAGGCCACCGGCGCGATCGACACCACCTTCGGCCGCGGCGGTCTGGTCACCACGGACTTCCTGAGCGCCGTCGCCTCTCGCGCGCTCGATGTGGCCATGCAATCCGACGGAAAAATCGTTGCCGTCGGCACCGCCCAGGCCGGTCCGCTCGGCAATGGCCAGAACATCGCCATCGCCCGCTACCTTCCCTCCGGCGTGCTCGACCCGACCTTCGGCGTCGGCGGCCAGGTCCAGGCCGGCCTTGGTGAACCCACGCGTGTCTTCGTCCGGTCGGATGGTCGCATCGTCATCGCCTTCATCGGAACGGATCAGCGCACGCGATTCATGCAGTTCAATGCCAATGGCAAGCTCGACACCACCTTTGGCGTCAACGGTGTCGCCGATCCCAATCTCTTCGCCCAGCGCGGTGGCGCGAACATCGCCCGCATGGCCGACGGCCGCCTGCTCATCGCCGGCGTCAGCGCCAACGTGGGCCCATCCGCGCTCGCCGTCGCGCGCATGACGCCCGATGGCAAGTTCGACCCGACCTTCGGCGTCAACGGCGTCACCACCGCCGACCTCGGCGACTTCAGTCCCTACTCGATCGCCATCACGCCCGACAGCCGCATCATCGTCGGCGGGGCCAACTACCCCAGCCGCAGCCAACCCTTCACCACCCAGCTCGCGCTCGTGCGTTTCCACTTCTCTGGGATTCTCGATCCCTCCTTCGGTAATGGTGGCGAGGTCATCGTCACCAACGGCCCGACCAGCAACGCCGCCGTCGCCATCGCCGTGCAGGAAGACGGCGCGATCGTCGCGGCGTCCGGCGAAAACAATGACATGCGCCTCACCCGCTTCAACCGGCGGGGCGAGATCGACACCACCTTCTTCGGCGTCAACGGCACCACGCCGCTCCCCTTCCCGGTGACTCGCCTGATCATCGATCGCTGGGGCTCGACCGTCGTCGCCGGGGCTTCGGGGCCGGACACGCTTTCGCTAACCACCTACCAGAATGGCCAGGTGAATCCCTTCTTCGGAACCAATGGCGTCGCCAACATCACCGTGCCCCCCTTCGCGACGCCCGGCGGCCTCGTCCTCGACGGCAGCAACCGGTACCTCATCGCGGGCGGCGCGGGCGGACAGTTCGCGCTCGCGCGGTTCAACAGCGTCTTCACCACCCCTTTCGGCGACCAGCCCATCGCCATCCCCGGGGGCATCATCGAAGCCGAGAATTTCGATCGCGGCGTCAACGGCGCCGACCTCCATAGCCACGGCAACGGCCTCGACGGCGTCAGCTACCACGACGCCAGCCCCGGCAATGCCGGCAACGTCTACCGCATCGACGCCGACGTCGATCTTGATGTCTCTAAAGACACTGGCGGCGGCTACATGGTCCGCTCCACCCAGGCGGGCGAGTGGCTTGATTACGGCATCAACGTCACCGAGTCCGGGGTCTACGATTTGGAAGCCCGCGTCGCCAGCCTCGGCGCGGGCGGCACGTTCTCCATCTCCGTGGACGATCAGGAAGTCAGCGGCCCGATCACCGTTCCCGACACCGGTGGGTTCCAGAATTGGCGCACCATCACGAAGAGCGGCGTGCCGCTGTCCGTGGGCTTCCACTTCCTGCGCCTCAACATGCTCACGATCGGGCGCAGCGGCGTCACCGGGAACTTCAATTGGCTTCGCCTGGTACCGGCGGCTGGCAAGCGCGGCCTGGTTGCGACCTATTACGACACCCAGGATCTGACTGGCCCCGCGATCAGCGCCTTCGTCAGCGACGTCAACTTCAACTGGGGCATCGGCTCGCCGCTTCCCGCGATCGCGCCTGACACCTTTTCCGCGCGCTTCGATGGCTTCCTCCAAGCTCCCGCGACCGGCAACTACACGATCTACACCCGCGCCGACGACGGCGTGCGCCTCTGGATCGATGGCCAGCTCCTGATCAACGACTGGACCCGCCACCCCGCCACCGACCGCTCGGCCATCTTCCACCTTGAGGCGGGCAAGAAGTACAGCCTCCGCCTCGAATACTTCGAAGCGTATGGCAGCGCCAGCCTGCAACTCTCGTGGAGCAGCCTGACCATGCCGCGACAGGTGATCCCGACGAGCGCCTTCTCGACGGTGTAGCGCGCGGCCTCGGTGCGAATCGATGCATCGGGGGGGGAACGGAGGTTGGGTGGAGTTGGGCGGGCGTGTGCGGGGGGTTGCGCCGCCCCTTTGGGGTGCAAAACTCCTTCCTGCCTCAGGGAGCGAACTCGGCCATTTGGCTACGAGCTACTTGCCCCACTTTGCCTTCCATTCGCGCAGCAGTTCGAACGCCTGCAGCGGCGACAGCGAATCGAGGTTGAGGCCGGCCAGCGACTTGAGGAGTTCCACGCTGGGGTCTTCGAAGAGCGGCATCTGAAGATCGTTCTCGACCTTCCGATTCTTCAAGCCCTTCTTCAACGAAACGTGATGGACAGCCAGTTCGGACAGAAGCTGCCGCGCTCGTTCGAGAACACCCTTAGGCACGCCCGCCAGCCGCGCGACGTGGATGCCGTAGCTGCGGTCGGTGCCGCCTTCGACGATGCGGTGGAGAAAGACGACCTGGTCCTCCCACTCGCGCACCGCGACGTTCAGATTCCGCACGCCCTTGAAGCGCTGGGCGAGGTCGGTGAGCTCGTGGTAGTGCGTGGCGAAGAGGGTGCGGCAGCGGATGGTGCTGGCGATGTGCTCGGCGATGGCCCAGGCGAGGCTGAGGCCGTCAAGCGTGCTGGTGCCGCGGCCGATCTCATCGAGGATGACTAAACTCCGGTCGGTGGCGTTGTTGAGGATGTTGGCGGTCTCGGTCATCTCGACCATGAAGGTCGATTGGCCGGAGTGCAGTTCGTCGGAGGCGCCGATGCGGGTGAAGAGGCGATCGACTACGCCGACCTTGGCGCTCTTGGCGGGGACGTAGGAGCCGACCTGGGCGAGCAGGACGCAGAGGGCGACCTGGCGGATGTAGGTGCTTTTACCGGCCATGTTGGGGCCGGTGATGAGGGCGAGGGTATCGGTCTCGGCGAACTTGACGTCATTGGCGACGAACTCCGCGCCGAGCTGCTGGTCGAGAACGGGGTGGCGGCCATCCACAACTTCGAGCACGCGCTCGTCGGTGATCTCAGGGCGGCAGTAGCGGCGCTCCTGTGCGAGGACGGCGAGACCGGCGAGGACGTCGAGGCGGCCCAGGGCGGCGGCGAGTTCTTGAAACTGCGCTACCGCGGGGAGAAGCGTTTGCCGGACATTCTCGAACAGCGTCTGCTCCAGGCCGATCGACTTGTCGCGCGCCCCCAGCGCGTCGCCTTCAAAGGTCTTAAGCTCGTCGGTGATGTAGCGCTCGGCGTTGGTCGTGGTTTGCTTGCGGGTCCAGGCAGCGGGGACCTTTTCCTTGTGCGTGTTGCTGACCTCGATGTAGTAGCCAAACACCTTGTTGTAGGAGACCTTCAGGCGGTCGATGCCGGTCTCCTGGGCGAGGCGGGCCTGATATTTGGCGAGCCACGCCTGGGAGTTGGTGGCGATGTCGCGGAGGCGATCGAGCTCGGGGTCGAAGCCGTCGGCGATGACTCCCCCCTCGCGCAGGTGGGGGGCGGGCTCGGCGAGGATGGCGGAGGCGATGAATTTGCCCTGATCGGCGCAGAAGGATTTGAGCGAGAGCAGCTCGGGGGCAACCTCGCTGAACTTCGGGAGCTTTTCAAGGCGTTCGAAGAGGCCGCCGGCGCGGGGGAGATCGCTGAGGCACTTGGCCAGGCCCGCAAGGTCGCGCGGGTTGGCGCGGTTCACCGCGAGCCGCGCGACGATGCGCTCGATGTCGCAGACGCGGTCCATCTCGGTGACGACGAACTTGAGATCGGCGGGGGAATCGAGGAGCGCCGCGATCGCCTCCTGGCGGGCGACGATGTGCTCGATGTCGCGCAGCGGCGAGCGCAGCCACTGGCGGAGGAGGCGCCCACCCATCGCCGAGCGCGTGCGGTCGATGGCGCTCAGCAGCGTTCCCTCAGTGCCGCCGCTGCGGACGGTGCGATCGACTTCGAGGCTTCGCCAGGAGGCGGGGTCGATCATGAGGTGATCGTCCACGCAATGGCGGCGGAGGGCGCGGAGGTGGCCCATGGATGCGCGCTGGGTTTCTTCGAGATAGGAGAGGACGGCGGCGACAGCGAAGACGCCGGGGTCGTCATCGGCGAAGCCAAAGCCGGCGGTGGTGGAGGCCTGCCACTGCTTCTGCACCTGCTCGCGGGCGTGGTGCTGTGTGAATTGCCAGCCGGGGCGCTGCGTGATCGCCTTGATGCCGAGGGCTTCGATCGCCTTGGCGATCTCGTGGGGTTGGCCGCTGGCGTGCTCGGGGACGAGGATCTCAGCGGGGCGGAGGCGGGCGATCTCGTCGAGCACCTGGCCTTGCGACGCGCTGGTGGCGACGCAGTTGCCGGTGGAGAGCTCGACCCACGCGAGGCCGGTCTTGAAGCCGTCGGCCTTGGTGATGTTGAAGGCGACGGCGGCCAGATAATTGTCGGTGCGGCCATCGAGCAGCGGCTCGTCGGTGAGCGTGCCGGGCGTCATCAGGCGGACGACCTCGCGCTTGATGACGCCCTTGGCGGTGGCGGGATCTTCCATCTGCTCGCAGATCGCGACCTTGTACCCAGCCGCGATCATCTTGCGGAGGTAACCATCGACGCTGTGGAAGGGGACACCCGCCATCGGGATCGCGTCCGCCGCCTCCGGCCCGCCGCGACTGCGCGAGGTGAGCGTGACGCCGAGTACCTTGTGACACAGGCGGGCGTCCTCCCAGAACATCTCGTAGAAGTCCCCCATGCGGAAGAAGAGGACGTAGTTGGGGTACTGGGCCTTGAACTGCAGGTATTGCTTCATCGCCGGGGTGGTGGCGGTCGGCGCGGCGGCAGCTTGCGGCTTGGCGGGCTCAATGGGCGCGGACGTCCCAACAGTCCCATCCGCGCCCTCAGTCGTATTGTGTTGGATCAGGGGGTCCATCGATGGGCGTGAGGGTATGCCACCCTATCCGCGCTCGCAAGCCGCGCGCGGCGTCGCAAGGTGGTGAAGATCGGCACCCGCTTTGCAGCAAATGCGGTTTCGGGGGCTGCCAGGGGACTAACGCAACGGAGTTATGCCATGATGACACGTGATTGCGTCTCGACCGATCGTCTGATGAAGAAAGCAAGCGGCCTCTTCGCACCAGAACGTCGCGACAGGTTGACGTCGCGGGCGCTGGGAGCGCTGGGTTTGGCGCGGCAGGGTGACACGATCTCACGCAGCGCCGCGACCGGCCTGATGTGCGGGGCGCTGGCGATGGGGGCGGCGCTGGCTTACCTCTTCGACCCCACCACCGGCCGTCGCCGCCGGCATGTTGCGGGGCAGCGACTCTACCGTTCGGCGCGCAAGGTGGGCGAAGCGAGCGACGTCGCGGCGCGCGACATCGCCAACCGCACCCGCGGTTTCTGGGCCAGCCTGCGGGCGCTCTACACCGACGACGATGCGCCCGATTACGTGATTGAAGATCGCGTGCGGGCGCGGCTGGGGCATGTTGCCTCGCACCCGCGGGCGATCAACGTCGAGTCGGACATGGGCGTGGTGATGCTCAGCGGGCCGGTGCTGGCAGATGAGGTGGATGACGTGCTGCGCGCGGTCTGGAAGACGCGCGGCGTGCGGGCCGTGGTGAATGATCTCGAGCCGCACCCGCTGCCGGATATCCCCGCGCTGCAGGGCGGAGGGCGGCGACGGGCGGACGTCGCGCGGGAACGATGGTCGCCCGCCACGCGCCTGATCGCGGGCGTCACGGGCATCGGGTGCATGAGCTACTGCCTGAGCAAGCGCACGCTTCCCGCGGCGCTGATCGGCACGGCGGGGTTCGCGCTCTTCGTGCGGGCGGCGAGCAACCGCTCGGCCCGGGAACTGGCCGGCATCGGCGACGCCGCGGATGCGGTGCACGTGCAGAAGATCATCAACATCGACGCGCCGCCGGAGATCGTCTTCGACTTCTGGGCCAACTACGACAACTTCCCGCTCTTCATGAAGCACGTGAAGGAAGTATGCGACTGCGGCGACGGCACGTCGCACTGGACGGTGGACGGCCCGGCGGGAACGACCGTCGAGTGGGACGCCTACCTGACCGACTGGGAACCCAATCGCCTCATCGCCTGGCGGAGCTTCCCTGACTCGACGGTGGCCAACGAAGGGAAGGTGCGCTTCCAGGAAAATCCCGATGGCAGCACGCGGGTGGACGTGCACCTTTGTTATACGCCGCCCGGCGGGGCGATCGGGGAGGCGGTGGCGCGGCTGTTCGGGGCGGATGCGAAGAGCGAGATGGACGATGACCTGCTGCGGATGAAGACGCTGATCGAGACGGGGCGGTTCCCGCACGATGCGGCGCAGCACGTCGGGGAGGCGGGGGCGATCTAATCGCGATTTGAAATCACCGTCGCCCGCCGCGATCATCCGCCGCGTGATCGCGCGCTATCTCCGCAATCTCAGCACCGGGCGGCTCATCCTCTGGTGCTACTTCATCTGGTACCTGGTGGTGCTGGTGCGGTATTTCGATCCGAGCCCACAGGTTTGGGCGACCAGCTTCGGGCTTTGCGCGATCATCGGGTTCGCGCTCTACATCAACACGACGCGCTCGGGGCCGCAGCGGGTGCTGATCGGGTTCTGGCCGACCGTGCGGCTGTTCATGATGCCGCTCTGCGTGTCGAGTTTCGCAGCGATGGTGAAGGGGCGCGGCTTCGTGCTGATCTTCTCCCCGGATTGGCGGGAGATCGCCGCGGCGGTGGGGCTCTGCGCGGGACTCTGGCTGGCGCGGTACCTGGCGCGGCGAAGGGATTGAACGACGAAGGCGCGAAGGCACGAAGAAGCGGAAGAAGAATTCCACCACGGAGGCACAGAGGACACGGAGGAATTCATTACTGCGCGGTCGATCGAGGGTTCGAATTCATTCGCCCGCGCGCCGCGCTGTCGTGAAGATCGGCCCGCCCCCCACGCGACTTGGGCACTTGAACGGATTTTTGCCGTTCAATAAGTCGCCGGCGCGGGCCGTTCCCCACACAAACTCAAAAACCCGACAAAAGGCGGCTTTATTTGGGGAGATGCGCGGCTTACTTGGGGAAGTAAGAGACTTACTTAGGGAGATAAGCCGCTTACTTGGGGAAGTAAGAGACTTATCTAGGGGAGTAAGCGACTTACTTAGGGGGAGTAAGCGACTTACTTGGGGAAGTACGAGAGTTATTTGGGGAAGTAAGTCGCCTATTTGGGGAGATAAGCGGCTTACTTGGGGAAATTAGTCGCTTGCTCCGGGAAGTAAGCCGCTTGCTCGGGGAAATGACGCGCTTACTTGGGGAAGTTGTCCGTCGTTCACGCCAAGTCGCGCCGTTCAATTCACATTCGCGTCCATTCGCGTTCATTCGCGGGCGCTGCTTCTTCCGCGCGAACGACAAGACCGGCGGCCGACCCAGCCGGTGCGATTACTTCGCGTCCTTAACGTCGATGCCCAGCACGTTAGCCACCGGCCGCTCCTTCTCGTTGCTCGGCTGGTTCTTGACGAGGAACTTCTCGCCGTCGCGCAGGACCATCACCGAGCTGCCGCCGCCGTCGAGGTTCAAGGCGCGGTCGCAGCCGGCGGCGATCATCTCCTTCGACAACTCCGCATAACTCATCCCCTCGGCGACGCCGGTCTTGCGGCCGTCGAGGACCAGGATCGTCAGCTTGGTCCCCTTGACGTCGAGGCCGACGACGGTGCGCGGATGGCGGGCGGGGTTGGGGTGGGCAATCATCTGTCCCCCTTCGACCAGCATCACGTTGCCGGCGATCACCTGCACGTCGTCGGGCCCGGGCTCGGTGAGCGGCTGGATCGTCACCTTGCCGGATTTCTTGAGGACCAGGCAGGGCCGCGGCTTGGGGGCGACGGCCCAGACCTTGCCGTCGGTGGCGGCGGGGCCGGCGACGGCGGCCCACTGGTTGGCGCTGTAGGCGGGCGTCTCCGGGGCCTTGGGGTCGTCCTTCTTCGCCTCCTCCTTCTTCACGATGAAGAAGTCGCCGTTGACGGTCAGCTCGAATCCCTCGCGCTTCGCGATCTGCGTGGGGGGCATGAGCGTCGTCTGCCACTTGCCCTCACCATCGGGATCGTCGCCGCCGCGCGCCACGTGCAGGGAGACGTGCGGATCGGCCAGGTCGATGTTCGCCCAGAAGAGATGCTGGGCGGGATCCTTGCGAACCTCCGCGCGATAGGTCACGCCGGCGTAGGGATGCTCCAGCGGCGCTTCAGCGCGGGCGCAGCCGCCGGTCAACAAGGCTGCGACGATCCATGGCAGAAATCGAAATTCCATTGCAGGAGAATCTCCGACGCGGCACACCCCCGTCAAGCCCGCCGTAGCCCGTCTCACGCCGCCTGACGCGGCTCGTTGCGGCAGGCGCTCCGATCGCGCCGGGGCATTTCCGGGGTTGTCAGCGCTCGCGGCGGTCCCTATGGTCGCGGGGATGACCAGAGACACGGCACGGAAGCCCGCGCTCCAGACGATGGCCTCGGGCAAGTGGGCGGCGAAGTACTTCCCCGTTCTCAAGATCGCCGGCGACGCGGCGCTGCGATCGCCGGTGGCGCTGAACAAGGCGGTCTGCGTGATCGGCCGGCGGCTGGGCGTGCACCTGCCGCTGAATTCCACCAAGGTGAGCAAGGTGCACGCGCTGATCGTCCGCCAGCGCGGCGGGGTTTACATCCGGGACCTGGCCAGCCGCAATCACCTCTACGTCAATGACATGCCGGTGACGGAGACGGAACTGACGGACGGAGACGCGGTGCGGGTGGGGCCCTACACGCTGCACTGCGCCTCCGGCTTCAACACGTCGCCCGAAGAGTCGGGGGCGTCGCCGGCGATCGCGCCCGCCCCGCTGTCCGCTCCAGAGGCGACGCTGCAGGTGCTGGGCGATTCCACGCGGATTGCGCTGGATGGGCGGGCGATCCTGATCGGGCAGCGCGAGGATTGCGACCTGACCTTGTCCGATGAGCGGGTGGCGCCGGTGCACGCGGTGGTCTTCGAGATGGATGGCAAGCGCTTCCTGCGCGACCTCAACTCCAGCGCCGGGGCCTTCGTCAACAACCAGACCGTCCATCAGCAGGAACTGGCGGCCGGGGATGAGATCCGCATCGGGCGCTCGCGCATCCGCTACGAGGTGGAGGGGATGGCGATCGTCGCAGCAGATCGTCCCGTCGAGCGGGCGATCGACCTGGCGGAGCTGGATGAGGAAGCACCAATCACCGTCGATCATGCGGAGGCCGAAGAGGCGGCGGATCCGGTCGATCATCCGCTGTCGCAAGCCGCGGTGGAGACACCCGAGCCTGAGCTTGCGGATCGGATCAAGCTGGACGATGACCTCCCCTCGCTGGGCGTGATCGACGCCGCGGTGCAGGAGATCACCGTCGAGCCGATCTGCCCTGACGCGCGTGCGTCCAACTCGCCGGACCTGGTTTCCATCCCCCTGCCCACCGGCGGCGGGCTGGAATGGACGCAGCCCGATCGTCCCGCGCCGCTGCATCCGCTCCCCGGCGTCGAACCCGGCTTCGAAGCTGCCGCCGACGATCCTGACTTGTGCGATGCGGCCCAGGTTGCCCATCCGTTCGCGGGGGAAGAGGCGAGCGAGGCGAAAGACCCTGTCGCAAACGTGCCGCACGAGGGGGAGGCCACGCGCAAGCTCGATCGGATCGTCTCGGAACTGGCCGATAAAGTCGCGGAACTGGAGACGACCTGGAAGGAAGCGAAGGACGCGTGAGCTCCGCCAGGCGCATCTCTACAACGGATGAATTTCCACCACGGAGTCACGGAGAGCACGGAGAGAAACGAAGACTTTTCCTCCGTGTTCTCCGTGACTCCGTGGTGAACTTGGGGCTCAGGGCGCGGTCTTCACCGTATACCCGGTCACCGGCTTACCCTCTTTATCCTTGAAGCGCAAGCACCCCTCCCAGTTGTTCGACTCGTTGATCACCTTGAAGACGATCACGTTGACCCCCTTGTTGAGCGTGAGCTTCTCGGCCTTGTCCGAATCCTTGTCGAGCGTGCGCCCCTCGGTGTTCTTCACGACTTCCTTGCGGTTCAGATAGACCTTACCCTGGTCGTTGCACCCCATGAGCAGCGTCAGGTCGGGCATCGCCTTGTCAGCGACGACATAGGCGACGAGGTAACCGACGACGTTCTCGTTGTCGCTGCCGAGCGTCTTATTGAAATCGACGTGATAGTCGCCAGCCTGAATGGCTTTCCATTCCAGTTCCTTGTCGCCGACCTTCTGCTTGTCACCCGCCTTGGGCTTGATCGCCCCCTCGTCGGCGATCTGCTTCTTGTCGATCTCATCAGCGCCGGTGTCGGCGATGGAGGCGGGGGCGAGCATGAGCCAGTCGCGAATGAACCCTTCCTCATCCGGCCTCGCATCCGCCGCGCGGGCGGGAAGGGAGAGAAGGGCCAGGAACAGGAACGACGCAATGGCGGTCAGCGCGTGCTTCATCTGTTGCTCCTCGTTTGAGATGGAACATAGTTCACGGCGCGGGGGGGCGGATGTCAATCCGGACGGGAGAGTTGAACCACGAAGGCGCGAGCGGCACGAAGGGGAAAGCGAAGAAAGGCTGGCCACAGATGAAGGCGGATGGGCCAGATAAGAGAAGCAAGAGAATGGGGTTTGATGTTCCGGAGCGAGGGGGCGGGGGTAAAGTCGATTGTCTAAGGGCGGATGCCTAGAGGGGAAGCCGGCGCCGCGGCTGCGCGTACCGTTTGTCCGCACTCCGGACAGCGCCCCGGTGTTGCGCGGAGATCGTAGCCGCACGACGGGCAGCGCCCCGCGGCCCTTCGACGGGCACCGCGATGGCGGCGGAGGCGCCGGGTGGTGGCGACGACGGGCATCACGGCGAGGAGGGCGACGACCAGCGCCATTGGGAGGAAGATCATCGTCGTCTTGCCACCTCTGACGACGATTCGGCCGAAGTAGAAACCGGCCACCGGGGGTGGGACGTCGGGAATGACCAGTGCGGTCAGTTTACCGAAGTCCACGGCAGGCCCGATTTGCCATTGCCATGGAGCGGCCGGAGCCGCGACGGAGACGTCGCCTTCGAGTTCCCGATACGTGATCGCGAAGAGCTCTCCGCTGGAGACGCCGATCTCGTCAAAAGCGCGCGGCGTCATCCGACCGATCTCGTGATTGGCCGACCGGCCCAGCACCCAGAGCACGATCACCGCCACGCAAAGCAACAGCGATCCTGCCGCCGCGACGTCGAACAGCATCAGGGCGAATCGCTTCACCGCCGAATCATAACGCGCTGGCAGATTCCAATCGACAAATTGCAAACGGATCACAATAGCATTGAGTGAAGGCCCAATAGGCACGACTGCGGCATAAAACAAGCGGGGCGGGGTGGGACGTGCGATCGTGCGCGAGAAGGGTTCGTCCGCTAGTTTCCAACCGCCTGTGGGCGGGCCGTCTGCTCGGTCATCCTCCGCGGCAGGCGGAAGACCTTCCCCGCCTTCGTACAGAAATAGAGATCAGATTCCGACGGCTCCAGCGCGTTGCCATCGGCCCAGAAACCGTAGAAATCATCGTGCGCGTGCCAGGGGCGGCGGACGTAGGTCTGGTTGCGGGCGTTGTCGAGCGGGAACGTTTGTTCCTTCTGCCAGGTTTGGCCTTCGTCGCGACTGACCTGTACGGTGATTTGTCCACCGGTGCTGTCGGGCTGGGGGCCGGGCGCGGTCGGGGCGATGATGCGCGACGCGCCGTCGGGCTCGATATAGAGCGAGCCGTGGTCGTAGTTGTGGTCGGAGGTGAAGCAGTCTTGGAAGCGCCAGTCGCGACCGGTCCAGCGGGCGGTCTGCCACTGCCGCGGGCCGGCGTCGGGGCCGGACTTGTACGATTTGCTGGTGAGGAAGAGGATGACCGGATGGCCGGCGGCGTCGAAGGTGAGATCTTTGAGATAGACCAGCAACCCCTCCTTCTCAAAGTCGCGGATGCGGGCGGGGTTGGTGGTCTCGGTCAGCGGCAGGTCGATCTTCGCGCCCGCGGCGGTGGTCCAGGTCTTGCCGAAATCGTTCGTCTCCAGGTAGTAGATGTTGGTGCGCGCGTTGAGGCCCCCCTTCTCGGGGTGGTGATCCAGCGCGGTGGCCACGCGCCCCGCGTTCTTGCCATCGGTCCCCGGCCCGCTCTGGGCCCAACTGATCTGATAGCTTCCCGATGCCATCCGCGCCAGCGGCGTCGGGTCGGACCAGGTGGTGCCATCCTCGGTGGTGGAGAAGAAGAGGCGGCGATGGTTGCCGTCGTAGCGTGTGTGCAGCCAGAGGATGCCCCGCTCCGGCGCGGCCCACGCCTGCGAATAGGAGAAGTTTCCTTCGTAAACCTGCTCGAAGGCATCGATGGCGTAGGGCTTGGCGCTGCGGAAGATGAGCGACTTCGCCAGCGCCTTGCCGCTCGCCGCGCCGCCTGCGCCGTGCGAGTTGCAGAAGAGGTAGACATACCCACTAGCGTCGATCGTCAACGTCGGGTTGTAGTGCGTATCGTTGGTATCGCGCGAGAGGACGATCGTGGGGCGGGGCACGGTGCCGGTGGCGTGGTCGTAGTACGAGACCATGTTGGAGATGCGGTTTTCCTCGCCGGTCTTCCCGCCGTAGCAGAAGAAGGTTTTGTTCGCGGCGGCGGCGTAGACGGCCATCGGCACGTGCTGCTGCGGGTAGGTGGCGAAGCCGCCGCTGTACTTGTACTTGAAGCGGTCCGCTTGCGGCTGGTTCATGTACCAGATGCCGCGATAGCCGTCGGCGGTGGCGAAGGGCAGCGGGACCGCGGCGGGGGGCGCGGCGGGGGCGGACGCGCTGCCGCAGAGGAGGGCCGCGATCGCGAAGAGGAGCGATGATCGTGCGCAGCGCCGCATGGGAGACCTCCGGTAGGAACCGGCGCGATGATAACATCGGCGGGGCGGAAATGGCCTGTCAGACCGCCCCGCACGCTGCGTATTCTTCCCGCGTTCCCTGACTAATTCACTGAGTACTTCCATGGCGAACCCCCTGCTCATCGACGGCTCCTCAGGCGAAGGGGGCGGACAGATCCTGCGCTCGTCGCTGGCCCTCTCCATCCTCACCGGCCGGGCGTTTCGCATTTACGATATCCGCGCCAACCGCCCCAAGCCCGGCCTGCGCCGCCAACACCTGACCTGCGTGCTGGCGGCGGCGGCGATTTCCAATGCCGACGTGACCGGCGGAGTGCTCGACTCGCGGGAAGTCACCTTCGCGCCGCGGCAACTCCAAGCCGGCGACTACCATTTCGACGTCGGCTCGGCCGGCTCGACCATGCTGGTGCTGCAGACGATCCTGCCGCCGCTGATGACGGCCAGCGGCCCCTCGACCATCACGCTCGAAGGCGGCACGCACAACTTCGGCGCGCCGCCGTTCCCCTTTCTGTCGAAGACCTTCCTGCCACTGATCAACCGCATGGGGCCGCGCGTGGACTTGCGGATCGAGCGAGCGGGGTTCGTGCCGCGCGGCGGCGGGCGGGCGGTGGTGCGGATCACGCCTGCGCCGCTTAAGCCGATCCAGTTGCTCGAGCGCGGGCCGATCCGCCGGACGCTCGCGCGGGCGACGATTGCGGGGCTTCCGCGCTCGATCGCGGAGCGCGAGCTCAAACTGATCGCACGCGTGCTTACGCTTAAAGAGCGCGATCTCGTGATCGAGGAATTGCCCGCCGACCAGGGCCCGGGCAACGTCGTCACCGTGGAAGTCGAATCGGAACACCTGATGGTGGTCTTCACCGCGTTTGGCGCGAGGGGAATCGCCGCGGAAGACGTTGCGCGGGACGCGGCGCGGCAGGCCAAGCGCTACATCGCCCGCGACGTGCCGGTGGATGAGCATCTCGCGGATCAACTGCTCCTCCCTCTCGCGCTGGCGGGCAGCGGCAGCTACCTCACCGGCCCGCCGTCGCTGCACGCGACCACCAACATCCAGACGTTGCGGCAATTCATCGACGTGGCGATCGACGTGCGTGAGATCTCGCGGCGGCAATACCGCGTGAGTGTGGGTCGGGCGGGTTGATTGCGTCGAGGTGCTATGGCGCTGACGGCGAGTGGTTGAGTTGCTTATCCGCCCACTCGATGAAGTACTTCATATTGGAGCGGTCCTCATGCCCCCCATCGTGCTGCCGCCAGGCCAGTTGCCCATCGAGCAGGCCGGTGTTGACCGGCGGCATCTTCGCCGTGCGGTAGTCGCCAGCGTCACCGATGTCCTTAGCGCTCAGGAGCCGGAAGACCGGGCCGGCGGCGACGGTGGCCATGTAACTGCCCGGCTGATCGAGCCATTTGGAGTCGCCTTTCTCCGGCACGCCGTAACTGATGAACGTCGGGCGCGGGGCGCAGAGGGCGATCAACTCGTGCGCATCGACAGGAAGATCGTTGGCGGTCTTAGGACCGAAGGAAGACTGGGCCGCGCCATACTTGAGGAAATTGCCGGCCATCCAGTGGTATTCGCCCGAGGCGGTGAGGTTCTCGACGGCTTCGCCGAAGTTGCGGCGATGGAGTTTAGCGCCCCCCTCGCCCGATGAGCCCACCAGCACGATCGCAAAGCGCGGCTCGAACGCCATCGTCACCAGCGCCGCCTTGCCGTAGCGCGAGACCCCTTCGATGCCGACCTTTTTCGCATCGACGGCCGGATCGGTTTCAAGATAGTCCAAGCCGCGCGCCGCCCCCCAAGCCCAGGCGCGAAGCGAGCCCCAATCGTCGGGCTTGCGCGGCTTTCCCTTGTTCACCAGGCCGATTATGCCCTTGGTGAGGCCCGCGCCATTGTCAGCCTGAATGCTGTTCGGCGTGATCGTCGCGTATCCCCATCCCGCGGCGATGAGCTGCGCAGTGGAGGAGGGGCCCGCGATTGCGCCACCGACGCCCCCGCGCGCGGGCACCGGCGGTGCGCCCTTGGCCCTGGGCAGCCCGCCGCCGCCGAAACCGCCGAACATCATGAGGACGGGGACGGGCCCCTTGGCGCTCGCGGGCGTCACCAGCGTCATCTGGATATCAACGCTGATAGAAGGGAAGGCGGCGTTGTCGACGTGCCCGACCAGTTGCTTTCCGACGACGCTCAGGTCGCCGACGACGCCGTCCGGCACCTGCGCAGTCACGGTCCAGGTCACCTTCGGAACCTCTTTGGGAATGCGGCCAACCACTTCGCGCTCGAAGTCTTCGACGATTTCCGCTCGGCGCTGGTTCCACCAGACGTCGGCGCTGGTGACCTTCTGGCCGTTCCTAAGCGTGAGCGGATCAGGCAGATCGGGGAAAGGGTTGGCCTTTGATTCATCGTAGTTGGCAGCGTTGGGCGCCCCCGCCTTGCCGCTGGGCCCGGGGCGGAGCGCGGTGATGCCGAGCTGCGCCATCATGTTCTGGTGGTCCTGCGCGGCGGTCCAGTTGGCGGGCGCACCAACGGGCTCGCTCGGCGCGGCCGACTGGGCATACAGGCCGGGCGTGGAGAAGAGCACGGAAATGGAGAAGAGCAGCGAGGCCGTGGTTTTCATGAGAGGTTTCCTCGTGCGGGATGGGCTGATCGTACCGCCGCATCGCGCTTGAAGCGAAAGGAAACTCTTAACGGGAACGGCGGATGAACATCAATCGTCGTCATCATCCTTCGTCTTGGGCACCGTCACTCCCGCGATGCCCCTGGGCGTGAACGGCATCTTCGCCTGCGGGCCGCGTTCCATTTGCCAGAGGATCGTGTTGAGCTTATCCGCCGGGGCGCGGTCGGCCACCGTGAAATCCATCTTCAAACTTTCCTCCAGCACGCGCTGCTCCGGGCTGCTCGGTTTGACCTCGTTGGCCGCGGGGTTGGTCAGGATCATGACGCTCGCGGGCGGGAGAATCGCCTTGTACGGCGCGTCGTTGGCGGGGCGGTCGTTCCAGTTGCCCATCGGCGTGGCGATCGCGTCGTACTGGCACATCGGCGAGAGGCCCAGCAGCATCTCCATCGTGCGCAGACAACTCGCGGTGTTGTGAAACGTGTGGTCGACGCTGGCCTTCTTGATCCATGGGCTGATCACGTAGCAGGTGCTGCGATGCGCGTCGACGTGATCGGGACCGTCCTGCGCATCATCCTCGAGGATGAAGATCGCGGTCTCTTTCCAGATGGGGCTCTGGCTGATCGTCTCGACGAGCTGGCCGACGCCAAAGTCATTGTCGGCGACCATCGCCTTGGGAGATTTCTTGTTCGGATTCGCGCCATGGGTGTGATCCGAACCCATGCGGACAAACATGAGGCTCGGCACCGCGCTGCCCGCGGGATCCTTCTTCAGCATCTGCTGAAACTCGCGATTCCACTCGGTGAAGCGGCTGATCGATTCGTACTTGCCGTACTTGATCCGCGGCCACTTGAACCGCTCGTCCTTCGTCCGCTCGTAATGCATCTGCCAAGCTTCGCTGTCGGGGTAGTCCAGGTCGAACTTGCGGAAGTCGATGTTGGTGATGCCCGAGAGGTCGCGGCCGGCGGGTTGCAGGCCGGTGCTGGCGGGATAGTTGTCCGGGATGACCTGCTTCCCGTCCTTGGTGACGATGCCGTTGGAGCTGAACATGCCGTAGTTGCGATAGGAGATGCCATGCTTCGCGGCCAGGTCCCAGAGGTGTCCGCCCGGAGCTTCGGCGACATCCGGAAACGCCTTGGCGCCATCCTTGAAGGCCGGGAGATCGGACAGCGGCTTGCCATCCGGATCGGTCGCAGGAAAGCCGCCGGTCAACCAGTCGTTGTTGGTCCCCTCGTAATCGAAGACCCGCCCGCGGCTGCTGTACTGGTACGGCACGTTGCGGGTGGTGTACTCGTTGGCCATCGCCTGGGTGCTCCAGGTCCAGCCGTCGCCGCTCACCTCGCCGCTGTCGTAGAAGTTGTCCATGAGGACGAATCGCTCGGCCAGCGCGTGCAGGTTGGGGGTGATCTCGCGGCCGTAAAGCGTGTACGCCGGATCGCCGTTCCCCTGCGGCAGGTCGCCGAGCACGTGGTCATACGTCCGGTTCTCTTTCACGATGTAGATGACGTGCTTGATCTTGCCGGCCTGCAGGCCGATGCTGTTCAGCGGGTTATTATCATTGATGTACTGCGGCGTCAGGCGGGCGTAGGCCATCACGGCTTCAGTCTGCTGCTTAAGCTCGGCCTTGGCGGGGACGGCCAGCGTGATCACGTTTCCTTCGATCAGGTTGTTGGGATTGTCCTTGCGCTTCGGGTCGGTCTGCTTCCCCTTGGGCGCAATCGGCGGATTGGGATATCGCGCCCGCGTCCCCTTCGCGTTGGCCACCAGCAGCCGCTTGCCATCGGGCGAGACCAGCACCGACGTCGGATACCAACCGGCCGGGATGTACCCTTCGAGTTCCTTGTCCGGCACGTCGATCACCGCAACGGCGTTCATGTCCCCCAGCGTGGCATAGAGGAACTTCTCATCGGGCGACAGCGCAAGGCCCGTGGGCGTCGCGCCGCCGAGCGACCGCGCGATGTCCGGCCGCAGCAGGATCGTCGTCGCGACGGCATCGGTCGCGGTATCGACGAAGGAGATCGTGTCGCTGTGCGCGTTGGCAACGAAGAGGCGCGTCTGCGCCTTGTTCAGCAGCAGCGCGATCGGGTGCGAGCCGGTCTCAATCTTCGCCGTCTGCTTGATCGCCGCCGGATCGGAGGTGTCGAGCACGTAGACCGCCCCGTCACGCTCGCTGGCGACGTAGCACTTCCTGCCGTCCTTGGTCACGGTAATGGCGAGCGGAAAGTTGGGCGTGCCGCCGAAGCTGTCGGCGAAGGCATAGCGACCAAGTTCCTTACCGGCGGCGGCGTCGTAGATCGTCACGCTGGATGGCTTGAAGTTGGGCGGCAAGCCAACGGGATCGTTATTGGCAACATAAAGACGCCCCTGGCCGTCGATCGTCAGGCCAGCCGGAAAGTCGCCCTGCTTCGTGGCGATGACCCGATCCTTTTTCAATGTCCCATCCGCGGAAAGACTCAGGACGGCGATGGAATCGTGCGCCCCCTGCGCGGCATAGATCACGCCCTCACCGGCAGCCAGGCCGTAATAGAGCCCGTGCGATTTCTCCTGCGTCGTCGCCGTCTTTACCGTTTTGTGAGGGAACGGCACGTGCGACACCCCCGTGCCATCGCTGATGCGCGTGGCCCAGAGCGACTGGCGATATCCGCCGTCGCTGCTGATCGCATACTGGCCGTCAGCCGACACGATCATGTTGACCGGCAAACTTCCCACGTCCTGGCTCGCGATCGACTGCGGGTTGATCGAGCGGCCGGTGGAAAGGCGCGGATTACCCTCGTCCGCGGCATCGGCGGATGGCTGCGCCTTTCCCGCGCCGCACCCCGCCAAAGCCAACAGCGCTACCCAGACGCAACCCGATGAGAAACGGTAATAATTCAAACGCGGTCTCCTTCAAGCCAAACGCCTCGCACGCGATATCGAGAACATGCATGATACCGCCGAGCTTGCGATGCGCTGATGAAGGGCGCGCGAATTTGTTGTGGGCGTCCTGCGATTTACACTCATCCTGAGGGAGTTTCAACGACCGAAGGATCTGGCGGGCAGTAGACCGACTTTTGCTGCCGACCAGATCCTTCGCAAGCTCAGGATGACGATTCCAATCAACGCGCCATCGCGATCGAATTACCCACGGCGTGACTCCGCCGGCACGATCGTCAGCGTCAACTTCTCGACTCCGCGCAGAATCGTCAGCGCCGACGCCGCGGCAACGCGCTCCTCGGTCAGCAGGCGGTGCAGGTCGTCAATGCCCGTCACGCTCCGCCCGGCAAATGCCACGATCGTGTCCCCCTCCAGCAACCCTGCATTGGCGGCGGGGCTACTCGGCTCGATCTGCGTCACGCGCACGCCGGTCTCATGTTCCAACTGGTGGAAGCGGACCACGCGGCGGTGGAGCGGCACGTTCTGCCCGCCCACGCCGATATACGACCGCCGCACCCGCCCGTCGCGCATCAATCGGCTGGCAACGAACTGCGCGGTGTTCGACGGAATAGCAAAGCAGATCCCCTGCGCCATCGGGATGATCGCGGTGTTAACACCCACCACGTCCCCGCGCGAGGTCACCAGCGGCCCGCCGGAATTACCCGGGTTAAGCGCGGCGTCGGTTTGGATAACGTTGTCGATCAGCCGGCCGGTGGCTGAGCGAAACGACCGCGCCAGCGCACTGACCACGCCCGCAGTCACCGTGGCGGAAAAGCCCAGCGGATTCCCCACAGCGACCACCAACTGCCCCACGCGCAAAGCCGATGAATCGCCGAGCCGTGCCCAAGCCAGATCCGGCGCATCGATACGCACGATCGCAAGGTCCGTTTCCGGATCATCACCGATCAGCTCGGCGGCCAATTTGCGACCGTCCGCGAGGAGAATGCCGATCTTCGCTGCCCCGTGCACAACGTGACTATTGGTCAGGATGAAGCCGTCTGGCGTGAAGATAAAGCCCGAGCCGCTGCCCGCCGGACGGCCGTTTTTCCCCTGTACTTCGACGTTGACCACCGCTGGCCCGATCTCCTCCACCGCGCCGGTCACAGCGCGGGAATAGGCGTCGAGTATCTCATCGTCGTCGGAGAGGGCCTTCGGATTTACTTCGGAATTAAGCGTTGCACTGCTCATGGCCAATCATAGGCGCGCAGCGGGAAAAATGTCGCACACGCCCTCGGCGTGGCAGCGGGCCCTTGCGCAATGGAACGAAGACGGGCGACCCGCTTGGGGTCGCCCGTCTTCCAATATGCAATGGCGTGACGCGATCAGTTCTCCGGATTGACGGCGGCAGTTGAGTCGGAGGCGGTCTTGGCGTCCCCTTCGACGGCGGGGGTGCGCTTCGGCTGGGCGGCAAGCGTGCGGACTTTCAACTCCAGGTCGGCGACACGTTTTTCGCTGCCGGCGAGTTGGGCTTTGGCGCCGTCGGCGGCGCGCTGGATCTCGGCCTGCTTCGTGCGCGCGGCATCGAGCTCGGCCTGGATTTTCCGAGTGGCCGACGCGGCGACCTGGGCCTGGGCGATGCGGGCGGCGACGCTCTGGACGTCGCGGGTCTGGGCGTCGTTCTTGAACTGCGTGATCTGGGCGGTGGCGCTTTCGAGCTTCGAGGCGAGCTGGGCGCGGCTCTCCTGCGCCTGGGCAAGACTTTCGCGGGCCTGGGCGTCGGACTGCTCTGCGCGCGTGAGTTTCTCGCGGGTCATGACCAATGCGGCCTGATCTTTGGCGGCTTCGGCGAGATCCAACTGGAACTGCTTGATGCGGGCGGAGGCTTCTTCGGCCTGGGCGCGGGCCAGCGTGCGGAGTTGGGCGAGGGCGGCCTGGCTGGCGCGGACGGCGGTATCGAGATCCTCGGCGCGCTTCTGAGTGGCGGCGAGTTGCTCCCGTGCGGTGGCGCTGGCGTGCTCGATCGCGGCGAGCGACTGTCGCGTGGTGGTCAACTCGCGGCGGGCGCTGGCGAGCGAGGTTTTGGCTTCGTCAAGGGCGGTCTGGGTCTCGGTGGAGCGGCGGTCGAGGGCGCTGGAGCGATCGAGCGCAGCTTGCAGGACCACCGACAGGTCCTCGTTGTCCTGCCACGCCGCGTCGCGCTGGGCCCAGGTCTCGGTCAGCTCCGTGGTCAGGCGGGCGCGGTCGGCGCGGGTGGTAGTGAGGGCAGCGGCGACCTGGTCGCGTTCGCGGCAAGCCTGGGAAAATTCCTTCTGCGACACGCAGCCGGTAGCGGCGAAAATCGCAACACACGAGGCAGCGGCAGTTGTGGCGGCGCGGAGGTTCAACGACGACTTCATAAGGCACTCCGGTGGAGGTTTATCGGACGTGGTGCACCGAAACGCGGTGCATCGTCAGCATCGACTGGCCGTGGGGCGGAGCTATAAAGTTTTTATCGGACTGTCGGGCGGGCTTCGATCATTTCGGAGCATCGGCGCGTCCGGGTTCCCGTCTTCCGGAGCCCTTTTGCTTGGTGGCGGAGTCGCCGAGGTCGGCGCGCATTGTGTCAGCGAGGCCTTGCAGGCGCTTAACGACTTCGGGGTACTGGGCGGCGAGGTCGGTGGTTTCGCCGGGGTCGGTTTCGAGGTCGAAAAGCGCGATATCGATGTGACCAACGCCGGCTTTGGTGGGGATGCCGCCGGTAGCGCGGACTTTTGGGGTCTCGCGATAGTCGTGGGGGAAGTGAAGCTTGTACTTCCCGGCGCGGACAGCTTCGAGGTGCTCGTTCCAATAGATGTAGTAGGCCTCCTGCGGGCTTTTAGCACCGGGTTGGGAAGTAATCAGCGGCCAGATGTCTTTGCCGTCGATCTTCTTATCTTTGGGGAGTTCCACATCGAGCAGTTTGGCGATCGTGGGGAGGATATCGATCGTCATCGCGGGTTCCCTGCAGACTTTTCCAGCGGGGATCTTCCCGGGCCAGCGGGCGATGAACGGTTCGCGGATGCCCCCTTCAAAGCTGGTGCCCTTGGCCTCGCGCAATGGCCCGGCGGAGCCGGCGTGGTCGCCGTAAGTGGTCCAGGGGCCGTTATCGGAGGCGAACATCACCAGCGTGTTCTCGTCGAGATTGTTGCGCTTGATGGCTTCGAGGATCTGACCGACCGACCAATCGAGTTCGGAGACGACGTCGCCGTAAAGGCCAAAGCCCGATTTGCCCTTGAAGTTTGGCCCAGCCCCCAACGGGACGTGCGGCATGCTGTGCGGGACGTAGAGGAAGAACGGCTTATCTTTGTTGGCTTCAATGAATCGCACGGCGTGGTCGGTGTAAAAGCCAGTGAGCATGTCCATGCTCGGATTGGTCTCGAGGACCTTGTCCTGTTCGTAAAGCGGCAGCGGCGGATACGCCTTGGGATTCTCCGGATGCTTGGGCCACATGTCGTTGGAGTACGGCAGCCCGGCGTACTGGTCGAAACCTTGGTTCAGCGGGAGAAACTGCGGCAGGCTGCCGAGATGCCACTTGCCGAAGATGGCGGTAGAGTACCCTTTGGATTTGCAGACGCGGGCGAGGTTGAACTCATTGGGATTGAGGCCGATCTTTGCATTGGGCGCGAGCGCGCCGAGGATGCCGAGGCGGACGTTGTAGCAGCCGGTCAGCAGCGCGGCGCGGGAGGCGGAGCAGACGGCCTGAGCGACGTAGAAATCGGTGAAGCGGACGCCTTGGCTGGCCATGCGGTCGAGGTTGGGCGTGGCCGGACCTTTCGAGCCGTAGCAGGTGAGATCGCCGTACCCCATGTCGTCCACGAAAATCATCACGATGTTCGGAAAGCGCTCAGCGGCGCGAGTGGGGCACGTCGTGAACACGATTAAAGCAGCAAGGGCGACCAGCAACGCGCAGCGAATAGTTGGTTGGCGCATGGCCATTGTTTTACCCCGGAGCGGCGGCGGTGTCGCGTGGGCGGCACGTGCGTTATGATGTCACTCATGTTCGATAAGGCATTTGCGCAGTGGTGGTTGGGGCGGGTCGTCCCCTTCAAGGACGTGACCCCCGAGAAGCTCGACGCCGAGCGCGAGGCGATGGAGCATCAGTCGGAGTACAACAAGAACTACACGGATTTCCTGCAGGACGCGGTCTTTCCGGTGGTGGACGACCTCGTGAAGATGCTGGCGAAGAACCGCATCGTTCATCGCGTATCCACCTGGGGAAACCAGCTCGCGCTGCGCGTGCACCTGGCCTGGCGGTGGGGCGAACTGGTCATCATGCAAAGCCACGAGGACTGCGTGACGTTCGAGCACCACATCATGACCGAGGGGGAAAAGCGCGGCGAAGAACGGATGGAGGATCACTCGCACCAGTACGACTTGCGCGATCCCCTGCCCAAGACCTTCGCCGAGCAGGAGCTGCAGTTCTTCCTGGGGCGCCTGGCACAGGACCTGGTGGAGGAAGAAGAGCCGGAGATTCCGCCGGGCGAGGGAAAAGAACCGTAACTACGCCAGGAGCTGCGCCAAATCGGAGCCGGGGTCTTTTAATAGTTCTTCGCGGTCGGTGATAGACGCGCGGTTCTTCACCAGTTGCTTGAGCGTCTCGTGATCGCCCACGTGGTTGACGGCGACAACCTGCGAGATGCGGTTATCAGCGGCCAGGCCGAACTCGATGAAGTCGGGGGATTCTGGGCTGGGGTTGCCACGGACCAGTCGGTGATGGACGTGGCGGGATTCGCCCCACGCGTGGAGGGTGACGTCGAACAGCTCGGACCAGAAGTGGCTGACGTCGGCGTAAGCTTCCTGCGCGCCGGTCATGTTTCGGCCCGCGAGCGCGCCAACGCTCTTGGCACTGTCGAAGTGATCGAGCAGGCGGTGCTTGCCGAAGAGCGGATCAAAGAGGGCGGCGCAATCGCCGGCGGCGTAAATGCCCGGAACGTTGGTCTGGCAATACTCGTCGGTAAGGATGGCCTTCTCAGCGGAGATCGGGGTGCCGCGGAGAAGTTCCTTGCTGGCGATCGCGCCGATGGCAGCGATGGCGAAATCGCACGGAAGCACGCTTTGGTCGGGAAGGATCACGCGCTGAACGCGGCCGTCCCCTTCGAGGCGCAGCGGCGCACCGTGCGGATGGACAGCGACGCCATGCTGTTCAAGAAAGCGGCTGGCCCACTTGGCGGTGGTCTCCCCGGCGAAGCGCGACCAGAGGTGCTCGCCCTTGACGAGCAGGTCCACCTCAAGGCCCATCTGCGTAAGCGAGGCAGCGAGTTCGACCCCAAGCAGCCCCGATCCGATAACGACAACGCGACCGCGACGCGCAGGCGATCCGGCGCGGGTATGCGCGCGCCCTTCGGCCTTGGCCTGATCGATTGCGTTGTGCAGCCGTTCGAGATCGTCGAACGTGCGCAGGTAATGGAGGCTGGGCAGATCGTGACCCGGAACGGTCAGATGCCGTGGGAGTGCGCCGGTGGCCAGGAGAAGGTGATCGAAAGAAATTTCCTTGCCATCATCGAGTGTCACCGCCTGACGCGAGGTATCGAGATGCGAGGCGCGGCGCCCGGTGCGCAGCTCGACGGCATGCGACTCGAACCAACCCGGCGGCTGGGTAAAAAAGGCGGCGCGCGGCTGACGATTGCGCAACCCTTCCTTGGAAAGCGGCGGGCGGTGGTAAGGCCGGGTCGGCTCCTGGGTAATGAGGAGCACTTCCCCTTCGCGATCGTGCTCGCGGATCGCTTCGGCCGCGGCGCTGCTCGCGACGCCGCCACCGATCAGGAGGTATTTAACGTGGTGTTTAGTCATGGTGCCGATAACAACTCCATTCATTATACCTTGTCGGCATATACGCGGTTCAAAATGGAAAGTTGGTGGGCATTTCCCAGCTCGACATCTTGACAAAGTTGAGTTCGCGATTAACAATATATCCGGATAAACGGATGGTCAAAACCGCTTCCCAACCTGATGCCCTGCTGGCGTGGATGGACTGCCTCGCCGACCCCATGCGGCTGCGCCTGCTGCGCATCTTGGAGCGTCACGAACTGGGCGTCGCGGATCTTTGCGACGTGCTGCAAACCCCCCAATCGACGGTTAGCCGCCACCTAAAGCTGCTCCTGGACCAGCGGTGGGTGCAGAGTCGGCGGCAGGGGACGAACCATCTGTATGAAATGATCCTGGACGAGCTGGCCCCGGCTGCACGCAAGCTGTGGCTGCTGGCGCGCGAGCAGATGGAAAGCTGGGCGACCCTGGCACAGGACGAATTGCGCTTGCAACGGCGACTTTCACAGCGGGAAAACGACAGCCAGACATTTTTTGCCGGGGCCGCGGGAGAATGGGATCGAATCCGCAACGAGCTGTACGGCGGCCGCTTCGACCTGCACGCGGTTTTGCCGCTCTTGCCGGGGAGCAGCGTCGTAGCGGATTTAGGCTGCGGCGCGGGAGAGTTGGCGGCGCTAATGGCGCGGTATGTGGCCAACGTAATTGGTGTGGATAATTCCACAGAAATGCTCAAAGCTGCAAAAAAGCGCGCAAACGGACAAACAAACCTGGATCTGCGCCGCGGCGAGTTAGAGGCATTGCCGCTGAAGGATGCCGAGGCGGATGCAGCGCTGATGATCCTGGCGCTCACGTACGTGCCCGAGCCGCAGATCGCGCTCGATGAAATGGCTCGGGTAATTGAACCGGGCGGGCGCGCGGTGGTGGTGGATTTGTTGCGGCATGACCGCGAGGATTTTCGCCGGCAGCTAGGACAGAAGTGGTCCGGGTTTGAGGCGAGCGAAATCGAGCGAATGCTGACGGCGGCGGGATTTAAAAACGTCAACGTTACCCCCCTGCCGCCGGATCAGAATGCAAAGGGGCCGGCGCTGTTCGTCGCCAGCGCAGAGAAGGCTTGAAGTGTGGCGTGAACTTGAAACGTGCTGATAACCAGTAGAATACCTTCCCTTTTGGAGAACTAACGATGGCTAACGCAACCCTTTCGAAACCGAACAAATCCAAAGCCGCCGTGAATGGCGCGGCGAAGCCCGCGCTCGAATTCAAGGTCGCGGACATCAAGCTGGCGGAGTGGGGCCGCAAGGAAATCCTGCTGGCCGAGCAGGAGATGCCGGGGCTGATGTCGGTGCGGGCGGAATACGCCAAGGCGCAGCCGCTCAAGGGGCTGAAGATCGTCGGCAGCCTGCACATGACGATTCAGACGGCGGTGCTGATCGAGACGCTCAGCGCGCTGGGCGCGCAGGTTCGCTGGTGCTCGTGCAACATCTTCAGCACGCAGGATCACGCCGCGGCGGCCGTCGCGGTTGGGCCCAAAGGCACCGTTGAAAAGCCGGCCGGCATTCCGGTCTTCGCCTGGAAGGGCGAGTCGCTCGAAGAGTATTGGTGGTGCACGGAGCGCGCAATCGACTTCGGCAACGGCAGCGGCCCCGACCAGATCGTCGACGACGGCGGCGACGTCACGCTGCTGATTCACAAGGGCGTGGAGTTCGAAGCGGCTGGCAAAGTGCCGTCGCCCGACACGACCGACAATGAAGAATTCAAGGTCATCCTCGGCCTGCTCGCCAAGACGCTCAAGGCCACGCCCAAGCGCTGGACCGAAGCGGCGAAAAAGATCCAGGGCGTATCGGAAGAGACCACGACCGGTGTGCACCGCCTCTACGAAATGCAAAAGGCCGGCAAGCTCCTCTTCCCCGCGATCAACGTCAACGACAGCGTCACCAAGAGCAAGTTCGATAACCTCTACGGCTGCCGGCACTCCCTGATCGACGGCATCTTCCGCGCCACCGACGTGATGATCAGCGGCAAAGTCGCCGTCGTCTGCGGCTACGGCGACGTCGGCAAGGGGTGCTGCCAGAGCCTTAAGGGCCAAGGCGCCCGCGTGATCGTCACGGAGATCGACCCGATCTGCGCTCTGCAGGCCGCGATGGAAGGATACCAGGTACTGACGCTCGAAGAGACGCTCCCCTACGCCGACCTCTTCGTCACCACCACCGGCAACTACGGCATCATCAACGCCGAGCACATGGCCAAGATGAAGGACAAGGCGATCGTCGGCAACATCGGCCACTTCGACAACGAGATCGACATGGCCGGCCTGAAAAAGATGAAGGGTATCAAGAAGACCAACATCAAGCCGCAATACGACATGTGGACCTTCGCCGACGGCCACAGCGTCCTGATCCTCGCCGAAGGCCGCCTGCTAAACCTCGGCTGCGCCACCGGCCACCCCAGCTTCGTGATGAGCGCCAGCTTCACCAACCAGACGATCGCCCAGATCGAGTTGGCCACGAACAACAAGCAGTACGAGAAGCGTGTTTACGTGCTGCCCAAGATCCTGGACGAAAAGGTGGCGCGCCTGCACCTCGACAAGCTGGGCGTGAAACTGACCAAGCTCACCAAGCAGCAAGCCGAGTACATCGGCGTGCCCGCAGAAGGGCCGTATAAGCCGGAGCATTACCGCTACTAATTGCAGGTCATTCCAACGATCAGAAGAGCCCGATCGCGTCCTACGATCGGGCTCTCTTGTTTTTAGAAATCCTCGGCAGGACGCACAATCACTCTGCGAGTCGCAGCACCTCTGAAGCCTCCACCGCAAACCCCTTAAGCAGCGCCGATTCAGCCCGTGCGCCAGCGCCATATTCGCCGTGAACTGCATAAACCTTGCCGGCGAGTTTCAGCACCGTGATTCTCCGCTCCTGCGCATCAACGATCCAATACTCGGGAATACCAGCAGACGCATAGGCCTTACGCTTTTTGACTAGGTCCCGCTCGCGTGATTCCGGGTCGTCGCTGACGACTTCCATCACCAGGTCCGCCCCTTGCCAAAATTCTTCACCAATCCGGTTGGCGTGCTCGGATAGCATGAACACCACGTCCGGCTCGCGAAATTTGTTTCTTCGCAGCCGCACCCGAAGCGGGGCAAAAAGCACCGTGCCGAGATTCTGAGCAGTTATGAACGCCAGCAACTGCCCGTACAAGTACGCCACCATCCGCTGGTGCGAGGTCTTCGGCATCGGCAGCACCTCGACATAGCCATCGGTGAATTCAACGAGATGATTGGTGTCCAGCTCCAGGTAGTCGTCTTCCGACCAGTATCCCTGATACGGGAAAAGCCGCGCGATGTCCCAGGCGGGTTCCGCGACGGTCGGAGATCGTGAAATGGCACTTCGACTCATGGCATCCATTATACCACGTGCGGGGCGAATCGTGCGGTCACAGCGCCAAATCCGCCATATCCGGCTCCGCCGGATTATACCGAATCACGACCTTCCTCCCCGGCGTCAGGCGATCCGCCAGCCGTCCCCGCATCACCCGCTCGATCTCGTAGGGTTTCCCGTGAACCGTGTAGCGGACGGAGACGACCGTCTCATCGCGGCGCTCGTTCTCGTCGCGCACCTCGCGCTGCTCAGAGCGCACGACCTCTCCGGAGGTGGACGAAGTCATCTTGAAAAACCGGTGATGGGAAAAAACCACCATCAGCACGGCGCCGATCAAGATAAACGCGGTAACGATGTAGACGCCGATCATGCGACACGATCGTTTGCCCGCCGGCGACCCTGTTCAACGCATGATCTCGTTCGGCGTCGTCCCAGGAGCATCACGGCGGTGCTCGCCAGCGTCAGCCATACCGACGACGGCTCGGGCACGGCTGAGATGAATGAACCGTTCATTCCGTCCATCGCGCCAGAATTGATGAACAATGGCGCAGCTAATCCCGTTGATAGCGACGTATCCTCGTACCAGGCAAGGCCGTAGTAGCTGCGAATATCGCTCGTCAGTACGAGCTGATAATCACCCGGCGCAAGGCCGGTTAGCGTCAGGCTTTCGACGTTGTCACCCGGACTGTCGGACTGCGCGACCAACCGCCGCCCGCTCCGCCGGCTGAGGTAAAGGCTGAGGTCAAAATCAGCAAGCGTCGCGGCCGTGCTGTAGTGGCCGTCGGGTTGAACGCCGGCGATCGATCGGTTCCACGTCAAAAATGCCGCCCAGTTCGGCTGCGTCTGATCGACGTGCAGGTAATAGCTCGCATCCGACGTCCCCCGCGCGGTGCGGGCGTAATCCCAGCCGCCAGCCGGCGCGATCGACGTGCCCGCGCTTTGCTTGCCCGCGGTAAGAATGTCGAACGAATGATCCACGCGCAGTTGCCCCGCCCCCTGCTGAAAATCCAGCGGCGCGGTGACGTTGTCGGCGCCGCTCAACCGCCCGCGATGCCAGTTCACGTCGCGCTGCGCGCCGGCCATCAGCATCGCCTTGGTCGCCAATTCACTCGCCGGCAACCCGCGCACCTTCGCCTCGGAGCGCAGCAGTGCCCCCGCGCCGGCGGCCAGCGCGCTGGAATTGCTCGTGATGCCCGTATTCACCACCAGGTCGGGCTTGATCCGCGCTACCGCGCCGTCGTAAAGCAACGGCCCGCGCGTCCCGGTCAGCGTGCCGACCGACACGCCGTTGTAACTGGCCGCCAACAGCTTCGGAAACGGATCTGAAGCCGTATTGGAAACGGCGTTGAAGACCAGCACATCGTCGCGATTGATCAGGTCATCCAACCGATGCAGCACATCAAAGTTCGCAGCGTCGTCGCTGAGATCGGCGATCCAACTGTTGTTCACCACCGACGCCCCCACCCCGCCCGGCGCGCGGTTGGCCCGGCCGCTCCGCAGCAGGCCGGTGATAAAGCTCTCAGCCGAGAAGAGCGAGACAACCGGCACATCGGGCGCGGGACTGGCGATGCTGCCGTAGTACAGCCCCGCAACCTGTGACGCATGCGAACTGATCGCCGACGCGCCCGACCGAAACGTAAAGGTCTTCCCCGCGAATGAGGTAAGCGCGGTATTGGGCGCATAATCCGAAGTGCCCGGCGCAAACGCCTCCACCTGCGCCACCGGAATGCCCGCGCCATCAGCCTGCAGCGACCCGGCGCGAGCGGCGAGCGCGGTATAACCGATCAGGTCCCGGTCGCTGGCCAGGGCGCAATGCCCAGCCGCCAGCAGGAGTGGGATGCACCATGATCGGTAACTCCAGAATCGCATCACGAAGTGAAGTTTAACCGAAACGTGACCTCGCTCCCCCAAAATTGGCGACAGGAATCCGAAATTGGTAGACCCGGGGCCTTCGCGCCGATAAGATTGTCATACCTCTTTTAAGAACAGGGAGATTCAAATGAGCATGTTTCCCCAGCCTGGCGCACAGAAATCCTGGGAGCTGGAATATGGAGCAGACGATCGTTCCGTCTCCAAATTCTTCAACGTCGTCTATGCATGGATGGCCGTCGGCCTCGCCGTCACCGCCGCGGTCGCGTGGTACGTGTCACACACGCCGTCGCTGATGAAGATGTTCTTCGGCAACCCGATGGTGGCGATCGCCTGCGCCCTGGGCGCATTCGGCATTGCCATTGGCGTTCAACGGTCATTCCGTTCGATCAACGCCAACGTCGCCACCGCCCTCTTCCTCCTCTACGCGGCCCTGATCGGCGCGATGATCTCGTACATCTTCGTGATCTACCCGGCCAAGACGCTGGCATCGGCATTCGTCGTCACCGGCGGCACGTTCGCAGGGATGAGCATTTACGGCATGGTCACCCGCCGCGACCTGACGCGCATCGGCGGCATCCTCATCATGTGCTTCTGGGGCCTCCTGCTCGCGTCGATCGTCAACATCTTCGTGGCCAGCAACGCGCTGGATTGGTTAATCACCTACGGCATCCTCGCGATCTTCATCGGGATCACCGCCTACGAAACCCAACAGCTCAAGGCCATGGCGACCGAGTTCGGACATAACACCGAGATGGCCGCGCGATACGCAATCTACGGCTCGCTCGTGCTGTACATTTCGTTCATCAACCTCTTCATGTCGATCCTGCGGATCATGGGCGACCGCCGGTAAGCAGTTCGTCGAACACTGTAAAATTGAAAACGCCCCCGGCCGATCCGCCAGGGGCGTTCCTTTTTTCTAATTTCAGACTTCGGAATTCTGGCTTCCCTAAACCCCCTTCGACAAAAACCCCCCATCCACAATAATCGTATGCCCGCTCGTATAACTCGCCGACGGGCTAGCCAGGTAAATCGCCGCCCCCACCAATTCTTCCGCCTCCCCAAACCGCCCCATCGGCGTGTGCCACTTCAGCATCCGCCCGCGCTCGGTCCCCTCGATCAGCGGCCGATTCAAATCCGTCGGAAAAACCCCCGGCGCAATCGCATTCACCCGAATCCCCAGCGGCGCCCACTCATTCGCCAACCCGCGCACCAGCCCCAGCACGCCCGACTTGCTCGCCGCATACGCCAGCACCTCCACCAGGCTGATGTATGAATTCAAGCTCGCGATCAGGATGATGTTCCCGCGCTCGTTCCGCGCATCCGGCGTCTGATCCTTCATCACCCGAGCCGCAGCCTGCGCGACCAAAAAGCTCCCAGTCAGGTTCACGTCCACGATCCGCCGGAACTCCTCGACCGACATCTCCAGCGACGGTTGCCGCTTGATCACCCCCGCGGCATTCACGATCACATCAAGCCGCCCAAACTTCTTCACCGCAAAATCCACCGCCGCCGCAACCGAAGCCGCGTCGGCAACATTGATCGTCACCGCCTCATGCCCCGCCCCCAGTTCCTTCTTAATAGCCGAAACCTTATCCGGATTGGTCGACCCAGCCACCACCTTCGCCCCCGCCTCCGCAAACCCCAGCGCAATTGCCCGCCCAATGCCGCTGGTGCCGCCAGTGACGAGGCAAACTTTATTCGTTACGTCCAGACCCGGATATGAACCCATGATGCGCTCCTGTTGATTTTGGAGCGCAGGTTGTAACGCCGCAATGCGCTGACGCCAAGTCCCGCCTAAGCCGGCACGCCCTGCTCAATCTCAATCGGCACGCGATGAATCCGCTGCCCAATCCCGCTGGTAATTTCGTACGGGATCGTGCTAGCAAGCCGCGCCAATTCATACACGCTCGCAGGCGACAGCGGATCCGAATCCAGCACGATCACCTCATCCCCCAGCACCGCATGCGGCGCATTCACCAGGTCGATCGTCGTCAGATCCATGCTGATGCGCCCAGCCACCGGACACGCCTGCCCCTGCACCACCATCACGCCCCGATTAGTCAAACACCGAGGATACCCGTCGGCATACCCGACTGGCACAATCCCGATCCGCGTATCGCGCGTCGCCCGCCAGGTCTGCCCATATCCCACCATCGCCCCCGCCTTCACGTCATGGATCTGCACCAGCGGCGCAGTCCACTTCATCACCGGCTTAAGCAACCGCTCCGACGACGGCGCCAAACTAGGGTCCACGCCATAAAGAGCAATCCCCGGCCGAACCATGTCCAGATGCGTCTCCGGCCGCAGAAACAGCGCCGCAGAATTAGCAGCGTGACGAATCACCTTATTCTTCAATCGCGGCGCAACCGCGTCAGTCGCAGCGTTAAATAATTGCAGTTGCTCGGCCGTCGCAGCGTTTCCCAAATCTTCCGCGCACGCGAAATGCGTGCACAACCCAACCAGTTTCAGCGACGCGTGCGCTTCAATCGTGTCAAGCAGCCCCCCCAGTTCTTCCCCCGTGACGCCCGAGCGCGTCATCCCCGTATCGACCATCAACTGGATCGCCGCCCGCTTCCCGATCGACGTTGCGATCCGTGCCACGTCGTCCGCCGCCGAGCTCGAGCAGAGCGTCATGATCCAGCCATTGCGGATCGCCTGCTCGATCCGCGACCGCTGCCGCCCCAGAAAGCAATTCTCCACCGGCCGAAAAATGTAAACTGGCAAGATCGTGTGCGGCAGACGTTCGGCCTCGTCGATCGACGCAACCGCCAGCGCATCCACCAGCGGCGCTTCATATCTTCGCGTGGAAAAATTCGCGAGCGTATCCGCGACGATATCCGCCCCATGCCCATAGGCATCCGCCTTGATCATCGCGCAGATCTTCACCCCCGGCCCCACCGCCCTGCGCACGACCGACGCATTATGCAGCAATGCCTGGCGCGAAACTAATACGCGCGGCTCGCCCAGGGAAATTTTCGCATCCATGCGAAGGCTCCATGCCAGAGTCGGTCTCATACTCCGTTCATCGGCAGTATAGCGGTCGAGGTTTTGGGGGCAATCGACCCCAGCCGCTATAATGCCCGCCATGCCGGAAGAACCCCTGCCGCCTCCGCCCCCACCGATCCCGCCGGCGCCGCGCCCCGTCATCCCGATCGAACAACCGCCCGACGACCTAGCCAACCTCGATTCCACCCCAGTCATGCCCATCTCCGAGCCAGGCGTCATCGCCCCCGCCCCCTTCGCGCAGGTCTATGCGCCACCGCCCGGCGACGCAGGGGTGCCGCCTTCGATGACCATGTCTCCCCCGCCGATCCCGCAGTCTTACTACCCGCCCGCATATCCCCCCGCCGCCACCTTGCCCCCAGCCTGGCCCGCCGACCCGCTCGCCTATCGCAATCGCGGAGTCGCCGGCTACCAGCGCCCCGGTGTCATCACCGCCCTGGCCATCACCGCCATCATCGTCGCCGCCCTCAGCTTCATCACCAGCGTCTTCAGCGGATGCACCGCCGTCGCGGTCACCACCTACGCCAAACGCACCGGCGCCTTCGCCCGGACCGCCCCAACGATCACACTTCCAAAAACCGCATCCCAAGGCATCACCGTCACCGCCGACGGCTTAGCTGCCAGCGAGCGTGAGGTCATCGCCCGCGCCCTGCGCATCAAGATGAACCGCCGCCTCTCCCCCAAGCGCGAGCTGCAACTCGACGGCTTCCTCGCCGAACACGGCCGAAAAATCGTTGACGATCAAACCATCACCAACAAATCCGTCGCCCCCCTGATCGCACAGGTCGGCCAGGAATTCGCTACCGCCGGTAGCGCCAGTCCCGACTTCTTCGTCTTCAAGAACAACCCCCTCCCCGGCCGCCTCATCCTCAAGGACGACGCCGCCATCTTCAAACCCGACGACTACAGCCCCAACCTCACCACGCACACCACCGAGCCCGTCACCGACGAACCCGCCGCGCCCCCCATCCCCGTCAGCAACGGCCTCGAAGATGAACAAGCCCAGGCCCTCCTCGCGCGGGTACAGCAACTCGGCAACAACCGCGTCACCACCGCCCAACTTTCCACCCTCAACTCCCTCATGCAGTCCCCGACCAGCGCCAACTGGATCACCGATTCCTCCACCATCCCCGGCCTCACCGCCCAGGTAAAATCCGCCGCCGTCCAGTCCGACGGCTCGGTCACCATCACCTTCACCATGGGCAAGCTCGCCCTCGACCCCCAAGGCAATCTCGTCGGCCCGATGCCGGCGGCCCCCACCGTCGCCCCCACCACATTACCCAGCGGTGCCGTAACTCCATTCGTCATGGGCTCGATCAGCGTCGATAAAGGCGCCTGCACGCTAGGCATCATCGACGCCGCCCTAAGCGCCCTGCTCGCCATCTACCTCCTCGTCATCGCCATCCTAAGCCTCCGCTCCTCCGGCGCACCGCGCAAGCTTTTCGTCATCTACGCCCTGGTAAAAATCGCCTGCGGCACAGCCGCCATCATCGGCTTCGCCTGGATCATGCAAACTCTCGCCGCCAGCAACGATCCCAACGGCTTCGCCCAATCGATGACCAGCAGCTTCAAAGGCATGGCCCAAGCCGCCCTGACCATCTCCGCAATCGGCATCGCCTACCCGATCGCAATACTCCTTACCCTCACCCTGAGCAAAAGCGCGAAGGACTACTACAATAGCGGCACATAACCCCGCATCTTTTCTCCCTAATCACGGCCGGGCAAGCCACCGCACCAGGCTCCTCAGCGGTCCGCCCGCGCACCTCCCCCCAACTAAGAAAATAAAAAATCTTCCCGCGATTTCACCGGCAAAAACCCACATTTCCCGCCCCTGCTGCGCAATCAAGGTCCTCGGCGCGCACCGCCCCCAGTAATAGGGAGGACCAACCATGCGCCTCGACAACCCGCCCCGCATCCCCACGCCCCGGCGCCACACCGCGCCACAAAAACCCACACCGCGCCACAATCTCGCGCGCCGGCGCAAAACGAAGCCACCCCGTCCCGCCTTGCGGCGCGCGACATTTCGCATAAGACTCTCACCCACGCATCAGGTCGTAATTCAGTTTCACCAGCAAGGCACCGCAATGGGAAAAACTCGCCTCGAAGCGTTCAGCGACGGCGTCATCGCCATCATCATCACGATCATGGTGCTCGAGCTGCGCCCGCCACATGCCCCCAGCCTCGACGCGCTGCGCCCCCTGCTGCCGATCTTCATCAGCTACGTCCTCAGCTTCATTTACGTCGGGATTTACTGGAACAACCACCACCACCTGATGCACGCCGCCCATCATGTGGACGGCCGCGTGCTCTGGGCCAACATGCACCTGCTCTTCTGGCTGTCCCTGGTCCCCTTCGCGACCGGCTGGATGGGCGAGAGCGGCTTCGCCGCCGTCCCCGTCGCAGCGTACGGCGTCGTGCTCCTGCTGGCGGGGGCGGCTTTCGTCATCCTCACCCGCGCGCTGGCTCGCCTGCATGGCCCCGACTCCACCCTCGCCCGCGCCGTCGGCAGCGACCGCAAGGGAAAAATCTCCATGCTCCTCTACGTGCTCGGCATCCTGGGCGTGCTGATCAACCCCTGGATCGCCTTCGCAATCTACGCGATCGTCGCAATGATCTGGTTCATCCCCGACCGCCGCATCGCCAGACGGCTGGAGGAGCGGCAGCAACAATGAGGCGAGCGATGTTACTTCTGACGGAAAACGATCCGCCCCTTACTCAGGTCGTAAGGCGAAAGCTCGACCTTGACCCGGTCCCCCGGCAGGATACGGATGAAGTGCTTGCGCATTTTGCCCGAGACGATGCCGAGAATCTCAGCCTCGGAATTGTCGAGCCGCAGCTTGAACATCGCGTTGGGCAGCGCGGTAACGACGGTCGCTTCAACTTCAATCGGCTCAGATTTGGCCACGCAGATCTTCTCCGTAAACTCGCACAAGGGGATCAAACCAACGGGGTATCCTACCCGATCCCGGGAAGTTCACAACCCGGACGGTTCCGGCCCCGGACAACGAGCGCGGCCGTACAATCCAGAGATGCATGGGTAATGCGCCGTTCGAGAAGAACGTCCGCTCCTTATAGTCTCTGCTTGAAACTCAAGGTGCCGTGATGCGGGTCGAGCGAATGGAATCCCGGCTGCTGCTGTTCGCCGGTCAGCTCGACGTCTCGTTCGGCGACCTGGGAACGGCTGCGCGGTCCCTGGACGCGCCGATTCTTGCCAGCCCTTCGGCCGTCGTGGTTCAACCAGACGGCAAGTTGCTGGTCGCGGGAACTAACACAGGTACCGGCTCCGGCGCACCTCTTCTGGCGCGCTATCAGACCGACGGGAGACTCGATTCAACGTTCGGTCACGCCGGCCGCGTTGACCTTTCCCTCGACACGACCTTCTATCACGGCGCCCTGACGTTCGGCGACGTCAAGGCCGCCGTCGTCCAAGCGTCGGGTCGCATCCTCGTCGTCACCGACATCGGCGACGACGTCAGTGTTCTGGCCCTCCGACCTGACGGCACACCCGATACCCTGTTCGGCCGCGGCGGCATCACCGTCGTCTCTAACAACAACACGGGAAACTCCGCTTCCATCAACAGCGCGACGCTCTTGCCCGACCAGAGTCTCCTGATCGGCGCCTCACTCGATCGCTACGACAACCTCGATAATCGTTCCCAACTCACGTCTGCCAAGGCCGCCTACATCCACCTCCTCCCCGACGGCGCAGTCGACCCCGCCTACGCTGACGCCTTTCGCACGCTGAAGCTCAAGCACTTCGACAACGCCTCGGTCGAGCGTCTCACTTCCCTGCCTGACGGGAGCTCAATCGCGGTCGGGCGGGTGGGGGATGACGTCCTGCTCTTCAAGATCACGGCGGACGGCTACGCGACCCGCGCGTTCGGTCGCGACGGTTGGACCGCCACCGATTTTGGAAAGGCCGCCGAGGTCGCGCGCGCCGTGGTGGTCCTGGCCGATGGTTCGATCGTCCTGGCGGGCGACTCGGCCGGCGACGTCGTGCTCGCCCGCTATTCGGCCGACGGCCAGCCGCTTGCCACGTTCGGCGTTGCTGGTCAGGTGAGGCTCGACCTTGGCGCGACCGAGACCGCCGCCGATCTAGTCGTCGCGCCGGACGGCCGGCTGATCGTCGCCGGCGCGTCCGGCGCCGCGTCGGGGCATGCGGGTGTTGCGATCGCCGCCGCTTTTCGCCAGCGTGGACGATTGGACCGCGGCTACGGCGCCTCGGGCGTCGCCCGCATTACCTTCGCCCCCAAGCCACCCAATTCCAACCCCGCCAGTGCAGAAGCCGACCCGAATGCCGCAAGCGCTGCGGTCTTCGTCGGCGGTTCTCTCCTGATCGTCGGAAGCGCCCCCGGCACCGCCGAATGTCCGCCCGCGACGCGATTTGGCCTAGCCCTGCTAAAGTCCGACGGCTCGTCCGATCGATCGTTCGCCGTTGACGGAATCACCACAACCGAATTCCGGCGGCAGGTGCAGTTCCACGGCGTCCAGATTGCTCGACAGATGGACGGTAAGATCGTCGCGCTCTGTACCTACCGGCAAGCCGAGGAAGTCGCAGTCATCCTCCGGTTCACACCTGATGGGCTGCCCGACCCCACGTTCGGCTCCGGCGGCGTCCTTCGCGTGCGCCTCGGCAGCGCATTCGGATATTCCGGACCTGAGGGACTCCGGATAGACGCTCGTGGAGGACTGATCGGCTTGATCACCTCGTTCGACTCACCGCGCCCGCCGCAAAGTGTGATAGTCCGCGTGACGTCCGCCGGCACGCTCGACACCGACTTCGCGGACCACGGGCTACTTGACCCCGGCATGGGCGCGACGGGCATCGCCCTCCAAGGTAACAGGATCATTATCGCTGGCCGCGACGGCGGCGCCTTCGTCCTTCGCCGTTTTGATGCGGCCGGGCAACGCGATAAGACATTTGGTGCGGGGGTCGGAGCGGGCGGCGAGGCCAAGTTCCTCTTCACTCGTCAGCCGGACAGCGGCGCCTTCCTCAGCAGTGTACAGATTGCCCCCGATGGCAATCTGGTCGCGGTCGGGTACTTGGCCTACGGCATGGGGTCGTTGCACCCGACATCTGACTTCGCCGTCGCGCGCTTCACTGCGGACGGAAAAACCGACGTCAGTTTCGGCGCGGCTGGCGCCGTGACGTTCCCCGCCCCTCCGGGCGAAAACAACTACAGCGGTGCCCATTCCGCCACGTTCACCCCGTACGGCCAAATCGTGCTGGTCGGCGAGGGCTCCCCAGACCCCCACGGACCGACTCAACCAATTCTGGCCCGTCTCCGACGCGACGGCGCCCTCGATCCGACATTTGGGTATGGCGGACTGTCCTTTCCCGCGTTGGACGGGACCGACTCCAGCCGCTTCGTGGCGGTCGCCATCCGCGCCGATGGCTCGGTGATCGCTGGCGGCTCTGAGACGTTTGATAGCGGCGAGGTGGGCGCAGCCACGATCCGCCTCACCTCCGCCGGCGCCATGGATACGGCTTACGGTGATCATGCTATCGGGCATGGCGCAGCCGGGTTTGATCAGTTCTTGGAGGACGCGCTAATCGCACCCGATGGCAGCGTTACCGTGGCCACCTTCGCCTTCGCGGGCGACCTCACTGCTACCCTCACTCGTTTCCTCGGTGAGCAATCCCCCGCCATTACCGCCCGCATCGATCGCGGCGTCCTGCGCGTCACCGGCACGCCCGGCCCCGACCACATCCTTCTCCGCCGGCACTCAGACGGCATCGAAGTCGTCAGCCTCCCCGGTCGCTTCAATCCCGCTCTCTTCTCCCGCGTCGAAATCCGCGCCTTCGCCGGTGACGACCGCATCGACGCCTCCGCCATGAACATTCCCGCGACTATCGATGGTGGCGATGGCGACGATTTGGCGCTGGGCGGGTGGGCGGCTGACTCGATCTCCGGCGGCAACGGGCGCGACACGCTCTTCGGTGGCCGCGGTGACGACACCCTCTCCGGCGGCAACGGCAACGATTACCTCAACCCCGGCCCCGGCGCAGATCACGTCTTCGGTGACGCCGGCAATGACCAGATCTATGCCCTCGACTCCCAGCCCGACACGATCGACGGCGGCGCGGGCTTCGACCGCGCGAAGACCGAACCGGACGACTTACTTTCCGCAATTGAAGGCACGTTCGCCTGACGCCCCTTCACTCAGGCAGCGACTCCAGGATTCGCTCGTAACTCTCCTGCCGCCACGCCGGTGCCGTGCCCGCCCCCACGTCGGGGAAGAATTCGGGCAGATTCTCCCGCGTGACGTTCCACAGACCGAACAGTTTTACGCCCGGTGTATCGATCACATAGCCGCCACCGTCGAGGGCGAACCGCTGCGCCGACGTGGTCGTGTGCCGTCCCTTACCCTTGTAGACGGAGATG
>JAQGHM010000244.1 GCA_028291615.1 Phycisphaerales bacterium | reverse complement strand
ATCTTGCGGCTATCTGAGGCATTCCTGGTATCGCAGCGCGAGGGCTTGGCCGCCGTTGGTTTCCTGGGTGGCGAAGCGTTCGACCAGTTTGCCGTCTTTGATTACGGCTACTTCCTGGGCGTAGGCGGCGACCGTGGGTTCGTGGGTGACCATGACGATGGTTTTGTTGTGCAGGTTTGAGAGGTCGCGGAGGAGCTCGCAGACGGACTTGCTGTTGGCGGAGTCGAGGTTGCCGGTGGGTTCGTCGGCTAGGAGCACAGCGGGGTCGGTGACGAGGGCGCGGGCGATGGCGACGCGCTGTTGTTCGCCGCCGCTCATGGCGTCGGGGCGGTGGGTGAGGCGGCTGGTGAGGCCCAGGCTTTCCATCATTTCCCGGACCTTGGGTCGCACGTCGGATTCGCGCTTGCCGTCGAGCAGCAGGGGGAGGGCGACGTTTTCCTCGGCGGTCAGCGTGGGGATCAGGTTGAAGGATTGGAAGACCAGGCCGATGTGGCGCCGGCGGAAGAGCGTGAGCTGGCGGTCGTTCATCTCGGCGAGGTTTTCGCCGCGAATGACGACGCGGCCGGAGTCGGGCGTGTCAAGGCCGGCCATCAGGTGCAGCAGCGTGCTCTTCCCCGAGCCGCTCGCCCCCATGACCGCAAGGAACGCCCCCTCGGCCACGTCAAGGCTCACGCCCGCGAGCGCGGAGACGTCGCGATCGCCCTGGCGGAACCGCTTAATTACATTATCCACGACCAATGGCGTCATCGAGCTCCTCTGCCGTCAGGTTTGCGATGATATCGGGTGGGGGGGTGGAAGGCGAAGGGGGAAAGAAGGCAAAAGGTAAAGGGCAAAAGGCAAAAGTGGGGCGTGCCTATGCTTGAGGTGTTATGCGACTCTTGGTTACCGCAGATTTGCACTACAACCACGCGCGATCCAAGCCGCTGGCGATCGAGGTGATCGATCGGATGAACCGGGCGGGGGGGGATGGGGTGCTGGTCGTCGGCGATACGGCGGTGGCGGACGGGGAGGAGATCGAGGCGTGTCTTTCGCGGTTTAATATCGCGGGGCCTAAGCTGTTTTTGTGTGGGAATCATGAGCTTTGGACGCGCGGGGCGGACAGTCACGCGCTGTTTACCAACGACCTGCCGCGGCGGGTTGAGGCGCTGGGGTGGCGGTGGCTTGAGACGCAGCCGCTGATCGAGCGGTCGTTTGCGATCGTAGGCACGGTGGGGTGGTATGACTACAGCTTCGCATCGGCGCGGCTGGGGATTCCGGCGCGGTTTTACGAGGCGAAGATGTCGCCGGGGGCGGCGGCGTATCTGCGGCGCGAGGATCTTCTGGGGGATCGGTCGGATCTATCGGCGGATGCGCTGGAGGTGGTGGCGCGGTGGAACGATGGAAAGTTCGTGAAGCTGCATCGCAGTGATGCGGCGTTTTTAGCGGAGTGTCTGGCGCGATTGACCGCGGACCTGGAGTTGGCGTCGCACGTGCCGCACGTGGTGGTGGCGAGCCATCACGTTCCGTTTCGCGAGTTGCTGCCGCCGGGGCGGTATAGCCAGGTGGAGTTTGCGAAGGCGTATCTGGGGAGCGAGCGGATCGGGGAGGTGATCCGGCGATTTGATAATGTGCGCGAGGTGTTTTGCGGGCACAGCCACTTCGCGGCGGAGGCGCGGCTGGGGGAGATTCGAGCGGTGAATATGGGGAGTTCGTATCGGCATAAGGTGTTTGAGATGATCGATCTTCCGGATTGACGATTGGATCAACCCGATCATTTCATTGCCCGGATCAGGGCAATTTGCGGGAGTGTGCGGCGGTGCGATACCATCTGCCGTCACACAGCAATCGGATAATCCATGACACTTCCCGCACTGACGGTCGCCGCTCCTCAGGTCGCCTCGCAGCGCCTTCTGGTCCTGATGTTCACCGACCTGGTGAACTCGACGGCGATCAAGGAGCAACTCGGCAGCCAGGCGTATGCGCAACTGCTCAATCGTCACGATGCGTTTATCCGGCAGGCGCTGGAGGTGGCGCGCGGCGGGCGCGTGCTGCAGGATACAGGCGACGGGTATTTCCTGAGCTTCGACAGCGTGGCGCAAGCGGTGGGCGCGGCGCTGGTGTTTCAGTGGCTAATGGCCGGCGAGGCGTGGCCGGTGCCGTTCGCGACGCGCGTGGGGTTGCACCTGGGTGAGGTGGATCAGCACACGAACGCGATCAACGAGCAGGAGAAGTTCGTCGGATCGGCAATCGACCTGGCGAGTCGCGTGATGTCGCTGGCTCGCGGCGGGCAGATCCTGCTGACGCGCGCGGTGTTCGACGCGGCGCGGCAGATCGTCCGCGAACATCCCGTCCCCGCGCCGATGACGCCCGCCCCGCCGCTGCAGTGGATGGCCCACGGGCCGTACATGTTCAAGGGCGCCACCGAGCCGATGGACGTCTTCGAGGTCGGCGCCGAAGGCTCGGCCCCGCTCGCGCCACCGCCAGATACCGAGAAGGCCAAACGGCACATTCGGCCGGGCGATGAAGAGACGCTGGGGTGGCGGCCGGCGCTGGGGCGGAGCTTGGAAAGCACGACGAACTGGATCCTGGTCGAGAAGCTCGGCGAGGGCGGGTTCGGCGAGGTCTGGCTGGCCGAGCAGAACAAGACCGCAGCCAAGCGCGTCTTCAAGTTCTGCTTCGACCCTGATCGCCTCCGCGCCCTCAAGCGCGAGGTCGTCCTGTTCCGATTGTTGAAGAAAGCCCTTGGCGACCGCCGCGACATCGCCGCGGTCAAGGAGTGGCAGTTCGAGCGCCCGCCGTACTTCATCGAGCTCGATTACACGGCCGAGGGCAACCTGACCCAGTGGGCCGAGCGGCAGGGCGGCATTGACAAGGTCCCGCTCGCGGACCGCCTGAGGTACGTCGCCGAGATCGCCCACGCGCTAGCTGCCGCCCACAGCGTCGGCATCCTCCACAAGGACATTAAGCCGAGCAACATTCTCATGGCCCGCGACCATGGCGGGCCGGTCTACCCGCGGCTGACGGATTTCGGGATCGGGATTTTGACGGATCGCAGCCGGCTGGAGCAGTTTGATATCAGCGGCAAGGATTTCAGTGCGGGCGACATGGTGATGAACGACAGCAGCCGGACGGGGACGCGGATGTATCAGCCGCCGGAGGCGCTATTAGATCAGCCGCATACAGTGCAGGGGGACGTCTACGCCCTGGGCGTGTTGTTATATCAGATGACGATCGCCGACCTCGCTCGTCCGCTGGGCGTCGGTTGGGATCGCGAGGTGACGGACGAGCTGCTGCGGGAGGACATCGCGGCGTGCGTCGACGTCGACCCTGCGAATCGCCTCCCGGCCGTGACCGAATTGGCCGAGCGCCTCCAGAACCAGGACGCACGCCACCAGCAGCGCCTGACCCGCCTTAAGCAGGAGATAGCGGTGCGTTTAGCCAGGCGCCGCCGCACACAGGTTCGATTGCTCGGCACGGCGCTAATCATCATCGCCGCGATCGCAATGGCCCTGGGGTCCTTATGGCGCGATGCGTCCATTCAACATGCCGAGGCAGTCAAACAGCAGAAAGAAGCCACCAGCCAGCGGTCCGTAGCGACCCGCGAAGCCGAGGTGGCGAGGCTTCAAGAACGTCGCGCGCGCGCCGCGCTAGCTCAAATATTCATCGACGAGGGCTGGAAAAATGTTGAGGAAGGAGACGTGAGTTTCGCAATGCTGCGATTCATCAGGGGGTTCCAAACGGATCCGACACCTTCAAATCAGGTGCGGGCCACATACTTGGCCGAGTTCTTGCCGCGATTGGTCGACAGCTCGCCGGGCGGAATTCTTGCAAATGCGCAAATGAGCCGGACAGGTAGGCTCAACATCTCGGGAAAAACTGTCGCAATCGTTGATATCAGAACAGGAAAGCCGCTGACGCCGTCGCTCCAGCACGCGGGGTACATCAACCATGCTGCATTCAGCCCCGACGGCGCCCGCGCGGTCACGGCGAGTGAGGACCAGACGGCGCGGGTGTGGGACGCCCAGACGGGCCAGTCGCTCACGCTGCCACTCCAGCATGCAGACTCCGTCAATTATGCAGAGTTTAGCCCGGATGGCCGTAATGTGGTCACGGCGAGTGAGGACCAGACGGCGCGGGTGTGGGACGCCGCGACCGGCAAGCCGGTCACTCCACCTTTGCAGCATAGCGCCTCGGTGAACGGCGCCGCCTTCAGCCCCGACGGCACCAAGGTGGTGACCACGAGTATAGACAAGACGGCTCGGGTGTGGGATGCCGTGTCGGGTAGACCGATCACTCCGGCGCTCCAGCACGCGGACATAGTGGTGCATGCCGCATTTAGCCCCGACGGCGCCCGAGTCGTGACGGCCAGCGCGGATCGCACGGCACAAATTTGGGATGCCGTGACCGGCATTCGAATCGGCTCGCCACTACAACATGCAGATCGCGTAAAGCATGCCGAGTTCAGTCCTGACGGCGGCCGTGTGGTCACGGCCAGTGTAGACAGGACGGCGCGGGTCTGGGACGCCGCGACTGGAAAGCCCCTTATTCCGCCATTGCAGCACACAGATGTCGTGATGAGCGCTGCGTTCAGTCCGGACGGTTCCCGGGTGGCGACCGATACTATGGATGGAATCACACGGGTCTGGGACGCCGAGAGTCGAAAACCGCTCGCGTCGCCGCTGAAGCATGTCGCTCGCGTCTTGGACGCTGAGTTTAGTCCCGACGGCTATAGGGTGGTGACCGCCAGCCTGGACGGGACGGCGCAGATTTGGGATGTCGCGACTGGCAAGTCGCTCGTCCCACCGCTTTCGCATGGCGTTTGCGTCGCCAATGCCGCCTTCAGCCTCGGCGGCACTCGGGTGGTGACCGCGAGTATGGACCATACTGCGCGCGTCTGGGATGCCATGACCGGCGAGCCGCTGACGCTGTCGCTCCAGCACGCGGGGTACGTCAACCATGCTGCATTCAGCCCCGACGGCGCTCGCGTGGTCACGGCGAGCGAGGATCAGACGGCGCGGGTGTGGGACGCCCAGACCGGCCAGCCACTCACGCCGCCCCTCGAGCACGCAAAGAAGGTCAAATATGCCGCGTTCAGCCCCGATGGTTCTCGAGTGGTAACCGCCAGTTGGGACCAGACGGCGCGGGTGTGGGACGCCCGGACCGGCCAGCCGCTCACGCCGCCGGTCCGGCATGAGTTGTTTGTAAGTTGCGCTGCGTTCAGTCCTGACGGCACCCGGATCGTGACGGCCAGCGGAGATCGCACTGCGCGCGTTTGGGATGCCGGGACAGGCAAACCGCTCTCGCCGCCGCTCAGGCACAGGGACGTCGTAAATGACGCCGAGTTCAGCCCCGACGGCACTCAGATAGTGACGGCCAGTGGGGATCACACGGCGCAAGTCTGGGACGCGGCGGCCGGCAAACCCCTTACGCCGCCTCTGCCGCATGCAGACATTGTATGGCATGCTGCGTTCAGTCCCGACGGGCGGCGCGTGGTGACCGCCAGCCTCGACGGGACGGCGCGGATTTGGTCGATCATTGGAGCCAACCTCTCCGACTCCGATCTTCTTCTGGCTTCCCAAGTCACGGCGTCACACCGCTTGGATGAAAGTGGGGTGCTTATCCCCCTAGCCAAAAAAGAATGGCGGCAACTGTTTGCCGACCTATCCACCCGTTACCCTGAGCGCTTTCTCCCGCCAACCACCAAATCCGTCTTCGACGCCGAAATCGCCCGCACCCCCGCCGACCCCGCACGCCTCAAAATGTACGGCGAATGGTTCCACCAACGCGGCGAACCCAAATGGGCCGCCCCCCTCCTCGACAAGGCTCGCGCCGCCGGCGCAACCGACATTGACCCGCTCCTCCTCGCCCGCTGCCACTGGATGGCGGACGAATTCGCACCCGCCGCCGCCGAGTTTCGTAAGGCCATCGCCGCCAATAAAGATCCCGTACACGCGGATTATTTGAAACAATGCTTAGCCGCGGTTGAGCGTGCTCTCGTCGCCGACTCGCCGCCTAAACCTGAATGATCCGTCGTGCCGCGCCGCCACGTGTTGATTTCCCCCCTCCGCCATTTCCGGTACATTCGCCCGCCGCATGACCCCCGCGCCCCCATCATTTCTCGACGTCCCGACGCTCCTCGAGCGCAGCGTGCCCAAACCGCGCCCGGCTTGGGTTTGGTATGGGATGATCGCGTTTGCGGTGGTCGTACTGACGGCCACCGGGGCGGCGGGGCAGAATCCGCAGTTGAAATTGGTCGTGCGGTTTTTTGGGGGGCTGGCGATGCTGGGGCTGGTGGTGGCGATGGCTTGGTTCACCTCGCACGTCGTCAAGCAGCAGCGCAAGGAACAGCAACGGGTGGAGGCGATCGAAGAACTGGTGCAGCTTCGGCGGTGGGATCAGGCGGCGGCGATGCTCGATTCGATGCTGGCCAAGCCGGCGCTGACGATGGGGGCACGGCTTCAGGCGCTGGTTTACCTGGCGAGCGTGCTGGCGCGGTATCACCGGTTTGGGGATGCGATCGCGGTGCAGAATTATCTGCTGGAGCACGCAGAGTTCGACGCGGGCACGGCCCATGGGCTGAAGCTGATGCGGACGATGGCGATGCTTCACGAAGATCAATTGGTGGATGCGGATCGGGCTTTGGGGGATCTGCGGCGGGAGTTGCCGGAGTCGGCGGGGCTGGCGCTGATCGAAATTTACCGCGACGTGAAAACCGGACATCCGGCGGAGGCGATCGAGATTTTTCACGCAAGGGCGCCGGCGCTGCGGGCGCAGTTGGGGCATCGGATCGCGGATGCTTATGCGCTGGTCGCCCGCGCGCATGATCTGCTGGATCAGAATACTGAGGCGGCGGCTGCGTTTGAGAAGGCTACGCTGCTTTCGCCGGTGGAGGAGCTTTGCCGGCGGTATCCGGAGGTTGCGGCGATTCGGGAAAAGTATCCCGCCGCGGTCGCGCCGTCGGAGGCTGCATGATCTCGGTGCATGAGGCGATCAGCCGGTTTCGCCGAGACGTGACGCTGAGCACGCTGCTGAAGGCGGCGCTGGGGTGCGGCGTGGGGGCGGTGCTGGCGTTGCATTTCGTGTCACTGGGGAAAACGATCGACCCATCACTGCTGCTGATGGGACTGGGGGCGGTTTGGCTGACGCTGTGGTATCGCACGATGAAGGGGTCGCGGCTGGCGGCGCAGTCATCGACACTGATCGCTTCAGGTAACCTGGAGCAGGCGGAGGCGCAGATCGAGCAATCGCTGCGGGCGTTTTCGATGTCGCGGTCGGTGAAATCGATGGGGCTGCTTAACCTGGCGCTGGTGCGATTGGCGCAGAAGCGGTGGCCGGATACGGCGATGCTTTGCAGGGAGGTTCTGGCGGCGAAGAAGGGCACTTCGGAGCACGTTAATAAATCGGGACGCCTGATGCTGGCGGATTCGCTGCTGGAGATGGGTGATTTGCGCGGTGCGCACGAGGCGTTGGCGGGGCTTTACAATCATCGCCTGACGCTGAGCGAAGCGTTGAGCCTGCTTCGCGTGCAGACGGAGTATTTGGCGCGGGTGGGGGCGTGGGAGCAGATGATCCAAGGGGCGGTGACAAAGGTGGCGCTGGCGGAAATCATGCCGATGCCGAATGGGGCGCGGGTTCAGGCGATGCTGGCGCTGGCGGCGAAGCGGACGGGGCGGGCGGAATGGGCGAACTGGCTGCGACGGCGGGTCGAACTACTGGTTGACGTACAGGAACTGGCGACCCAGCGGCCGCTGCTGTGGGAATTGTGGGAAAAGTAGACGCCGGCTGGCACGGGCATTGTTTCCCAAAGGGTTTGGGGGAGAATAGGTCGCACATCGCAGGCGGAGCCGCGCTGAATTTGATGACACGGAGGTCATGCATATGAATCGGAATGTGATCGTCGCGCTGGGCGCGCTATTGTCGGTGGGGCTGATCGTGCTGGGCCTCTGGGGTTGGGAGCGGGCCGAGGCGGTCGTGCTGATGATGGGCTGGGAGAAACGAACGATCGGGGCGTGGTCGGCGCGATGTGGCGCCGCCGCCCTGATAGCTGCGGCGGAGGCGGTATTACTGGCGCTGATCGTAGAGCGCGTGTACCGTTCTGACCGTGTGTGTCGAACGGCCCGGTTATCGGCCCTGTTGATCTTTATGGTTTGTACGGTCTCGGCTATTGCGCTGGGGCTGGCCGGACGATAAACGGTCAAGGCCGCTTTAAGAATCATGCGCCGTGCGGATTCGTTTTGCGACGAATTCCGCGGGCCTGAGGGATATCATGAAGGACATGTCGAAGTTCCGCCTTTGCACCGTGATGGTGATCGTGTCGATATGCGGCGCCTGCGCGCGAGGGGCCGAGCCCGCGGCGAAGCCCGCCCAGCCCGCCGCTGCTACTGCTGCTGCGACCGAGCCGTCCTTGACGAGTCCTGAGCTGGCGGTTCGCTATGCGTCGCTGGCACAGGACACCCTGCACCAGACCGTGGTGCTCGCGCCGCATTTCAAAGAGGCGGCGGCGCTGTTGATGGCCGCGATGAAGCTGGACCCCGCCGAGCCGCGCTACCCGCGCATGCTGTACGAGGCGATGCTTCAAATCGGCGACAACGCCGGCGCCCTTAACGCCCTGAAGGCATACCGCGCGATCAACGTTTCTGGCCGGCCGGATCAGGATCAGCCGCGTAACGACCAGCTCGCGATGGTGAATTACATCGATCTGAGCGCCGGTCAACTGGAGACCGCCGAGCAGCGGTTCGATTATTACAAGTCGATCCTCGACAGCCGCGCCCCCGATCCGGTGAAGTCGCACGCGGCGTTGCGGGCTGCGCAGGTCGCCGGCGAGCGCGGTCAGGCTGAGATGCAGGACTCGTTCATGGGGCAGGCGCTGCGGCTCAATCCGCTCAATCTCAACGCGCTGCGCAGCCGCCTGGACCAGATGGACGCGAACGGCACCCCGGTCGAACGAGTCGGTGTGCTGCTCTCGATGCTCAAGTCCAACCCGATGCAGCCGGCGGTCACCTATCGCCTGGCGCGCGAGGTCGGCGATGCGGGCCTGCCGGAAGATTCGCTGATCTATTATGCCCAGAGCGTGGACCTGGCGGGCCGGTTGGGCACGCCGATGGGCCGCGAATTCGCGCTGGCATACGCGAGTGAACTTTACCTGACGGGTAAGCCGCAGCTCCTCGTGGGCACGCGCACGATCTCGGAGCAATTGATCAAGCAGGACGCGGGGGACGTGGAGTCGCTGCTGATCCGCTGGCTGGCCGAACGCGCGCCCGCTGGCGGTGGTGGTGACAAGGTCGTGCTGGGAAAGATACAGCAGCAGCTCATTAACGCATCACTCAACCGGGTGCTCGTCCTTCGCCAGCAACTGGGCATTGCGGGCGCGGCCACTCGGCCTGTGGAATCGCCCGAAGCCGTCGCCATCCCGGACCTTTCGGAGGACCTGGCGAAGCTCAAGGACGACAAGTTCGCCACGCTGCGACTCCCGTATGCCCAGGCGGTCTGTGATTTTGCGTGGTATCTGGTTTACGTTGCGAATCAGCCCGCGGAGGCGGCCAAGCTGCTGCCTTCGCTGAAGACGCTTCTGTCCGACAAGGACCCGCTGGTCGTTCGCATCGAAGGCTGGATCTTCATGGCCCAGGGGCAACTCGATCAGGCGGGTGTGAAGTTGAAGGCGGTGGCCGATCAGGACGTGATGGCCCAGGCTGCCACTTACCTGCTCTGGGCGAAGAATCCCGCTGAAAAAGATCCGGCGATGTCGTCGGCGCGCAAGCTGTTAATGGAGCATCCGTCGGGTCTCCTGGCGGTGCTGTTGATGGACACGCTCAAGGATTTGAACGTCAAGCTGGTGGCCAGAGACGATGCCCCCGCCATACAGGCGCGCATCGCCGACTTCCCCAAGGCGTGGTTGCGCATCATCGATGCGCCGCAGAATTTTTATGACATCCGGGCTGACATGGTCGGCGGAAAAATCGGCTTTGAATTTGGCGAGCCGATCTTCGCCCGCGTTCAGATTAAGAATAAGAGCCCGTACGAGATCACGATCGGCGCCGAGGGCGTAATCCACAATGACTTGTGGTTTGACGCGCAGCTCCGCGGCCTCTTCCAAAAGCAAATTACCGGCGCCGCCTACGAGCGCCTCAGCCAGGTGCTGGTGCTCAAGCCCGGCCAGACGGTCACGCAGACCGTGCGGCTGGATCAGGGACAGCTCGCGGAGGTGCTCACGCTAAACGTCGGCCCTGCGATCACCTTCACCGGGCAGGTGCGAACCAATCCGCGCGGCGACGGCACGTCCGGGCCGGGTGGGTATGGGCCGGTCATGTTTGCGTCGATCACCGAGCGGTCGGGTTTCGCGCTCAACCAGAACACGCTCAACGGCTTCACCAATACGATGGCGTCGGGCAGTCCGACCCAGAAGATCCGCGCGATGGAGGTGATGTCCGCAGAGGTGGTGCAGCTCCGCAAGATGCCCGAGCAGACCGACCAGAGTAAGGCGCTGACGAACTTCTTTGTTGACACCGTTCAGAAAAGCGCCAATGACCCCGCGCCGCCGGTTGCGACCTGGGGCACGTTCCTCACCGCCGTCCAGGACCCGGGCAAGCGGCCGGCGATCATTCAGACGCTGATTACCGAACCCGATCCCACGCGACAGATCCTGGGGTTGCTGCTGGTCAACAGTCTTCCAGCCGACGAGCAAAAGCGCATCGCGACGGCGGCGCTGGCGTCCAAGGAGGATGAGATGATCAAGCTATACGCGACCGGCATGCTCGACATGGTGGAAATTGCGGCGTCCCGGCCGACTACCGCGCCCAGCGCGACGATCATCCCCGGCGGTGCAGGCGAGGCTGCGACGGGTGGTCCGGCGCCGCTCATCAATCCAGTTGGCGGCGGGGAAGCGCCCAAACAGCCTTAATCGGTGATGTCATTGATCTTTCCATCCGCGTGCACTACATTTGGCGCGCACGCCCGTGAATCGTTGCCCGCTTCGGCGGTGCCGTTCACTGGCGCGGCAGACCGCTTGGGGAACTCAAGTCGTGCGGGCCAAATGATTTGTACAAGGCCGGTGGCAGGTGTTTCCCGCGCGGTTGGACGAACCAACGACGCCTGCGCGGTTCACGTGTGAATCCGTAACCCCCCGGGGTGCTGGTGAGTCTCGAGCGCAATACATTGGAAGCGGCGCCTACTCGAAAGCGAACGCGTTTCGGCGAAGATTTTCGCCGATTCTTTCTTCGCGGGCTTGCCGCCCTGATGCCCACGCTCATCACCTTGTGGTTGTTGATCAAGGTTTGGGATTTCCTCTGGGAATCCCTGGGACGCCACCTCATCTGGTTCATCAGTTGGGTCTGGCTCACCCTGGTCAACTGGAACGTCCTGCCCGAGCGCCAACCCGGGTACATCAGTTGGTTCTGGAAGAGCCATGTTCCGGCGTGGCTGGTGCAACCGCTGGGCGTGGTGTTGGCGGTGCTGTTGGTTTACATCGTCGGGCTGTTGGTCGGTAATTTAATCGGCCGGACGCTCTGGAAGCTGGGTGAAAACGCGCTGTTTAAGATCCCGCTCATTCGCGCGATCTATCCGGCGGTCAAGCAGGTCACCGACTTCGTGCTGTCGGATAAGAAGGCGCAGTTTACCGCCAGCCGCGTGGTCGCGGTCGAGCCGCACTCGAACGGCATCTGGTCGATCGGATTGGTGACCGGGCCGGGCGTTAAGGCGCTGGGCCAGCCTGCGGGCAAGGAGATGGTGACGGTGTTCGTCCCATCGAGCCCGACGGCGTTTTCGGGTTACGTGCTGGTCGTGCCCCGCGAGTCGGTGGTCGACCTGCCGCTGACCGTGGAACAGGCGATGCGCCTGTTGGTGAGCGGCGGCGTGATCGACCCGCACTCCGATGCGGCGCCCGAAGGAGTTCGAAGCGCCTTTCGCGCCGCGCGGCGCGAGGTTGAAGAAGCCGCGGCGACGCGGTCGTCGAGTTGACCGCGGGAATTGTGTCGTACAATCGATTGAATGTGCGCGGCCACCGATCCCGGTTTCGGTTACAATGTGAACGGTTCCCGCGCGTCGGCAGATGTGTCCCGTGCGTGGGGATCGCGGTAGTCAAACCGGAAGGAGCTTAAACGTGATCGTTACTGTTGCATCGCGTCATATGGACGTTTCGCCTGCATTAAAGACGTATGCCGAGCAAAAGGCCGGCAAATTGATCAAATATTACGACAGAATCCAGGAAATTGAGGTCATTTTTGACGCCGGCAAGGACAGCACCGCCGTTGAGTTCATCGTGAATGCCGAGCACAAGAACATGTTCCTGGCTCATCATAATGATGGGGACGCGTACGCCTGCATCGATGCGTGTTTCGACAAGCTCGAGCGGCAACTGAGCGATCACAAGAAGAAGGTCCGCAATCGCAAGCATGCGGCTGAAGACAAGCACTCGATGCCCTGACGCCATTTCGCGCCCAAGCGCCCGCGGCGAACCCCGCGCGCTATCGAACCTCCGGAGAAGCGTTCAAATGAAGTTGAGCGAATTTATCGTTCCCGAAGCCATCGTCCCCGCATTGCAAGCGACCGAGCGCGACGGCGTGCTTCGGGAGTTGGTCGCGTCCCTGGCTGATGCCGGGGCGCTGCCGCAAGACTCGATTGACGAGGTGCTGGCGGCGATCGTCAAACGCGAGCAGAACGGGTCGACCGGGTTTGGCAAGGGCGTGGCGGTGCCGCACGTGAAGCACCCCAAGGTCAAGAAGATGGCGGGCACGATCGGGCGCAGCGAGGCGGGCATCGATTTTGCCGCGCTGGACCACCAGCCGGTCTACAGCGTGGTGCTGCTGCTCTCGCCGGAGAACCAGCCGCAGCAGCATTTGCAGGCGATGAACATCATCTTCAGCAACCTGCAGAAAGACATGTTCCGGCGGTTCCTCAGGCAGAGCACGACGCGGCCGGCCATCCAGGAACTGCTCGACGAGGCGGACCAGGGCAAATGAGGAGTAGCAGACAGTATGCCGCGGAGGGTGGGCAAGCGACCCGTGTCTCTTTGCCTGCCGCCGACGGTCTACCGCCCGCTTTTAATAATGACCGCGTCGAAAGAAGTTGTGATCAGCAATATCCACGGGCTGCATACCCGGCCGGTGATGAAGTTCGTAGACATGGCGAGCCAGTTCACGTCGGAGATCAAGGTGCATAAGGGTGGCGCTGAACCGGCGGACGCGGACGGAAAGAGCGTCATGCAGATGATCATCCTGGCCGCAGAGGCGGGAACGCCCCTGCGGATCGAAGCTGAAGGGGAAGACGCCGGCGAAGCGGTCCGGCAATTAGCGGAACTGGTCGAGAGTAAATTTGGCGAAGACTGACAACCGGCAACTTACAACGAGCAACTAGCAAGCGAGATCGAGTTTTCATGGAGATCAAAAAGGGCATTGGCGTTTCCCCTGGCGTAGTGATCAGCACGGCGGTCGTGCTGGACGCTGAGGATCTGCTCATTCCCGAACGCCACGTCCCTGCCGGTCGTACTACTGACGAGGTCACGCGGTTTCACCAGGCGATCGCGTCCGCCATCGCGGAGATCAGCGCCCTGCGGGAGAAGATGATCGCCGAGGCGGGCAAGGAGATCGCCGCGATCTTCGACGTGCACATCGGCATCCTCAAGGACAAGTCGCTGCTCAAGCAGGTCGAAGTCGAGATCGTCAAGCAGCAGACCACCGCCGAATTCGCGGTCTCGATCGTGATGCGGCGGTACTCGCAGGCGTTCTTGAAGATGTCGGACCGCTACCTCTCGGAGCGCGTCAAGGACATCCACGACATCGAGCGGCGCCTGCTGCACAACCTCATCGGGCAGAAACATTACGACCTGGCGCACCTGAGCCGCGACGTCGTGATCATCGCGCACGATTTGCTTCCGTCGCAGACTGCGGCGCTGGACCGCACGCACGTGAAAGGGTTTGCCACCGACGTCGGCGGGCGAACCAGTCACACGGCGATCGTCGCCCGCGCGATGGGAATCCCCGCGGTCGTCGGCCTGGGCAACATCACCAGCGAGGTGAACTCCGGGGACACGATCATCATCGACGGCCATCACGGCGTGCTGATCATCAACCCGGACGAGGAACAGCTCGTCGAGCACCGCGAGAGCGAGAAGCGCCGCGTCGTCGTCGAGACGCAGCTTGCCGAGCTGCTGCACATGCCCGGGCAGACGCTCGACGGGCACGAGGTGGCGCTGATGGCCAACATCGAGGTGCCCGCCGGCATCGACGAGGCGGTCGACCGCGGCGCCCAGGGCGTCGGGCTCTACCGCACCGAGTTTCTCTACCTCACCCGCGAGGATGGGGAGCCCTCGGAAGAGGACCATTATGAGGCTTACGTGGATTCGCTTCGGCGGCTGCACGGTAAGCCGCTGGTCATCCGCACGCTGGACCTGGGCGCGGACAAGTACACGCAGAGCAAGCAGGCCAACCCGGAGCGCAACCCGTTCCTGGGCGACCGCTCGATCCGCATGTGCCTGCATGACATCCCGATGTTCAAGCGGCAACTGCGGGCGATCATGCGGGCGAGCACCCAGGGCGACGTGCGGATCATGTTCCCCATGATCAGCACGCTCATGGAGCTGCGGCAGGCTAAGATGGTCCTGTACGACGTGATGGAGGACCTGGAGGACGAGGGCCTGCCGTTCCGGCGGGAGATCCCGATCGGGATGATGATCGAGGTGCCGTCGGCGGCGCTGATGGCGGACTCGTTCGCGAAGGAGGTCAACTTCTTCTCGATCGGGACGAACGACCTGATCCAGTACACGCTGGCGGTCGATCGGACGAACGAGAAGGTGGCGGGGCTGTTCTGCCCGGCACATCCGGCGGTGCTGAAGCTGGTGCGCGACGTGATCCGCATCGGCCAGCGGCACAACATCAGCGTGAGCGTGTGCGGGGAAATGGCGGGGGAACCGCTCTACACGCTGCTTCTCCTGGGACTCGGGTTGACGCTGTTCTCGATGAACGGCCCCGACATCCCGGAGGTCAAGAAGATCATCCGCTCGACGAGCATGGAGCACGCGCGCCAGGTTGCGCGTCGGGTGATGAGCTTCGACAGTGAAAGACAGGTAATGCACTTCCTCCGCGAAGAAACGCGGAAGCTGGTGCCAGAGGCTTTTTAATTCTGAACTACAGCTCGTCAGTCGCACGTGGTCCATCGTCCGTAGCTGGTGCAGGTTCTCTGCCCGCCGGAAATCGCGAACCACGCGACAACCATAAACACGGCCGACGAGGAGACAACTGACAACGGACAACGAACATTATGTCGAAAGAAATGCTGATCAACGTAAGCGAAGGCGAAGAATGCCGCATCGCACTGGTCGAGGACGGACGCCTCGACGAGCTTTACATGGAGCGCACCAGCTCCACCTCCCACGTGGGGAACGTCTACAAGGGCCGCGTCACCAACGTCGAGGCCTCAATTCAGGCCGCGTTCGTCGATTTCGGCCTCGGCCGGAACGGCTTCCTGCACATCTCGGACCTCATGCCGACCTACTTCGGCGGTAAGGCCGAGGACGTGGTCGAATCGGTCGGCCGCAAGATGGCCCGCCGCGACCGCCCGCCGATCCAGAAGTGCCTACGCCGCGGCGATGAGATCATCGTGCAGATCATCAAGGAAGGGATCGGCACGAAGGGCCCGACGCTTTCCACCTACGTCTCCATCCCGGGGCGGATCCTGGTGATGATGCCGGGCATGAGCAAGCTGGGGGTGAGCCGCAAGATCGAGGACGAGGAGGAGCGCAAGCGCCTCCGGCAGATCCTCGATGCGCTCAAGCCCCCGCGCGAGTGCGGGTTCATCATCCGCACCGCCGGCGTCGGCCGAAGCAAGGCGGACATCGAGCGCGACCTCAAGTACCTCACGCGGCTGTTCGAGACGATCGATAAGAAGGCCAAGTCGAGCGCGGGGCCGCTCGAGCTATACGCCGAAGGCGACCTGGTCACCCGCACCGTTCGCGACGTGATGACCGCGGACGTCGAGCGCATCGTCGTGGATAATGAAAACGTCGCCAAGAAGATCAAGGAGTTCTTCAAGCTCGTCGCGCCGCGCACCAAGAACAAGGTGGACGTCTATGACGAGCCCGTTCCGCTCTTCCACAAGTACGGGATCGAAAAAGAAATCGAGATGATGTACAGCCGGCACGTGCCGCTGCCCAGCGGCGGCTCGCTGGTGATCGACTCGACCGAGGCGGTCGTGGCGATCGACGTGAACAGTGGCAAGTTCCGCGACCACTCCGACGCCGAGACCACCGCCTTCAAGACCGACATGGAGGCCGCCGACGAAATTCCCCGCCAGCTTCGCCTGCGCGATCTGGGTGGCGTGATCATCTGCGACTTCATCGACCTGCGCTTCGAGCGGCATCGCCGCGAGCTCGAGAAGCGCCTGCACGAAAATCTCAACAGCGACCGCGCCAAGACCAAGATGCTGCGCATGAGCCAGTTCGGGATCATCGAGATGACCCGGCAGCGCATGCGGCCGAGCCTGAAGCGTTCGATTTACAATGACTGCCCGCACTGCAAGGGCGCGGGCCTGGTGAAGACGCCGGAGAGCATGAGCCTGGACGTCATGCGGCGGCTGGCGATCGGCGCGCATGACGCCCGCGTCGTCCGCGTGGAGCTTGCCGTCTGCCAGGAGGTCGCCTTCTACCTTCAGAACAAGAAGCGCGCCGAGATCGCCACCCTGGAACAGGAATCGGGCAAGCGCGTGATCGTGCGCAGCGATCCGGGCATGGGCCTGGACGAGAGCAAGCTTGAACTCTACGACAGCCGCGACGGGCTGGTCTTCCTGCCCGAGCTGGGGATGTCGCCGGCCGATCAGTCGCCGCCGCATGTGGCGCGTGGCGGCGGGCAACAGCCGCAGGGGCAGCAGCAGGGCCGTGGCGGACGCCGGCGCGGTGGACGCGGGGGCCGCGACGATCAACGCGGCGGTCGCGACCAGCGCCCGCAGCAGGGGCGCGACGACTCGCACCGCGACAACCGCGGTGACCGCGATCAGGCCGCTGGCGACGACCGCTACGACGTGGAATCGGTGGAGGAACAGGTGGACGAGCGCGAGGAAGAGCGCGCCGAGCAGGCCGCGGTGGACGCGGGCATTCGCGCTCCGATCCACTCGCATGACGCCGCCTACGATGGTGCCGAAGCCGGCCCGAGTTCGTACGGCGACGAAGAGCAGGCGGACGACAACGAGCTCGCCGAAGCGCCCGCCGCCATCGAAGATGACGAGTCGGAGCACTCCCGCGAAGACCGGTCGGACTCCCGCGAAGAGGAATCCGTCGAAGAGGAAGAACAGGAGCACGAAGAGCCCGTGCAGCAGGCAGATGAGGAGCCGCGCGACGAGCAGCCGCCGACTCCCCCGCCCGCAGCGGCGGCTCCCGCTCCCAAAGGTCCGGCGTACGATGAATATGAGGAGGAGATCGAGCTCCAGCCGCGCGGTATCACGCACGAGCGCCCCAACCCGAAGGACCGCGGCGGACGCGGTGGCCGGGGAGGTCGCGGGGGTGGTGGTGGTGGCGGCGGCGGTGGACGCGGGGGTCGCGGCGGCGGCGGACGCGGTGGACGCGGTGGGCCGGTGCAGCAAAAGGTCGACCTTGGCCCGCCCCAGCGCGGCGAAGGCGAGATGTCGCTTGCCGAACGCTTCGCGATGGAACTGGCGGCGGAGAAGGCAGCCAGCGGCAATCAGCGCCGTCCCCAGCAGCAGGGCGAGATTGGCAATCGCGCCCCAGCGGCCCCGAACCAGCAGGGGGGTGGTGGGCATCGTCCACAGCAAGGAGGCGGTGGACATCGCCAGCAACAAGGCGGGCATCGTCCCGTGCAGGGTGGCGGAGGGCACCGTCAGCCGCAGGGCGGCGGGCATCGCCAGCAGGGGGGTGGCGGTCATCGTCAACAGCCGCAAGGTGGTGGTGGCGGCGGCGGCGGTCATCGTCCTCCGCAGCAGCAGCAGCCCCGGCCGCAAGTCCCGAATCAGGGTGTGCAAGGGCCGCGTCCCGATGCCATTCAGGATGGCGGACAGGGCGGTGAAGGCGGCGGTGGTGGACGGCGTGGACGCCGGCGCCGGCGCGGTCGCGGAGGCCGCGGCGGCATCGAAGGGGGCGTGAACGAGGGCGGCGGCGTCGGCGGCGGCCAAAGCGCCATGAATTACGATGGTGGTGAGTCCAACGGCGCCAACGCCCAAGCCGAAGCTCCGCAGGCCCCCCGCCCGCAGCAGTCGGCCCCGCCGGCACCGGTGCAGCGCACGGGATCAACCGACCGGCACCTCCTGCACGATGAGCCGGTGCTTCCGCAGCCACTTTCGAGGCCCAAAACCTATCGGGATTTGGACCAGATCCCGGACGATCTGGACTGATTTCCGCTTAATTTTCCCAAAGTTTGCTCTCTCCACCTCGGATTATTGGGGTGGAGAGTTTTTTTGGCCGGGGCGACAACGAAAGCCCGGTCACCGTTGTTTTAGTAGTAGCGCCACCTGCTCGATGTCGGGGAAATACCGATTAGCTGTTCGGGCAGTTGCGGCGTATGTTGTATAAGGGGGCTCAGGAGGTCATTGTGCCGCGTTCTCAACGTATCCGAGCATTTACACTGGTTGAACTTCTGGTCGTCATCGGGATTATCGCGTTACTCATCGCGATCTTGTTGCCGGCGTTGCAGAAGGCGCGCGAGTCGGCGAGCACGACGCAGTGTGCGAGCAACCTCCGTCAGATTGCGATCGCGATCATCGGGTATGCGAATGACAATAAGGGGAGATTGCCGCCGTCGAAGGCCGAGAAAATGGCCGCGATATACCCCAATGGATTCTTCTGGTCGAACGAGCTGGTGAAAGGCAAGTATCTCGATAGCGTGCATGGCGTAAACACCAGCGGCGCACCGCTGGGAGGGAACAGTGTTTTTCGTTGTCCCTCGGGGATCGACGAAGATCTGAAATTAAGCGGCTTTGCAGCGGCCTACCCGCGCCAGGGAGCCAACCAGCAGTTCGTCTTTATTCCCGATCCGACGCCCGATGATGGCGTCAAGACTTGGTACGGGCTTAATTCGATCACCGTCGAAGGAGACCCCAACGCTAACAATGGGTGGGCGGTCGGGGGCTCAATTGACGCCGCCTTTGCATGGTACAACTCCAAAGACGGTCGGAACGATGCGTTCCTTGGTAACAGCCGCTACACCCGCTCCCTCTCGCTGATCAAGCGCTCCTCCCTCGTAGTGATGGCCTTCGACGGCAATACCTATAATTGGAACAACATTGCCGGATCGACCGGCCTAAGCGCCCGCATCAGCGGGCGGCACGGCAAGGCGACCAACGACGGCAAGGACGGCTCGTTCAACTGCTCCTTCTTTGATGGCCACGTCGCGTACCTCTCGACCGAGCCTTATACCAGGGCCGGCACGAGCAACACGGCGCTGAGCGCCACACCCAACGACGCGATCTTCTGGCTGCACGATCAGAAATAAGCGCGGTGGTAAGAATCTGCGAAGGTCAGCGGGCCGCGGCTACTGCGCGGCGGAACTTATCGCGGTCCTTGGGGGCGGGGATTTCCGACGCCAGCAGGTCGTAAAGTTCGCCGAGCGACTTGGCCTTCGCCGATGCCCGGCTGACGATCATTTTCGCCATCGGGCCGACGTAGACTGCCAGTTCCTTTCGCAGGCGCTCGATCGTCGCGGGATCGACCGCGACAGGCGGCTTTGGCGATTCGGTTACCGGCGGCGGCGTCATCGCTTGGGCGAGTGGAGCAGATGCAGCCGGCGCGCTTCCCGCCCCTTGAAACTCCGTCACGCAGAATCGCAGGAACGCTTCCTGATCCGTTTTCGCGGGGATGTATGCCGTCAGTGCGCGGTGCAACTCCATCGGCGTCGCGGCGCGGGCGCTGGTGGTCTTGATCAGGTGGTGCGCCATCGGGCCGAGGATCGGGGCGAGGAAGCGTTCGATCCGGCCGACCGTGATGGGGTCCAGTGCCAGGGAGCATGACGTGACGGGCACGGCGTCGATTGGGCACGCTGCCTGCTGGGGGGCTGCGCCTTCGGCGCCGGGGGCGAGGAGGTCGTAGACCGTGTGTTCGCGGACGTGCTTGTCCTTGCGGACGCCGCCGTATTTGAAGAGGGCGCTGTAGCTGTCGGAGAGGCAGCTCACCACTTCGTAGAACGAGCGCGAGACCAGGATCTGGTTGTCGCCGGCGAAGCTCATGACGCGCTGGGCGACGTTGATGCCATCGCCGACGGCGTTGAGGTTGCCGTTGATGTCCTTGATCAACTTGACCGAGCCGAGGTTGATGCCGATGCGGCAGCGCATGCCGCCGCCCCGCGCGGCTTCCTCGTCGACCATGAAACTGCGCAGCTTCATGGCGCAGAACATGGCGGCTTCGGGGTCGCCCAGGAAGCAGATGGCTGCGCCGTCGCCGGTGTCTAGGATGACGCGGTCGGCTTCGGCCAGTTCCTGGATTCCGACGGCGAGGTAGCGGTTGAAGCGCTCCTTCCATTCCATCTGGATTTCGACGGATTGTTTGGAGTAGCTGACGATGTCGAGGAAGACGACGCTGCACAGCCAGGTGCGGATCTTGTGGTGGTCTTCAAGTGTTCCCATCGCCGTTACCTGTGTCATTTTTCGTCCAGCATCCGCATTGCCGCCGCGAGGCTTCGGTGCATCCGGTTGAATGCGGCCGCCAGCATCGAGATCTCGTCCTTCCCCTTGACCGGAAGCTCGGGGACTTCCATCTGTCCGGTGCTGATTTGGTCGGCGGCGATCGCGAACCGCCGCACCGGGCGGACCACGGTTACGACCAGCACCAGGTTGAGCACCACCAGCGTCACTACGCCGACCACCGCCAGGGAGATCATCAACTGCCGAAAGGCACGGTTGGCCATTTCTTCCGCCAGCGACACCGGCACTGACACGATTTGCGCGCCGATCACCTCGTCCTGCTTCCAACCGAAGCCGTTATTGGGCCCATACAGCTTGATCATCTCCGGCGGCGCCGCGTCGGGCGTCGAGTGACATTCCAAGCAGCTCTTCGCGGCCCGCAGGGGGCTGGCGAGGTAAACGGATTTGCCGGTTGGCGTCATGCGCTCGCCTTCGAAGGGGCTTTTATCCCCCGCGGCTCGCCCGCGGAAGATTCGGATCACGTCCTCCTCCCAGTCCACGGCCTTGTCGCGCGGATTGGTCGGGTTAAGCGTGGCCTCTTTGTAGGAGTAGCTGGGATAGTTCTTCCGGAGCACGTCGAAGATTTCGGTCGCTGCGAACGCCGGCACGGTTTCCGGGTGAAACACCCCGTCCTTGTGCGCCGACAGGAGCGGCTTGATCTTGTCGGTCGTGTAGATGCGCGTCGCTAGCGCGCTGTCCATCATCAGGTGCGCCTGATAAAGCACCTGCTCGCGCGCGTTCTGCTGCAGCATCTGGTAGAAGACGTACCCCGCCCCGCTCAGCCCCAGGCCGAACACGATCGTGAAAATCAGGCTGAACTTCGCCAACAGTTTCATAGGACGTCTCAAACAAGGGCGGCCCCCTCGCTAGCGCGCGGCAACCTGCGGCTGAATCATGCATCGACAAGCCCCGCGCGGCAAGTCGATAATGTTCGCCGCGCCAGCGGAAGTTCGTCCGATAACCAACGAAAAAAACCCGCGCCTCCGCGGCGCGGATTGGATGGGTTGCACTGCAGCAGTTATCGGAGATCAGCGATTCTCGTAGACGGGGCCCTGGAGGTTGTACAGGTTGTCGCGCGTCTGGAGTTGCACCTGCTTGAAGTCGTTGGTGCCGGCGGGCAGGTTGCCGTTGCGGTCGGACAGGTCAGTGCGGTTGATCGTGGCGACGCTATGCGGGGGGATCGAATTGACCTGAGTCACGTACGTGCCGTCGACCCAGACCTTGGCATCCTTGATTTCCCGATCGGTCGCGTTGGCGATCTTGATCCCGTCGCGGCCGATCATCGCGGTGGCGCGGAGATCGTCGGTCGCCCGCATGTCGGCGGGGAAGCGCGCGGTGCTGGCGAAGGCGGCGCGTTCGGGATCGGCCTTGCCGCCAACGTCACCCGCGGCGGCAGGAGCGCGAACGCCGGCCCGAATGTCGGTCGGGGTTTTCTGGATGTCGGCGCGAACGTCGGCGGGCGCGCGGACATCGGCGGAGGTCCGCGCCTCGGCGGGCGTGTTGGGCGTGTTGGTCACGGTCACGGTCTCGGTCCGGACCGAGGCGGTGCGGGCGACGTCGTCGCTGCGCTTAACGTCGACATCGGTGCGCTTAACGCCATCGGTGTATTTCGGGTCGCCGTAGACGGCGTGATCGCGGAAGTTATTGTCGCCGTGGACCTCACCGCCATACGACTTATCCCCTTGCACGCCGCCGCGATGTGCGGTGATCTGCCGGAGATCGCTGTCCTGGCAGCCGGCGATCAATGCGCCAGCGATGATCAGGGTGGTTATGCGTAACATGAGCTGGGCCTTTCGTTAGTGACTCAGGTGACTCGATCGAAAGGAGTTGCAGTAAAACGTGTGCCACGGATGAGCGCCAACTGCGTCCGGGGCCGGAACCCTTGGATATGGCGAAGGTTACGTGACGGAATGGCTTACGCCAGGGAATTGAGGATCTCGCACCCTTGTCGGAGTCGCTCGTCCGTGGTGGCGTAGCTGATGCGGAAGTGGGTGTCCTTCTCGCTGAAGACATTGCCGGGGATGATCAGCACGTTCTTGGCGATGGCGCGTTCGACGAATGCCGACGCGGTCGCGCCGCCGGGGGACTTGGGGAAGATGTAGAAGGCGCCGTCCGGCTTCACGACCTCGAACTTTTTGCTGAGCGTATCGAAGGCGATGTCGCGCTTGATCTCATAAGCGGCGACGGCGGCGGACATGTCCACGTCGAGTGCGGCCAGGGCGGCGTATTGCAGCGGGGAGGGGGCACAGACGTAGGTGTACTGCTGCAGCTTGGTCATCTGCGCGATGATGGCCTCGGGCCCGACGGCATAACCCAGACGCCAGCCCGTCATCGCGTGCGACTTCGAGAAGCCGCGGAGGATAATCGTGCGATCGTAGGATTTGGCGGCAGAAGGCAAGGATGAATGATGAAGGATGAAGGATGAATCGGAAGATTTCTTCTCTGATTCATCCTTCATCCTTCCGCCTTCATCCTTCGCATAGAGGAACGGTTCGTAGATCTCGTCGCTGACCATCAGGAGGTCGTGCTTTTTCGCGAGTGAGACGGCGGCGTTGACCTCTTGCTGGGTCATGACGACGCCGGTGGGGTTGCTGGGGGAGTTGAGGATCAGCAGCTTCGTGCGCGGGGTGATGGCGGCTTCGACGCGGTCGGGGTGGAAGCGGAAGTCGGGGTAGCTGTCGATGGGGATGGCCTTGCCGCCCGCGAGGGTCAGCAGGTGCTTGTACATGACGAAGTAGGGGTCGAGGAAGATGGCTTCGTCGCCGGGGTTGATGGTGGCGAGGATGGCGAGGAAGAGCCCGCCCGAGACGCCGGAGGTAATGAGGACGTCGCCAACATCGCGGCCGATCTCGGCGGAGAGATCTTTGCGGAGGCGCTCGCGAAGGGGAGCGATGCCTTGAGTCTGGGTATAGCGGTTTTGCCCGGTCTGGATGGCCTCGATCGCGGCTTGCTTGGCGGGATCGGGGACGTCGAAGTCGGGAAGGCCGATCGAGAGGTTGATCGGGTCCTTCATCTTCGCCGCGAGGTCAAAGACCTTGCGGATTCCGGAGGCGTCTACGCCCGAGGCGCGAGTCGCGATGAAGTCAGCGGGGGAACGCATAAGAAAGTGGGCAGTAGGCAGTCGGCAGTGGGCAGTAAGAATTCACTGCCGACCGCCCACTGCCGACTGCCGACTTAATGAATTTTACTTCTTGCCCTTGGCGGGGGCGGCCTTGGCGGCGGGGGCGGCGGCCTTGGCGCCGGCGGCACCCTTCGCGCCAGCGGCGGGAGCAGCGCCCTTGGCGCCGG
>JAQGHM010000176.1 GCA_028291615.1 Phycisphaerales bacterium | reverse complement strand
CGCCGACCGATTCGAAGTATGAATCAGGCCGATTGACGATTCATCCTTGATCCTTCATCCTTCCGCCTTGTGAGCATCCTCCCCCTTTTCACCAAGCACTCCCGTTCCTGGCAGCAGAACCGCTACGTCTACCCGGTGATCTCGCGACGTTCGAAGGGGCTCTCGATCGGGGTGAACCTCAACCCGGACAAGATCTGCAATTTCGACTGCGTCTACTGCAGCGTCGATCGGACGGTTCCTCCGACATTGCGGGAGGTCGATCCCGTCCTGTTGCAACAAGAGTTGGATCAACTCCTGGAACTCGCCAGCTCGGGAGAATTATTCGCACAGCCTCCGTTTGATCAGACGCCGGCGCCGCTCCGCCGGATCAACGATGTCGCATTCTCCGGGGATGGCGAGCCCACTTCTTTTCCCCATTTCCCGCAAGTGTGCCGTCTGGCCGCGGCGTCGCTCGAAAAACGCGGCCTGACCGACGTGAGAATCGTCGTCATCACCAACGCCACGCTGTTTCATCAATCGCGGGTGCGCGAGGGGCTCGCATTTCTCGACCAGCACAACGGCGAAATCTGGGCCAAGTTGGACGCAGGAACCGAGGCCTATTACCGCGAGATCGAGCGGACCAGCATCCCCCTGCAGCGCGTGCTCGACAACATCGTGGCGGCGGGGCAGGTGCGGCCGATCGTGATCCAGTCCTTGTTCCTGCGCCTGGATGGCCAAGGACCGCCGCCGGGAGAGATCGATGCATACGTGGAGCGGTTGAAGGAACTGGTGGCGGGCGGGTGTCAAATCAAGTTGGTGCAGGTGTACACGGTGGCGCGCAGCACAGCGGTGGCCAGTTGTACCCCCCTGCCCAGCGCGGAGCTGGATGCGATATCTGAATGCGTGCGCTGCGAGACGGGATTGAATGTCGAGACGTATTACGGACCGACGTGACCGCTTCGCGACTACATGCGGCGGTCACCGCCGCGGGACTTCATCGTAATCAATCCCACCTTCGCGAATAACCCAATCGACCATTCGCCCTTTACCGTCGCGCACGCCCCGGCTGGGAAGCGGCGGTTCCTTCCCCTCGGGCTTGCGGTACAGCGCAGTCTCGCCGACACGGCAGAGGCTGACGAAGCTCATGATGCCGCCGTACTTCATCGCGCCGGGGATGAAGTTCTCGTCGGCGGTGCTCTTGATCGTGTCGAAGTCGAAGCCGTTGAGATCAATCGCCGAGCGGAGGATGCCTTCGCCCGCCGCGCCCTTTGCGAGCAGCGCCCAGACGCCCGCGCCTTCCCACGCGACCTGATGGACGAACTTGCTCTCGCGGCTCTTGGCGTAGGCGACGAGCGTGAGGATGTCATGCACGCGCTCCGCGAGCACGCTTCGGTTATAGCCGAACGTGTACCCGGCGAAATCCTTGTTCACCGGGCGGTTGCCATCCTTACCTTCGGGGACGTACTCGCCGGTCATGAAGAGGTCGCCGCACAGGACGGCGAACTTGGCATCCAGGATGCGCTTGACCGGCGCGAGCGGCTGCCCGCTCTCGTCGATCAAGGTGAGCTTGCCAGCCGGATGCTCCCAGATGACGGTCTCGCCGTTCCAATTGTTGGGCATAAGCAACGCGTAGGGCATGGCCGACTGGTCGCGCGCCGGCGGCGGCGTGTTGGGCGCCGGGGCGGCATTGGGCGGCGCCTTGCCCGGCGGGTTGCCGATCACCTTGAACGTCCCCGGATCAACGCGGGCGAGAAGGCCGGTCTCGATCGTGTACGTCGCTTCCTTCCGCTCCTTGTTGCTCCCTTCGACAACCTGCGCCTGCGCGCGCCACTTGTCATCGATCATCACACGCAGCGCCGTAGTGAGGATGCGGCGATAATCCTGCGGATCCGACCCGATCATGTGATTCAGCGACGCGTCCGACAGATCATGCCACGTCTTGCGTAAGCTGGCCGCATCGGCCGCATCCTTCGGAAGCGGATGCTGCTCATCCCACACCACGAGTTCCTTCGGCGGCACGGGTTCAAACGGCTTCTCCGTCACCGGCTCTGGCTGGCCCAGCTTGAAATACCTGTTGAGCCACGTGTACATCAGCTCGCGGCTCACCTGGTTGTAATTGTGCGGGAACGGACGGTGCCACGCGGCGACGCCGTCTTGCGCATCGTACAGCCCATAAATCTTCTTGAGCTGCGGCAACCCCTTGGTCTCGATATCCACAGTCCAATCATTCGCGCCGGTCATCCCCTGCGGCTTAGGGGCAAAGGTCGCGGCCAGCTCGATATTATTCAAACCGACGCGCAGCAGCGAGCTGTTCTCACAGATGCAGCCCCCCTGCATGTTCTGCGACGTCATCACGGCCGGGACGGAAACGGTAACGCGCGGATCGATCGCAGCGAGAATCAGCGACTGCGTGCCGCCGCCCGAAGCCCCAGTGATCGCGACGCGATCCGCATCAACATTCGGCAGGCTCAGCACAAAATCCATACTCCGGATGCTGTTCCACGTCTGCAGCCCCATAAAGCTTTGAAGCTGCAGCTCGGCATCAACATCATTAAACCCCTTGCGATGCTCGAGCGGCTTGGCGTCGCCGTAACCCACCATGTTGTACGCGAAGACGGTGCACCCCATCCGCGCCAGCGCCGCGCACGGCGCCTGCAGGAAATACTTAGCGCTCTCGCGCGTCTTCTCCGCGCCGCTCTCGATCGACTTCTTCACCTCCGCGTCGGAGGCTTCATGCAGGCGGCCCTCCGCCCAGTGGCCATGCGTGTAGAGGACAACGGGCGTCTTGGTTGCATTCTTCGGTCGATACAGATTCCCAACGACGTAATGCCCTGGCAGGCTGTTGAAGTAGACCTTCTCGATCGTGTAATCCCCCTTGTCGATCTTGCCGAAGACGACCGCATTCAACGGCGTCTTCTCCGGAAGCGGATAAAGCCCCTGCGAGACCAGCACCTGCTCGCGCACTTCCTTCGCGCGCTTCTCCCACGCGGCCTTATCCACGAAATTCGGATTCCAATCGGTGATGGTGTTGTAATCCCGCGGCGTCCCCAGCCGCGCATCCGGCGGGGGCGTCTTGCCGTCGGTCAGTTTCAAAAGTTCTTCACCGTGGACAGACAGACCAATACCCGCCGCCACGACCCACGCCCAGACCGCAAAATGCCTCATGATGTCTCCGTCAGATGCCGCGCCCGTGCCCCTGGTTCGCCGACATTCTACAGTTTAGATGCCAGACGGCCATCAAAAACAAAGGAGCGCCCGAGTAAAGCGCTCCTTCGTCACGAATTATATTAACCGCGCGCCAGGTCTACCGAACCCCGCCCGCGCCCGCCCCGCCGCCCACACCCTGGACGCTGCCCACCGTCCCGACGCCGCTGCCGATCGGGCCCAGGATGTTGTTGGTGTTGATGCGACGCTGCGTCAGCGGACTGTTGGGAATATAAATGATGTCGTTCTCTTCGATCAGGTAGTTCTGCCGCATGTCGCCGGTCATCGCCATTTCCTTGAAGTTGACGATCGCCGTCGCGCGCGGCTGACCGTTCTTCGACGGACGGCTCAGCGCCACCTGCTGCGGCCACGAGTCATTCGAGAATCCCGCCGCCGCCAGCGCGCTAATCACCGTGTCGCGCCCGGTAAACGGCTTCTTCCCCTGATCCCGAATATTTGTCCCGATCACGTTGTAATGCTTCGACTGGTAATCGGCGACCTCGACCTTAATGTCCGCGTTGTTGTAATACTTGTTGGCGGCCTCGGTCAGTGACTTGCTGATCTCTTCGGGCGTCTTGCCGGCAACGTACACCTCGCCCAGCAGGTTGACCGAGATCTTGCCGTCAGGCCGGATCTGCGTGATCAAACCCTCGAGTTCCTTGATACCCGGCGCTTTGATCGCCAGCTTATCCGGCGGCGCGACGCGGTATTCCGTCGCCGAGACTTCCTTCTCCGTCGCCGGCCGGAATAAGCCCTGCGGCCCTTCGGCCGTGACGTCGCTCTTGCGGGCCGACTCACAGCCCCCAGTCACCGCCAACAACACGATCCCAACGATCCAACACGCTGCGCGTCGCATGGTTCATTCTCCTCGAAATCGCGGCACACATTCGTGCACGCGGCAAACGGCGAACGACTCTGTTATTTTCAAAAAATCCGGCGATCGATCGGGGGGTTCGCGAGCCGCGAAGCTCGTGACCCGCCCGAATCGACCACCGGCTTTGGAGTCCACGGCCGCGCTGCAATTCGTAGCCGTGGTGGAGTAAAGCCTACGTTAAATCATTTCCAATTGCCGATTGCGTATTGCCAATTTCAATTCGCAATTCGCAATTCACAATCGGCAATCTGCACTCCTCTAAAACCCGGTCGTCGCCATCAGCGCAAAATCCGCCACCGGCATGATCGGGGTCATCAACTTCGTAAACTGGATGCGGAACTCAGCCAGCGGGCTAGGCGGCACGTACACCAGGTCGCCTTCCTCCAGCAGGAAGTTCTGATCCGCCTTGCCTTCCTTGTACATCTGCTTCAAATCGATCGTGATCTTCTGCCGCACGCCCGGGTCGTCGTTCGGACGGATCAACACGACCTTCTGCGGCCAGGCGTCGTCGTTCAGCGCCGCCTCGGCGATCACCTTGATCACCGTGTCGCGACCCGTATACGGTTTTATGCCCACCCGATCGACCTGGCCAAACACGTAATATTTTTTACTCTGAAAGTCTGTAACCTCGACCGATATATACAGCGAATCTTTCGTGTAAAATTTCGATAATCGCTGCGTAAGCTCTTCGGCGACCTCGCTCGGAGACAACCCGGCAACGTAGACCTCACCGACGAGATTGAGCGAAATTTTCCCATCGCTGCGAACCCGCGCCTTCGACTTATCCAGTTCCTTCACCGCCGGCGCACTGATCAGGATCTCATCCGGTGGATCAAGCCGATACGTCGTCGGCGGCACGACCACGTCCACATCATTCAGCCACTTGTTCAATTCGGAATTCTTCTTGCTGGTTTTCGCCGGAGCCGCCGCAAGTGGCTGCGTGCTCGCACCAGAACCCACCGCAGGCTGCGCCGCCTTCGACCCGCACCCATTCGTAAACAGGCAAGCCACCACCAGCGCCCCAAGGAGCGACTGCCCCCTGCCCACGGCTCGACTGAGCTCGCCGAAGTCTGCCCACTGCTCACTGTTCTTCATTGCCCACCTCCCATCGCCACGATGAGAGTCTTGAAGATGATCTTAAAATCCAGCCAGATCGATTGCTTCTTGATGTACTGGACGTCGTAGTAAATCCACTCCTGAAAATCCGTATCGTCCCGATCGCGCTTGCGGCTGACCTGCCACAATCCGGTGATCCCCGGGCGCACGCTAAGCCGCGCCTCGCGCCACGCCGGGCACATCTGGTTTTCCTTCTCCGGGCTGGGGCGCGGGCCCACGATCGACATCTGCCCGATCAGCACGTTCCAGAACTGCGGCAGCTCGTCGAGGTTGAGCTTCCGCATGATGCGCCCGAGCTTGAAGATGCGCGGGTCGTCCTTCATCTTGAACTGCGGCCCATCGACATCGTTCTTCGAGCGCAGCTTAAATTGATCCTTCTCCGCGTCCGGCTTCATCGTGCGGAATTTCCAGCAGCGGAAATTCTTCCCGCCGCGCCCCTGCCGCACCGCACCGTAAAAGATCGGCCCGCCCGGCGAATTGATCTTGATCCCCAGCGCCAGGAACGGCCACAGCGGAAGCGTGCACGCCAGCGCAATCATCGATCCGACGATGTCCACGCAGCGTTTCGCATGACGAAACGCGCGATATTGAAACCCCGTCAGCGGCGCCATCTGCGACTCGAGCACCTTCTCCAGCTTGATCGGCCGCTCGAACGAAAGCGTCTGCAACTCGTTCCCATCCGCATCCGTCGCGTCCCCGTCCGAGTCCTGCGTAATCGCCTGCACGCTGGGCGTATCCTCGCCCAGCACGATCGCATGACTGAGCGTGTGCGTCTTCAGCGTCGCGCTGGCGAGCGTCGTCCGCGGCAGCACGACCGCCCGCTTCAGGATGATCCCCGCGCCGATCTTCGCCCCCCGGCCGATCGTCGTCGGGCCGACGATTACCGCGTCTTTCCCAATCTCAACATCATCCCCGATCACCACCGGCCCAATGACGTTCGCCGTCGAATCGATCTTGACGTTCTTCCCAACCCAAACCTTCTGCCCCTGGTCCTCCAGGCCACCCGCGCGAGCAAGCCACTGCGGATCGTTCCGAAGGATCGCCTCGTTCAGCTCAAATAAATGTTCCCGATCATGCAGCGAAAACGACCGCCCCGGAATCGTCCCGCCCCGCAGGTGCAGGCCCGCGCGAAGCATTGCGCCCGGCCATTGGCTGATCCGATGCGGCAGCGACACGTCCATCATCGCCTTCATCGCCTGGCTCGACATCACGATCAGCACCGGCCAATCGCGATCCGCGTGCAGCGTGTCCTTCTCGCGGCCATAGCTGCGATCCACCTTCTTCACGCGACCTTCGCCGTCGATCTGAAACTTCTCGTCGTAAGCCCGCTTTCGCGGCTGCGGGAAATCGATCAGCGTCGCGTCGCAGCGATTCTGGCGATGAACTTCAATCGCCGTCCGCAAGTCGCAAATCGGAAAACGATGCCCATTGAAAATCAGGTAAAGCGGCTCGCCATCATCAGGCGTAGTCGTCAGCGACGTGCGATTGATCTGCAACCGCCCGTCATAAGCCACGAATGATTGCGGCGAAGAAACCGGCGCGCAAAGCTCCGAGAACGTCGCGTGCTGCTCCTCGGGCACCACCATCGACGACCAAGTCAACCGCGCCTCGGCGAAGAGCTGATCAAACAATTCCCCGATCCGCGCATTCCCCAGCACCCACGACCACCCCGGCGCCATCTGCTCGCCCTTTGGATCGCCCGCGCGGCCCATCCGCCGCTCGACCACCACGATCGCCTGATGCTGCGACCGCAACGCGCCGCGCGGCACGCTCTCCGCCTGCGACGGCTGCCGATCAGTTTCCGGAAATTGAATGCGAGTGGTTTCCAAGGTCTTTACCAGCAACTGGCAACTAACTACCAGCAACTAATTCAATGCTTCGTCAGCGTAGCCACGCCCGGATCAACCTTGCCCGGCACACTGCTCGGCGGCACCCGCGTGCTCGTGTAGTAGCTGCTGTACGCGCTCTTGCCGCGTTGATAGCTACCGCTCTGCTTGTATTTCACCTGGTTCATCACCGTGCCAATCACGTTGGCCCGGCTGCGGCGGAGGATCTCCTGTACCAGCGTCACCGTGTTGCGGTCCACGTCGGCGTTAAAGCTCGTCACCACGCCATCCACCAACCCCACCAGCACGTGCGTATCGCTCACCGGCAAAAGCGGAGCGGTGTCAAGAATGATGTGATCGTAAACCTCGCCCAGCGCCGCCAGCACGCGGCTGACCTCAGGCCGGCTGAGCAATTCGCTAGGCCGCGTCATCGGCGTCCCCGCCGGCAAAACGTCCAAGCCGTCAATGTCCGATTTCTTAATCACCGCCCCCGGCTCGTGACTCCCCGCGATCACTTCCGAAAAGCCCGGCGAATCCGAAATATTAAAGATGCGATGCACGTCCGGCTTGCGCAGGTCTCCATCAATCAGCAGCACCCGCCGACCAGCCTTAGCGATCGAGATCGCCAGGTTCACCGCCAGCGAAGTCTTCCCATCGCCCGGCTGCGGGCTGGTGATCGCAATGACCTTGTGATTCAACTCCGGATTACCGAAAAGCAACTGCGTCCGAATGATTCGGAACTCTTCAGCGATCAGGTTCCGGGCATGCTCGCCCTTGATCCGCTTCAATTCGCCGATGCGCGGGATCGTCCCCAGCAGCGGCGCACCCAGCAGCGGCTCCACATCCCGCGGATCGCGCAGCCGCTTGTCGAACTTATCCACCAGCAGCGCCAGCAGCATCCCCAGGAACAGCCCGCCAACCATCCCCGCCGCCTGCACCTTCACGCGCTTGTCCTGGCTCGGCTCAACGGGCGGATCGGCATACTCGGCAATCTTGATCCCCGAATTGTTCGTAATCGTCGTGTCGAGCTTCTTTAAGTCCTGCAACGACGTGTAGCTCGTATCAAAATCCTTGCCAACCAGCAAAATCTGATCGTCCAGCGCCTGGATCTGCCCTTTCACGTACACCAGCTTTTTCGCCTTCTCGTCCAGGGCCGCGAGTTGCGTGCTGTAAAACTTCAGCATCGACTGCGCCTTCTCAACCGCCTCCCTCGCTTCGGCGACCGTCTTCTGATCCATCAGTTGAAAACGGTTGTCGATGCGCTGACGGATGATCGAGCTGATTTCCGTCCGCCGCTGCAGCACCAGCGACTGCATGCGATTCACCTGATCCGACGCACGCTTCACGTCCGGGTGCTCGGCCGTCTTGATCATCTTCTCGCTCTGCAGCGTGTTGATCGCCTGCACGAGCTGCGCGTTGTACGTCGCCAGGACGTTGTCCGCCGCCTCTTCCTTCTCCACCAGTTCCAGCGCTGCCAGCATCTGATCCGGCCGGCGGCCATTGTTCTTCAGTTGATCGAGTTTCGCTTCCGCGGCCACCAGCGCGAACTTCGCCGCCAACTGGTCGTCGGTCATCTTCGTCGCCTGCGCCATCGCGTTCGCCTGCACGACCGCGTCCTTGTCGATGTTGTTGTCCACCATCAACCGCGTCTTCTCAGCGGTCAGCGCAGCCCGAAGCGTCTTGTTCTCCTCAACGTTCTGCTTGAGCTGTTCGATCTGGCTCGCCAGGTCCCCCTTCATCTGGTTCTGGCACCACTGCACGAAGGCCCGCGCGAACGCGTTCGCCATCCGCGCCGCCTCGGTCGAGTCACGCCGCGTCACCTGCAGCGTCACGGTCTGGTACATCTTGGCGCTGTCGGCGATCGCCACGTCTTTCAATTTGGCGATCACGTCCCGCTGCACCGCCGGATCGTTCAGATCGCGCCCCTGCACCAGCCACGGACACGCCGCCTGCATGTCCGGATCAGCCGCGACCAATAGCGGAATTTCCCGCGACGTTAGCACGTCCGTCGCCTGCGAGATCAGCCGCTGCGTCCCCTGGCCGTCCCCGCCCGTCCGGTCGATCCACGAGACTTTCGCCGTCGCAATATAAACCGGTTTGACGAAATTATTACCCGCGTAAACCCCCGCCCCGCCGATCAGCACCGTCACGATCAAGACCAGCCACCACCGGCGCAGGATCGCCCCGAGGATGTTGATCCCGCCGACCTTGCGCGCCGCCGGCCCCGCCGCCGCCGGCGCGCCATAACCCGCCGGGATGTCGATTACCTGGATGATCGCCGGACCGTGCGGCGTCATAATCGCGCCCGCGCGCTGACCTTGCTGATCCGACCTCTGAAGACTCCGATTGTCACTCATCGATGCGCCTCTGTTTCAAGCTGCAATCGGACGCAAGCCACCAGCGAAACCGTTCCGACAAACCTTTGTTGCCCCTTTAAACATGTCCACGAGAGCCTCATTCCACCGCCGCTGCCTGGCGTGGCTTGAGGCTCTTCAAAACTCGCTTCCACCATCGCTCGCCCGTCAACTCGTGCGGCGACAAATCCGAACTGCCCGAAAGGCTCGTCCGCTCCGCCGACGACAACGCCGTGTCCAGAACGATCGACCCCCGCACCTCGACGTTCGGCGCCACGACGGCCTTCGCCGCAACCACCGCCTGTTCGACCATCGCCCCGCGGCCCACGCGCGATTCGTTCCACAGGATCGACTCGTGCACCACCGCGTCGCTGGCAATCTCGCAGTTCTCACCGATCACCGCCGGCCCGATCACCACCGCATCAGCCAGCACCTTCGTGCCCGCGCCGATATACGCCGGCCCGATCACCCGCGCCTGCGGGTGAACGTAAGCCGACGGGTGAATCCAGATGCCCGGAAGTTTGCTCGGCAGGTGTTCGACAAATTGCTTGCGGTTCGCCGGGTCGTTCAGCAGATCGACCATCGCATTGAGGTACCACTCCTCATTGCGGATCGACAGCACCTTGCCCGTCAGCGGAACCGCCTGAACCTTCAAGCCCTTTTCGGTGAGCTTGGGGATCAGTTGTTCCTTCATGTCCTGGTAACCCTTGGTCTTGATGAACGGGAAGACGCTCGGCTCGCAGATGTAAATCCCCGCCGGCTTAAGCTGCATCTGCCGATCGAGATCGTTCGTGCTTTCAACCGTCGCGGCCACCGTCACCGCCGCCCCGCTCTTCTTGTGCTCTTCCAGCAGGTGGGCGAAATCGACCCCCAAATAAAGGCTCGTCCCCTGGCAGACCAGGAACCGCTCATTCCCCAGCCAATCTTCGCAATCCTTGATGCAACCAGCCGCCCCGCGCGGCATCGTATCTTCTGAATAATGAATCGTGACGTCAGGGGAAGGATTGTACCCCAATTTAGCCGCGATCGTGTGCGTCCGGCCATTGGCGCTGATCGCCATCTGGCCAATGCCCGCGCCGCGCAGGGCCGCGAGCACATGTTCGATAATCGGGCGGTCAATGACCGGCCAGAGCGCCCGCGGCAATTGCCGCGATAGCGGGCACTGCCCGAATTCCTGACCGCCGGCTAATACAACAGCTTTCATGAATCTTTACGTCCTCTCCTTCGGGAGCTCGCCACTCGTGTTCGCATTTGCAGGACGTGAATCCTGCCGCACGCTAACACTGACGGCGTGGTACCGGGCGTTGTTACGCATTACCCGGCCCGCAACCCGAACCTCATCGAGCGGCGTACCTAATGACGCCGCCGACGAGAAGCACTTCCCTGATCTCCACCGCGAAAGTTTTTCTCTCGCGGCCGACCACCCGGGCGAGACGGTTCAACGCACTCCGCGCCGAGCCTCTCCGGCAGTCGTACTTCAAGCCTGCGCCTGCGAACCTGGCGGGCTCACCGGCGTTTCCTTCGTTTCAAACCTCTAGGCCTGCCCAACTGCCAGCCACTCAGCGCTCACGTCCCCACTCCAAGGGAACGTTTCGCGCCTCGACTGACCTTTGGTTTTTAGGAGGGATGCTTGGACGTGGATGCTTTACTCCAACTCCAAATCATTCCCGGCTACGATTATATCACTTACTCCTACGACGAGGTCAAATATCTCGTCAATCGGGCTATTCCTTACTAATCGGCCGTCGGGTCGGAGCGCTATCAACCTTTTTCGCACTCCGTCCGATAATCGCGCAACGCGTCACGCCAGCCTCGCAGTTTCTTACCGGTCAATGCCGCGTACGGATCTAGATCCAACACACTGAACTTCGGCCGCCTCGCCTGCTTTGGTCGCATCGCAACCCATTCGGACGTCGAAATCGGCGTAACTTCAGCGGAAATCGCAAATTCAGTTAAAACAGCCTTGGCGAACTCGAACCAGCTCGTCGGAAATGAGTTGGTCACGTGCCAGATTCCTTTCGCGCCGCGATCCAACAGCTCTAACGTGGCCGCCGCTAGGTCTACCGAGTACGTCGGACAGCCAATTTGATCGTCGACAACCTTCAGGACATGACCCGCACGGGCCCGATCGACGATGACCCTTGGAAAGCAATTGCCATACCTGCCGAAGAGCCAAGCGGTCCGGACCGTTAACCAGCCCGGTGGATCAATAACTTTGACATTTTCCTCACCCAGCAGCTTCGATTTTCCGTAGGCCGAGAGGGGGTCGGGTATGTCGTCCGGTCGGTAAGGTCTGCCATTCTGTCCGCTAAACACGAAATCCGTACTGTAGTGCACCAATCGGGCGCTGTATTCCTTGCACAATTCGGCCAGGTTCCCCGCCCCCTGCCCATTGATCGCGTTAGCCCGCTCCGGCCGCTCCTCACACAGGTCGACCGCCGTATCCGCAGCGCAATTCAGCACCAGCGTCGGCCGATGCGCCTTAAAGTATCGCGCAAGCTGCGCAGGGTCACTGATATCGCACTCCGCATGACGCGCCAGCACCGGTTCAACCCCCCGCGCGCGCAAAACCCGATCCAGATCCCGCGCCAGCATCCCCCCCCCACCCGTAATGACTATACTTTCATAAAGCTTCATATTTCTATCGCCCGCCATACTGACTTTCATAATACTTCAAGTATTCCCCACTTTTGATAGCCCGCCACCACGACTCATTGTCCCTGTACCATTGAATCGTCGTTTTGATCGCCTCTTCGAAACGATATTTCGGGGACCAACCGAGTTCGTTTTCGATCTTAGACGCGTCGATCGCGTAGCGGCGATCGTGGCCGGGACGATCCTTTACGTAGGTCACGCAGTCATCCCATTTCCTGCCCATCTCCCGGATTAACGTTTCGGTGATGACCAAATTGGTGATCTCGTTGTTGCCGCCGACGTTGTACACCTCTCCGAAACGGCCTCTATTCAGTACCGTCCAGATCGCGTCGCAGTGATCTTCGACGTAAAGCCAGTCGCGGATGTTCTTGCCGTCGCCGTAGAGGGGCACCTTTTTCCCTTCCATCAGGTTCGTCACGAAGAGCGGGATCAGTTTCTCGGGGAAATGGTAAGGCCCGTAGTTGTTCGAGCAGCGCGTCGTGAGCACCGGCAGATGGAACGTATGGAAATACGATCGCACCAGGCAGTCGCCCGCGGCTTTGCTGGCGCTGTAAGGGCTGTTGGGTTGCAGCGGTGTTTCTTCGGTGAACTTGATCTCAGGCCTGTCCTCCGGCAGCGTGCCGTAGACTTCGTCAGTGCTGACGTAGAGGAACTTTTCGACGCCCTTGGCCTTGGCGACGTCGAGCAGCACCTGCGTGCCGACGGCATTGGCTTGGACGAACGGACCCGAGCCAAGAATCGAACGATCCACATGCGATTCGGCGGCGAAGTGCACCACTTCGGTCACCCCCTGCTGGTCCCACACCGCTTCCACGGCCTTGGCGTCGCAGATGTCGCCGCGCACGAAGACGAGCTTGTCCGGGTGCCGCTTGAGCAGGTCCGACAGGTTCGCCAGGTTTCCGGCGTAAGTGAGCTTGTCGAAAGCGACGAGTTTGACCTGTTCGCCGCGGTCGAGAAGCATCCGCACGAAGTTGGAACCGATAAACCCGGCGGCGCCGGTGACGAGAAGAGTTCGCATAGACATCCACTGTTTAGGGTACGTTTTCCAATGCGCCGCGGCGCGCGAGCAAAATGATCTCAGAGCCCAGAAAGCTGGGCGCGGTTTTCCGATGAATGACGCGATAACCTGCATTAACGATCGCCGCAACACAAGCGGAATCATCGAAGGCCGGATCAGAACCGGTTTTCCAGGTCCGGGCGAGTTCCTGCGACCGAAATTCGCGGGTGTAGACGAGGAGGACAAACGGGGTCTTTAGACCGGTGGGGGCAAGCTCCGTGCCCGGACGGCCGAGCCGCGCATCCACCAGCGGACCGCCCGGATACATTCCGTATTGTTGGAGGCGATCCAGGTAGTTATAGCGGAGCGGGTAATAGGCCATTCCGAAGATGCCGCTCTTGTCGCCAGTATGAATCATGGTCACCTGATCAACGCCTACGGTTTCGATGGCGTTGACGATCGCAGGATTGCTGCAATGCGCGAACAAGCTGCCGCGGACGGATAGGAAAAGGCTGGTGTAGATCGCGGTCATGAACCAGATGCCGGCCACGGCCAATGCGATTCGGCGATAGGTGACATTGGGGATCTGCGTCAGACCAAAGCCCAGGATGACGAAGACGGGTGGAATCGCCCAGACGTTGTACGCGACGTTGGCGGCGTTGAAGCCTCTCACGCAGAGCGAGGCAACGCAGACAACCAGTAAACCGGAGCAAAGCAATGCGACCAGCGGCAGGGCTGCAGGATGGACCCGGGAACGAGCAGAGCGAACCAAAGCGGTCATCGCACATAGAGAGAAGGCGCCGACGGCGAGATATTCCAGCTTGTTGATCGTTTGGGTCGCGCCATGAGCGCCGAAGCGAACCCAAAGTTGGACGATGGCCGCGAACGAATGACCGGACTCGAGACCGGACTGTTGATGGGATAGCGCAACCGCTTGTTTCAGGAATGGGATGAGACCGAGACTAAGGACTGCGACGGTGCTGGCGAGAATGAGGGCAGGCCGAATCGGTTGCCGAAGCCGCAACTGTCCGACGATGAGCGCGACGAAAACCGCGCCGGTCAGGATGACGCCGAAGTAGTGCGTATAGACCGCTGCCGTCAGCACGGCAATGAGAGTGGGCAGTTGCCAGCGCGCGGGGGAAGTGAGCCGTAGAACCAGGAGTAACGTCGCGGCGGCGGAAAGACAGTGAAACAACGGATAAGCCCGAATCTCCGGCGCCAGCGCGACGCAGGTCGGTGCGGTCGCCATCGCTAGACCACTGATCCACGCCGCCACCTGCGCCCGAGCTTTGTCCGAGCTTGGCCGGCATGCAAATCCAGCGGCGGCGGCCGTGAGCGCCGTCGTGATGCTGAAAAGGATGACGCCGAGGTAGCGCAGCGAGGCCTCCGAAAATCCGAAGACGACCGCCCAAGCCTTCCCGACGAGATAGCTCAACGGCGGCATCCGATCACCCGGCACGTCAAAGCGATCGAACGCGGGCGCGGGACGTCCAGTGAGGAATTTAAACGTGTCGCCGATCGGCACGCGGATGCCGGCGAGCTGGGTCGTTTCATCCACCCAGAGCGACTGCTGCGCCGCAAAGCCCGCGGCCATCGCGAAGGCGATCAGCGCGGTTGCAACCATTGGGAACAGCAGCGGCTTGGTCACGGCTTCGCTCCCCGGGGTTTGTAATGCCGGGCGCGAAACGCGAAATAGCGATTGAAGAGAAAGTTGAGGAGCGCGCCGGTGATGATCCCGATGACGGCCGCGAGTTGCGGACTACCGATCGGTCCAGGCGGTTTGTACAGCGCCATCGTGAGCCCGTAATTGACAATCGCGCCGGGCAAAGACGCGGAGGCGAAGCGGACGAAATCGCTGATCAACGCACGGTTGCGGACGTCGGTAAAGGCGAACCGACGACTCAGCAAAAAGTTAGTCGAGAAGCTGACGCCAATGCCGATGCCGACGGCCATCGACGCGCGCAACCCCATGCGCAGCGCGACGGTCAGCGCGGTCAGGTTGATGATCGCGCCGATCGTCCCTACGACGAAGAACTGGGTCAGGGCGGTCCCTTTTCCATATTTGAAGATGAGCAGCCGGCGGACGTGCTTGATGTATTTTAACTGCTCCGTCAGCGTCAGCTTGCTCTTGCCGATTTGGCGGTCGGCGAAATGGATGGGGACTTCGACCGGCTTTTTGCAGCGGCATTTGACGAGCAGCTCGAGCCCGATCTTGTAGCCGATCGGACTGAACTGCCGGCCGGCCTCGAACGTCTCGCGCTTGATCGCGAAGAAACCGCTCATCGGATCTTTAACGTGTGTCAGCGGGCGCGCCAGGAAGGTGGCGATGCGGCTGTTTAGCCATCGGAAAAGGCCCCAGTCGTGATCCGTGCTGCCCCCTTCGACGTAGCGCGAACCCAGCGCGAAGTCGGCGCCGCTGTCGAGGGCGGCGATCAGCTCGGGAATCTGTTCGGGCGGATGACTGAGGTCGGCGTCGAGCACGACCAGATAATCCCCCTTGGCGCGCCGCAAGCCATCGAGAACCGCCGGGCTTAAACCTCGATCGGTGTGACGGGTGATGAGGCTTGCCCAGCCGACCCCAGCGCCGGCCACAGCGCGATCGCTCCCGTCCTGGCTGTCATCGTCCATGATGAGCAGTTCCGGCTCCCAGCCCTGTTGCTGGGCGACCCTGGTGACGCGCTGGATCAGGAGGGGGAGATTACCGGCTTCCTGGAAGGTGGGAACGACCATGGAGACGCGTTTTGGCGCGATGTCGGGGTGCGGTGTTGGCATCGCGGTTATGGGTCACATCGGTTAGACCGCTGATTTGCTTGAACCCGCGGGAGTGCGAAAGCGGTCCTTGAGCCGGAGGAAAGGCCGCTCGAAATACCTGTGACTCAACGCCGCCGCCGCCACCGTCAGTCCAACGTATGTAAGTACGCGAATGGGAAATTTGATCAAGGATGGCAACTTATCGATATCCGCAAGGATGACATACCACGTCAATTGGTGGAACAGCATGTGGTAAAGGTAGACGCCGTATGAAATCTTCCCGAGGTAAACCAGTGGGCGAGACCCGAGGAAATTGGCGAAATGGGCGGATCGACAGGCCCAAAGCGCGGCGATCATCAAGGCGTAGCATGCAACGACAACCGGGACGATCTGCCGGTGCGCCCGGTCCTCCGACAGTTTACCCAGACCCATAGGGACGACGATCACAAGGGTGGCGAGCAATGCCAGGAGGAGGGACACGTTGGTGAACCGCGTGGAGACGCGCGACTTAAACTGGGCGAGGTACAGGGCAGCGGTACAACCGAGGAAAATCGGCAGGCCGCGGGTGTAGAGGTGGCTCTGAATGGGTCCGGTGCTTATGGCGCGAATAATCAGGACTGCAATCGTCAACACGACTGAGACGACCAACATCTGGCGGATCGACCGGAAAAGCACAAACATCAGCGGCCAGAGCAGGTAGAACTGCTCCTCAACCGCGAGCGACCAAAGGTGGAGCGTAAGCATCTGGTGGCTCCAGATGCCCCCCTGCGGAATGTAGTTAATAAAGTAGAGCCAGAGGGAGGCCAGGTAGAGGCCAGGGGTGTACCCGTGATGTTCCGAGAGGTTTCCAAACCCAAAGAGGATGAGCAAGGTGATAACGGAGATGTAGAGGTAGTAAGGCGGAAAGATCCGCAGCGCCCGCCGAAGCCAAAAGCCGACGAAGTAGAAGCGGCCGCTGGTCTGGATCTCGCGGCAGATCAGCGAGGTAAGGAGAAAGCCGGAGAGGACGAAGAAGAGGTCGACGCCGAGCCACCCGGCGGTGAAAAACGGAACGCCGGCGTGGACGGCGAGAACGCCGCAGATGGCGAGGCCGCGCAATCCATCGAGGGACCGGACGTGAGCGGGGGCTGCTTCGGCACGATCGGCGGGGGTGGGGGCGATGTAATCGGGGGCGGCGTTCATATCGCCCCTTCTGCCGCGGCGGGAAGTGTCGTGGTCGTACGGCCGCGCTTGGAGAGCGCGGCGATAATCAGTCGGCCGAGGTTTTGCCCGGGAACTTCGATCAGGCGGTAGGTGATGAAGGAGAAGACGCAAGTGAGGGCGAGGGTTAGGAGGTAGAGGGTCAGGAATATCAGGAGCGGATGCTGCCCCGGCAGGAAGGTTAGACGCTGCATTGTCGCGGCGACGACATCAATGGCAAAGAAGTGGCAGATGTAGGCGCTGAAGCTGATCGTGCCAAGAAAGCGGGTCATCGGGTTGACCAGGAGCTGCAGCGGCGCCGAGCGAAGGGCGACGAGGATCACCCCGAAGCAGATCGAATGGGCGAGGTAGGAAAGTGGGAGTCGATTTCCGACAACTGATGCAGCGAGAAGGCCGAGTACACCGAACAGCGCGAGGCGCTTTGCAGAGGCGGGATCGCGCTGCCCGCGCGAGAGGTGAAAGACGACGATGCCCAGAAGGAAGACGGGGAACTGGCGGGGTAGCCAATAGTAGGTGAAGCCGGCGACGAGTCCCGAATCGAAGTTAGAGCGGAGGAGCTTTGCGGTCAAAACGCTGATCCCGACGGTGAGCGGGATCGAGATAACGAACGCGACGAGCGCGCGGCGCAGCGTGGTGAGGAGGACGAAGAGCAGGGGCAGGCAAAGGTAGAAGTTCATCTCGACCGCGATAGACCAGCCGCCGGGCACGACGCTGTTGATCGTGTCGGGCCACCAGCCGTGGAGGAAGCCGGCGGTGAGAGCGACCTGACGAGTGTGAACGCCGTCGGGCGCGAACTCGCGCGGGCCGGTACCCCAGACGATCAGGTAGAAGACGATGCCGAAATAAAAGAGCGGCGCGATTCGGAAGAAGCGCCGGATGAGGAAGAACATTACTAGGCGGTCGTCCTTCGTGCGGCGGGCTTCGAAGGACATGCAGAGCGTGAGCGCGGAGGCGATGAAGAAGAGCTGAACGCCGTAGTTGCCGGAGGAGGCGAGGGATTTGAGAAGGTAGTTGTCCACAGGTGCGCGGCCGAAGGCGTGCACGGTAAGGACGCCAAGGAAGGCCCACCCGCGTGCGGCGTCGATGTAATCGAGCCGGCGCGGCGCCTCCAGGGCGGCGAGCGGTGTCGCGACCGGCGGGCGGCTGGCGAGGATCTTTGGGATCCTACTTTTCATTGGGTGTGAAGTTTCTCCGGCTGGGGCAGCAGGTTCCAGTCCGCGAGCTGCGCGCGGAAGTGCTCGACCATCGTCTCTTCGGTGCAGTACGCCTGTGCGAAGGCTCTGCCGTTTTCGCTTAGTTCCTTGATGCGGTCGGGGTCCTGCCAGAGTGCGCGGATGGCATCGGTCAAGCTTTGGGGCGAGCCAGCTTCGCAGGTAATGCCGTTGGGCCGGCGAGTATTTGGATCCGATAAATAATCGGCAATACCCGCGGATCGGGTGATGACGAAGGCCTTTCCAAGGTGCATGGCGGCGACGAGCGTGACGTGGCCGCACGGGACGGTGCTGGAATCGAGCGGCAGCACCATGAAGCGGGAACGTTGCAGGATGCGCATGGCTAGTGGGAATGGAATGTCGCAGCGGACGGTCACGTTGGCGGGCACGGTCAGCCCGCGGAGGTTGTGCGGACGGGCGACGACGACCATGGGGATTTGTGGGAGTTGCGCCATCGCGGCCATGAGGGAGGCGTAATCTCGCCGATTGCCGCCGATGGCGCAGAGATATTGTCCTTCCTCCGGCTCCGTGCCCGGTTCGGGAGGCTCGGCCACATCGGGCTTGCCGACGCCCCACAGCTTAACGTCGAACCGCGAGCGCGGCAGGTCGAAGTAATCCGCGTACAGCTCGCGCTCGGCGTGGGAGTAGACGACGAAGCGATCGACGCTGGCGAATGCGCGGGTCATCATGCGGCGCTTGAGACCGCGCGGCAGCTTGGCGAAGTTGAAGCTGTGGGCGAGATGCCGGACGGTGACGCCGGCGCGGGCGGCGAAGAAGGCGCACCACCACGTCGCGCGCGGATCGTGCGTGATCAGCAGATCAGCGCGGCGCTGGCGAACGGCCTGGATCGCGCGGCGACAGGTACCCATCAGCGCCAAGTCGGGCGTGTGAATCTTCCGTTCGAGAAAGCCAGCCTCTACGCGGTGGAAGAATTCCCATTCCAGGGGTTGATCGCGGAGCGCCGGCGCAGGGGCGAGCCAGCGCCAGCCGGGGTCGGAATAGGGCGAGCAGACGAGGATCCGCTTCGGCTGGCTCATGATCGCAGTTTAGCGCGCTTCGTTGACGATGCGCTGGAGGTATTTGCCGTAATCGCTCTTGCCGGCCTGGTCGGCGAGCCGCTGGAGCTGCGCGGCATCGATGAACTTCATCGCGAACGCGATCTCCTCGATGCATGCGACCTTGAGTCCCTGGCGGTCTTCAAGCGTCTGCACAAACTGCGAGCTGGAGAGGAGCGACGCATACGTGCCGGTGTCGAGCCAGGCGATGCCGCGACCCATCGGCTGGATACGCAGCTCGCCTTTGGCGAGGTAGGCGCGATTGACGTCGGTGATCTCGAGCTCGCCGCGCGGCGAAGGCTTGAGCGACTTGGCGACAGAGACGACGTTAGCATCGTAAAAGTACAAACCGGTGACGGCCCAGTTGCTGCGGGGTTTTGCGGGCTTTTCCTCGATCGAGAGCGCCTTCATCGATTGGTCAAACTCGACGACGCCGTAGCGTTCCGGATCGCTGACCTGATAGGCGAAGACGGTCGCGCCGCTCTTGTGCTTCACGGCGCCATCGAGCAGCGTGATGAGGTCGTGGCCGTAGAAGACGTTGTCGCCGAGGATGAGGCAGACGGGGGAGTTGCCGATGAAGGTGTCGCCGATGGTGAATGCCTGGGCGATGCCGTTGGGCTCGGGCTGTTCGCGATATTCGAAGTTCATGCCGAGTTGGCTGCCGTCGCCGAAGAGGTTGCGGATCATCGGCAGGTCGCGCGGCGTGCTGATGATGAGCACCTCACGGATGCCGGCGAGCATGAGGACGGAGAGCGGGTAGTAAATCGTCGGCTTATCGTAGACGGGGAGCAACTGCTTGCTGAGGCAGCGGGTGAGCGGGTAAAGCCGGGTGCCGGCGCCGCCGGCTAGGATGATGCCTTTCATAGGGATACCAGTTGCTGGTTGTTAGTTGCCAGTTGTTAGATAAGCGAATCACCCGTCCTTGCGCGCCCAGTCATACGGAATATCTTTGCTATGCGGATCGACCCGGTATTCGTCCGGGTTCTTGTAGTCGTAGCACTCGGTCGTGTAGTTGACGACGATCGCCTCATGGTCGCTCACGCACTTGAAGCCGTGATAGACGAAGTTGGGGATCTCGATCAGGAACGGGGCGTGGTCGCCGATGACGAATTCGTTGATCATGCCGTGCGTCGGCGACTCTTTGCGCGAATCGTAGAGCACGACCTTCATCTGGCCGCGGACGCAGATGAAGTGGTCGGTCTGCTTGTGGTGGAAGTGCCAGGCTTTGACGACGCCGGGGTAGGCGGTGGTCATGTAGATCTGGCCGAACTTGATGTTCTTGCACTCCTTGTCGTCGGCCCGGAGCATCTCCATGAGCCGCCCGCGCTCGTCGCAGTGGATGCTGAGCTTCTTGACCGTCACGCCGTGAATGAGTTCTTTAGCCATAGGGGGATGTAATCGGTGTTCGGGGATCCTTCGTTCGCGGTCACGCGACGCCGCCGCCCGCGAGTTTGGGCCCGTCCCTCGTATCGGACCTTTCGGCCCCGGGCTTTTGCGGCGGGTGGTCGGCCTCGAGTTCCTTGGCGCGCCGGACGACCCGGTTGGTGAAGAGCGTCTGGTACGCATCC
>JAQGHM010000164.1 GCA_028291615.1 Phycisphaerales bacterium | reverse complement strand
ACCTATGCGGTGCGAGTGATTGCCCTCGTTGCCGGCGCAGAAGCCCTTGAGCCAGATGCGGCGGCCGACGTCGCACATCTGCTCTTTGAGTTTGAATTCGTTGATGCGAGGGGCGAGGGTTTTGTTTCCGTTGTAGGCCATGGTAATTCGTGAAACATGAAACGTGAAACATGAAGAGAAGCGACGCGCTTCGGTCGTTGTCTTCATGTTTCACGTTTTCATGTTTCACGCCTTTCAAATGTTCAAAGTCACTGACACCGTATCGAGGATCGCTGCGTTGTAGGCGTCCAGCGGGACGATTTTTTCGGGATAGAAGGGCATGCAGGCTTCGCGGCTTTCGGCGAAGGCGATGGTGTCGCCTTCGGTTGCGCCTAGGTTGTCGTAGACGACGAGGGTTTCGGCGGTCTTGCGGGGGTGGCCGGCTAGAGCAAAGCGGTCCTGGACGGCTACGAGGAGGAAGCGTGCGCCTACGAGCGTTTCGTAGGTGGTGTTGAGGCAGATTCGGCCGATCACTTTGCCTATCCGCATGACGCCAACTCCTGCAATTGTCGTTTTGCGTCTTCAGTCAGGTCGCGTTTGGCTCGGACGAATCGCGACAGGAGATTTTTGATTTGCGAGAAGGATTTGTTGGGGTATTCGATGATGAGGACGTTGGCTGCGAGCTGGGCGATGCCGGCTTCGAGTGATTCGAGGGTGGTGCCGACGATGGCGCGGAGGGAGGGGCAGCGGTTTGCAAGGATGGTTGCCGATGGGGCACTTTGGACGAGTAGTAGGCCGCCAGCTGCTTTTAGGTCTTTGATTGCCGCGGCGAGCTTTTTGATTACGGGCATCAATTGCTTCGGATCGGCGGGAAGATCGATGGCGGGGAGATTCGATTCTTTGGTCAATGCACCTACCGCGGCTTTTGCGGCTCCGCAGGGGCCGTCGCACCACCAGAGGTATGCGGCGGTGGCGGCGTGCGGGTTCGGTTCGCTCGCCTGGCCAATGCCGCGCGGTGCGGCGGGCGCGTTTGACTGTTTCACGAGCTCATCGGGACCGTAGCCGACGGCGATCTTCTTCGCCCGGGCCCAATCGACGGCGAGCGGCGTGAGGCGCGCGCCGTAGGGGAGCACGACGTGGCCGTTGCTCTTGTGAAGGTCTTCGAGTTGGCGGGCGGTGAAGATCATTCGTTTGAGATTCCGATCACGAACCAGCGGACGGGGCTTTTGTTGTCGCCGATCATCTCGCGGGCGGCTTTGCCGTCGCTGTTGAGGACGACAATGTCGCCGATGCCGCTGCCGAATTTGTCGGCGGCGATGACGGGGTCGGCTTCGGGTTGGCGGGCGGCATTGAGGATTTGGACGACGGCCATCCGCCAGCCGTTCATTGACGGGTGCTTGATGGTGGCGGTTGCGTGGCCTATGACTCGTCCTAGTTGCATAACTGAGAACTCAAAAACATACGGCCGCAAAGACGCAAAGAGCGCAAAGAAACGTGGGTTGATTTAGACACTCTAAATCATCCTCAGAGAGCCGGTGATCATTACTCTTCGGTAGCGCGTGAAGGTTAGCGGCGTCGTGATGCCTTCGCCGGTGGGCGTGGCGATGGAGTAGCTTAGATAGCCTTGGCCGCCTAACCCGAGGCCGCTGGGGCTGGCGCCGTTTACTACGAAGAGGGTGGTGTTGGCGCGGCGGCCGAACTTGGTGACCGTGTTCATGTTGCGCGAGTGGATGATGGCGGTGTGGCGGTAGCCGTGCTCGCTTTGGATGGCGAGGTCGATGGCGGCGTCGACGTCTTTGACACGGACGAAGGGGACGAAGGGCATCATCTGCTCGTGCTGCACGAAGAGGTGGCCGTAGTCGGTTTCGCCGACGAGAAGCTGGGTGGCGGGGGGGACGCGCACGCCTGCGGCCTCGGCGAGGACGGATGCGTCTTTGCCGACGTAACCTTTGTTGACGTGGTATTTGCCGTCTTTGGGATCGAGCGTGAAGGCTACTTTCGTCAGGCGCTCGATCTGCTCGGCGTTGAGGATGTAGCCGCCGGCGTTTTCCATTTTCGACATGAGCTTGTCAAAGATGCTTTCAACGGCGAAGACCTGTTTTTCGCCGATGCAGAGGAGGTTGTTGTCGAAGGCCGCGCCGGCGACGATCGAGGTGGCGGCGTTTTCGAGGCAGGCGGTTTCATCGACGACGACTGGTGGATTGCCGGGGCCGGCGACGATCGCGCGCTTCTTGGCGGCCAGCGCGGCGCGGGCGACCGCGGGGCCGCCGGTTACTACGAGGAGCTGGATGCCGCGGTGGTTGAAGATCGCGTCGGCGGTTTCGAGCGTGGGGGGGACGATGATGGTGATCAGGTGCTCGATGCCGAATTTGGCGGCGATGGCTTTGTTGTATTCGCGGACGCAATAGGCGGCGCAGTTGGAGGCGCTGGGGTGCGGGTTGGCGACGATCGAGTTGCCGGACGCGACCATGTTGATCACGTTGGCGGAGAGCGTGGGGACGCTGTGCGTGACGGGCGTGATGATGCCGATGACGCCGTAGGGGGCGAACTCTTCGAGGCAGACGCCGTTGGAGCCGGTCGTGGCGTTGGTCTTCAGAAACTCGACGCCGGGGACTAGCTCGAGAATGCGGAGCTTTTCGATCTTGTGATCGAGGCGGCCGATCTTCGTCTCGTCGTATTCCATCTTTCCCCAGGCGACGGCGTTGTCCTTGGCCATCTGCTTGACGAGCTTGACGATCGCGTCGCGGTCGTCGAGCGAGAGCTTCATCAGCTTCTGCTGGGCTTCGGTTGCTGCGGTGACGGCCTTGTCGACGTCGGCGAAGATGCCGTACTGACCGACGGGGACGTCGATGCGGTGGGGGTGGGCCTCGGCCTCGCGGCGCAGGCCTTCGTTGGCGGGGGCGTCTTCGCCGGCGCGGAGGCCGCCGTTGGACGAGCTGGTTCGACTTCCCAGCCGCCGCATTACTTCCGCGACAACGTCCTGAACAAGCGCTTGATTCATGTTTGGCTACCTCTGACTTCTTTGCGCTCTTTGCGTCTTTGCGGCGACCTATTCCCGAGCCTGGTAAAACGTCTTGCCGCCGAAGACCGCCGAGTCGACGATCCCGACGACGACCGCGTCGGCCGGCAGGTTTTTGGTTTGCTCGGTCATGCGGGCGCTGCTGCCTTGCACGACCAGCACAAGCTGGCCTTCGCCGCAGCCGACGACGTCCATCGCCACGATGGCGCGGCCGGTATTTCCCAGCGCGGCGGGCTTGTTGGTCCCCTCTTCGTATTTGACGTTGAGGGGCTCGACGACCAGGAGCTTCTGCCCGTTAAGGACCTTGTCCTTCTGCGAAGCGACGACGTGACCGGTGACTCGTCCGAGAAACATGGGAACTCCAGAAACGTGAAACGTGAAACATGAAACATGAAGCCGCACTGGCATTCTTCATGTTTCACGTCTTCATGTTTCACTTGTTCGCTATCCCATCTTCGCCACGTCGCCGTGGGGGCGGGGGATTACGTGGACGCTGACGACTTCGCCTACGCGGCCGGCGGCTTCTGCGCCGGCATCGACCGCGGCGCGGACCGCGGCGACGTCACCCTTAAGGGTGATGGCGACCAGGCCGCTGCCGACTTTGTGCTGCTCGACGAAGGTCACGTTGGCGGCCTTGAGGGCCGCGTCGCACGCCTCCACCGCTGCTACGATTCCCTTGGTTTCGATTAATCCGATCGCTTCACCGTTGGCCATGATGTTCTCCAGTTGCTGGTGTTAGTTGCTAATTGTTAGTTGGCGTTGAGTACTGCTGCCGTTTGTCGCGCTACGATTAGTTCTTCGTTCGTCGGGATGATCCAGATCTGCACGCCGGACTCGACCTTGCTGATCTTTTCTTCTTTGGCGCGCACGTGATTCTTCGAGAGGTCGAGGGAAACCCCGGCCCATTCCATGCCGCGGCAGATTGCCTCGCGGAGGGCCGCGCCGTTTTCACCGATGCCGCCGGTGAAGGCGAGGACGTCGAGGCCGCCCAGGACGACGAGGGAGGCGCCGATGTAATGGCGAACCGATTCGACGAAGGCATCGACGGCGAGTTTCGCCCGGGCGTCTCCCGCCGCGGCGGCGCGTTCGACGTCGCGCATGTCGTTGGAGATGCCGCTGATGCCGAGCAGACCGCCTTCTTTGCCGAGCTTTTTCAGGATGTCGTCGAGGGTGTATCCCTGCTTGGTCAGGCGCAGGAGGGCAAAGGTGTCGAAGTCACCGACGCGGTTGTTGTGGAAGACGCCGGTCTGGGGCGTGAGGCCGAGGCTGTTCGCGACCGACTTGCCGTTTTCAATCGCGCAAACGGAGCAGGATCCGCCCAGGTGGCAGGAGATGATGCGCCGGGCTTCGGGAACGATCTCTTTTACCCGCGTCGCGATATAGCGGTGCGATGCGCCGTGGAAGCCGTAGCGGCGGATTCCGAGCTTTTCGGTCCATTCGTGCGGGATGCCGTAGACCTGGCGGCTCATCGGAACGGTCTGGTGGAATGCGGTTTCGAACGCCGCGACCTGTGGCGTGGTGGGCATCTTGGCAGCGAACGCTTTCATCGCGGCGATGTACGGCGGGTTGTGCGCCGGGGCGATGTCGGCGAACTGTTCCATCGTCGCGATGACGTCGCTCGTAACGCGCACCGCGCCGCTGATCGGACCGCCGTGTACCGCCTTGAAGCCTATTGCGTCGGGGCGGCGCGGCAGGTCTTTGAGGATGACGTCGATCACGTCGGCGTGGGTGGCGTAGGGGGAGCCGGCCTGGCCGATGCGCTCGTAGCCGCCGCTTGCGAGGACGTCGCCGGCGTTGTCCATGTCCAACAGCTTGAACTTGAACGAGGTGCTGCCGAGATTTGCTACGAGAACGAGCATGGGAGTAGTAGGCAGTAGGCGGTAGGCAGTAGGCGGAAAGGCGAATGCGGTTAAGGCGGAGGCGGCTTCTGCCTACCGCCTACTGCCTACCGCCTACTTTTCGATTCACAGTGCCGAGCCGCCGCCACCTGCGCCGAATCCAGCTAGCAGGTCTTCGTGGGGGCGGGCGATCACGTGGGAGGCGACGAGTTCGCCGACGCGACCGGCTGCTTCGGAGCCTGCATCGACAGCCGCTTTGACGCTGCCGACGTCGCCGCGCACGATCGTGGTGACGAACGCGCCGCCGATCTGGATCGTTTTCACGACCTCGACGTTCGCCGCCTTCAGCATCGCATCGACGGCCTCGACCGACCCGACCCAACCCTTGGTCTCAACCAGGCCCAAAGCCGTTCCAAACGCGCCATTGCCATTCGTATCCGCCATCTGAATCTCCAGTATCACGCGGGCATTGCACCCGTGCTTAAATCGTTTGTCTTCTTCGTGTGCTTCCTGAACTTCGTGGTTCTACTTCTTCGCCCCAGCCATCGCCGGCGCAGCCGACTTCTTTGTCTTGGGCATCATGCCGCCCAATTCGTCGTGCGGGCGCGGGATCACGTGCACGCTGATCACGGTGCCGACACGACCGGCCGCTTCAGCGCCGGCATCAACCGCGGCCTTCACCGCTGCGACGTCGCCTTTGACGAAGGCGGTGACCATGCCGCTGCCGGCCTTGTCCCAGCCGATCATCTCGACGTTCGCAGCCTTCAGCATCGCGTCCGTCCCCTCCATCAACGCCACCAGACCTTTAGTCTCCAGCAATCCCAACGCTTCGCTCGCCATGACAGTTCCTTTCGTGTGTTTACTTGATTAATTCCATGTGCGTGGCCGATTCCAGATCGCACGCATTGCCTTCGTCGGTGTCGATGTGCACTTCGAGGATCACCTTGGGGTGATAGCGAACGCGCATGCGATCGAAGGTTACGCCGCACGGGCCTTCGATTTTGAGTTTCAGGTAATCGCCGTCCTTGACGCCGTAGTAGGACATGTCAGCTGTGGACATGTGCACGTGGCGCTCGGCGCGAATGACGCCTTTGGTCAGGTTCACCGCGCCTTTGGGACCCAGCACCGTGATGCCGGGGGTATCGGTGTGATCGCCGCTCAATCGCAACGGCAATTCGAGGCCGAGATAAATTCCGTCGGTGTAGGAGAGTTCGATCTGCGTGTAGTTCCGCACCGGGCCGAGGATGCGCACGTTGGGAATGATTCGCTGTCGCGGCCCGACGAGCGTGACGAGTTGCTCGCTGGCGAATTCCCCTTCCTGATACAGATCCTTCAATTTCGTGAGCTTCGACCCGGCGCCAAAGAGCGTCTCAAGGTCGGCTTGTGAAACATGCATATGGCGGGCGGAAACATTCACCACCAGCGGATGAGGCGGCCCACCCGCCCGCGACGGCTCGACCGCATGCCGCTCGCGCGCCGGCGGAGGGGTCGCGCCGCCGCGAAGTTTTTGCAGCAAAACCTCGCGAACCAGCGATTCGACTTCCCGGCGATCCAGATTCCGCGTTCCCTGAGCAACCATCTCGTTTTTCCTCGTTTGCTCCAACTTTCCCCAACAGTTTGCAGAACATTCCAAAAGATGTCAAGAAGAATCCAAAATATGACAGATTCCGCTATCGGATTTGAGCCTTAAGCAGATTAAGCAGATTAAACGTTAACATTGTTGCAACCCCAACTTATTCACTTCCCCCGATACTCGCAGGTCGATGTGCAGGTTTCATGCACGATCAGGACGGCCAGCATGGGCAGGACTGGTTGGATCTGGTCCCAGATCCACTTCGCGATGATCTCACTTGTGGGGTTTTCGAGCCCGACGATTTCGTTCAGGTAGAAGTGATCGAGACGGCGGACGATCGGATCGACCACGCGCTTGATCTCGCCGTAGTCGATCAGGTAACCCGTTTCGGGCGGCACCTCTCCCTCAACCACCACGTCAAAGCGAAACGAGTGACCATGTAAGCGGCGGCACTTATGCCCGTCGGGAAACGTCGGCAGGTCGTGCGCGGCTTCGAAATGAAACGACTTGGAAAGGCGAACCATCATCTGGCTGGGGATTCTACCGACCTGCCGCGTTACTAAAAGTGGATGCGATTTTGATTTCCTTTCGGTGACGTGTCCCCCCGGCCGCCTCCGTGCGTCCATGATCGCGGTGATTGGACGATTGGAGCCCGACGTAATCGAGGAGTTGTATGGCCACGACGAAATCACCAAGCACGGCGAAGTTAGAGTCATTGGAATCCCGACAGCTCTTGTCGGTCAGTCTACTCGGCGATTTACAGGACATCACCGTCACGCCTGCATCGTACGCGACTCCCGCGGCGTCGGCTGGCATCAGCGGTTACACGCCGGCACAGATCCGCAAGGCCTATGGCTTCGACAAGATCACGCTGGCCAATGGCATCACCGCCGACGGCGCGGGGCAGACGATCGCAATCGTCACCGCGTACAACGATCCGAACATCGTTTCGGATTTGCATACGTTCGAC
>JAQGHM010000154.1 GCA_028291615.1 Phycisphaerales bacterium | reverse complement strand
GTGGCGGGTGTCGAGGATGAGGTCGTGGACGGTTACGACGAACGGTTCGGGTGCGCCTAGCGCGCGGAGGTGGCGTTCGGCTAGGTCGGCGGAGCGGGCTTCGTTGTCGGGGCGGGTGGGATCGTAGACGGCGTCGTGGAACCAGATGGCGGTCTCGACGGCGATGGGGTCGGTGCATTGGTTTTGGACTTCGTCGAGTGTTCGCAGGCATTGCAGGACGTGGTGGAGGTTGTGGTAGTGGCGCGTAGGGGCGTTGTAAGCGGCTTCGAGTTCAGCGTAGATGGCGGCGGTGTCGCCGGACCAGTTTGCGCGACGGGCGAGGGCGGCCCAGCGCTGGTCGAGGTCGGCTTGATCGGCGGGAGTGATCACGTGTTTTTTCGCGCGAGGAAGCGCTGGTAGACGGGCGCGGGGAGGTATTTTTCGAGGATCTGTTCCCAGCCGGCGGGGCCGACGAGGCCTTTGACGAAGCTGGAGCTGACTTCGACGAGTTCGCGCGGGGGGATGAGGAAGACGCTGCGGATTTTGGCGTCGAGCTCGGCGTTGACGTAGCGCATGCCGCGCTCGTAGCCGTAATCCTGCTCGTTGCGGATGCCGCGGAGGATGAAGGATGCGCCGACCTGTTCGGCGTAGTGAACGAGGAAGAGGTTTTCGTAACTGGCGATGCGGACGTTGGGGAAGGCGCCGGTGGTTTCGCGCAGCATGGCGAGGCGGTCTTCGAGGGAGAAGAGGTATCGCTTGTCGGGGTTGATGCCGATGGCGACGATCAGCTCATCGAAAAGGGCGCGGCCCTGGTCGATCATCCAGAGGTGGCCGAGGGTGATGGGGTCGAAGCTTCCGGCGTAGACGGCGCGTCGCATGGTGGGAGAGTTTAACGCAAGTTGACCGGCGAAACCGCAAGCGACTGCGGTGCATGTTCGCGAGACGATCAGCTTAGACCGTATTCGCGCCAGCGCTTCGTGACGAGTTCCTTTGTTGCCTGGTCCATCTCGAGCTCTTTGGGCCACATGCGGACTTTGCCTTCGGCGGGGAGCTTGGCCGTTGCGTCAAAACCCATTTTGCTGCCAGCGCCTAGATCGGGGGAGGCGTGGTCGAGGATGTCTACCGGGCCGTGGACGACTTCTGTGTCTCTTGCGGGGTCGCAGTTGGCGAAGAGGTGGAAGAGGACGTCCTGTTCGTCATGGACGTTGACGTGATCGTCCACCACCACGATAAATTTCGTGAAGGCCATCTGGCCTGCGCCCCAGATGGCATGCATCACGCGCCTCGCTTGGAAGGGGTATTCTTTTTTGATCTTGATGAAGGCGCAGTTGTGGAAGACGCCGCTGATGGGGAGGGAGTAATCGACGATGTCGGGGATGAGCATTTTCAGGAGCGGGAGGAAGATGCGTTCGGTGGCCTTGCCCAGGAAGTAGTCTTCCATGGGCGGCTTGCCGACGATCGTGGTGGGGTAGATGGGATTCTTGCGGTGGGTGATGGCGGTGACGTGGAAGGCGGGGTACCAGTCGGCCAGGGAGTAGAAGCCGGTGTGGTCGCCGAAGGGGCCTTCCATCAATTTTTGTTTTGGATCGACGTACCCTTCGATGACGATCTCGGCGTTGGCGGGGACTTCCAAGTCGATCGTCTTGCACTTGACGAGCTCGATGCCGCGGCCGTTGAGGAAGCCGGCGAAGAGGTGCTCTTCGACGCTGGGCGGCAGCGGGGCGGTGGCGGAGTAGGTGAGGACGGATTCGCCGCCCAGGACAATGGCGAGCGGCATGCGTTCGCCTTTTTTCTGCCAGAGGCGGAAGTGGCGCGCGCCGTCGTGGTGCATGTGCCAGTGCATGGCGCAGAGGCGCGGGCCGTGGACCTGCACGCGGTACATGCCGATGTTGCGCGAGCCGTCGACGGGGTTGCGGGTGTGGACGCCGCCGAGCGTGATGTAGCGGCCGGTGCCGGTCTGGGCGTCGGCGGCGCGGTTTGCGGCGGCGGGGTCGAAGGCCTGGCCGGAGCGGAGATCGCCGTCGAGGGGCCAGCACTGGATGATCGGGAGGATGCCCAGGTCTGCGCCGTCGCCTTCGTAAACGACCTGCTGGCAGATGCCGCTCTTGACGATTTTCGGGGGGAAGCCGGCCATCTTGATGAGGTCCGGGAGCTTCTTCATTTTTTCGACAAGCGTGGTGGGGATCTCGGGTTTGACGAGTTGCTGGACGCGGGCGGCGAGGGCTTCGAGGTTGTCGGTGCCCAAGGCCTGGTTGACGCGCCAGTATGAGCCGAAGGTGTTGATGGCGAGGCGGATGTCGGAGCCTTCGATGCTTTCGAAGAGCAGGGCCTTGCCGCCGAGGCGGGCGGCGGGGTTGTCGTCGAGCTCTTCGTTGCCGTGGGGGGCGGGGGTCTTGCTCATGCGGTCCGCGATTTCCGCGATCTCAAGAAGCGGCGAGACGCGGGTTCTCACGCGGGCGAGTTCCCCGTTGCGTTCGAGCAGGTCAATAAAATCCGAAAAAGTCTCCGTCGGCATGGCCGGCGATGTTAGGGGCGGCACGCGATTCTGACAAACGTCATACGACAACGGGCTGAAGTGAACTTTCGCGTCGGCTGCCGCACTTCAGATCGGCGGCGGTTGTTACAAGATGGAGACAGACTCTCGCGCGGTGCGAGGTGAAACTGTAAGAAGTGAAACAAAGGCGAATCCAGCGCATGGTTAATGAATTGCGGGTTCGCTCGTCTTAGACATAGAGAATTTCATTCCTTTGGGTCCGGCCTGCGTTGACTGTGTCGCAATGCACTGGCATATTGGATCTTTGGGTTATCGGGCACGGATGTCCGACACAAGGCGCCTCACATGCAGGCACAAAAGATTTCGAGGAACTTTCCAATCCCCGCCCCGTCCAATCCCATGTCGAGCCTGAGTGGATCACAGTTCGAGGTTCCCGAGCCGTCAGAGCCTATTAATCTGGCGGCCAGACGGGAAATAGAACTGCTCCGCAAGGCTCAGCAAGGTGATCGGGCCTCGTATGGCGAGCTGGTGGTCGCGTATCAGGACCGGCTGTACAACGCGGTTTTGCGACTCGTGGGTGACTTCGATGAAGCCCGCGAGCTGACGCAGGAAGCGTTTACCCGGGGACTGATGAAGCTGGAGAGCTTCCGCGGCGACGCCAGTCCGTATACCTGGTTGTTCCGGATCGCGGTCAATTTGGCGATCAGTCATCTGCGGAAGGTTCAGCGCCACAGGGTCTTCTCGTTGGACGCCCCCCCGCGGAATGGCAATGGCCGCCAGCACGACGGCGACGACCAGGCATCGAGCTTGGCGGACCGCGTGTCGCGGGATGGAACGTCCGGCAAAGCCGCAGCGGCGATGCCACCCGACGACCTGGAGCGTAAGGAGCTTCACGGTCAGGTCCTCACCGCCCTGGGCCGACTCGATGCCGAGTATCGCGCTGTTCTGGTGATGCGCGACATCGAAGGGTTCGACTACCAGCAGATGGCCGATGTGTTGGGCCTTCCGCTGGGAACCTTGAAAAGTCGGCTGTTCCGCGCGCGTCTTGCGTTGCGGGACGAGCTCCGGGCGTACCTGTCTGCGGATCGTCGTCCGCGATAACCCACGCGACAGATTGGTATGCCTGGACTCCGGAGACGGGGTTTGGTTCTTTGCGGACCGAATCCTAATTCCGAGCCTTCCGGGTCGTTGGCCTTTACCGGGAAGAATCGGCCCACGACGCCTCTGCGCTCCCGAACTCTTTCGGGCCGCCGAGCGTCTAAGCCGATGAGATACGAGATGGAAAGCAGCAAGGAAAAAATCGAGGCGCAACTGTGTGCCTATGTCGAAGGAGAGCTTGACGACGCCGAGCGGGCGGAGATCGAGCAACACCTGACCGCCAATCCGCAGCACAAGGCGTTGATCGCCGAGCTTCGCGCCGCCAGCGGGTTGCTGCGCGACCTGCCGCGCATTGCCGCCCCGATCGAATTAAATGAGTCGCTTTGCGGGCAGATCGAGCGCGGGGCGCTCCTGGATCCGACAGATGACCATTCAAACCCGGCGCGGCGCGTGCACCGGTGGCCGCAGTTGACGGCCGTCGCGGCGGTGCTGATCCTGGCAGTGGGGCTGGGCCTGGTGATCTACTACGTGCTGCCGCCGTCGGGGGGACACCCCCGCACGCAACTGGCGGTGGACGATCGGCTGAAAGATTTGGGGCCGTCGATCGATAAGTTGGCGAAGGATCGTGATTCCGACGCGTTGGCGGGAAATACGCGCAACGATGAAAAGGGCAAGGCAGGCGACCCCGGCGTCGACGTGCTCCGCAGCAAGGCGATGTCGGAGTCGGAATTGGCGTCGCGCGACGCGCGCCAACCGACCGATTCACCGCGGCCGGATTCGGCCGGTGCGAAGGATGACCGCACGCTCTACGGCATGCGGGCAGGCCGCGCCGCCAATCCCGATCTGGATGTGGCGATGAGGCGGGGCGTTTTGGAACGGGGCTTGGTGACGCCCGCGGAAGTGGAAAACGTCCGCAAGTGGATCAACGAAAGCCTGGGAAGCGATAACAACTTCTTCAATTCCGCCGGCAACACCAGACTTTATTTAATGGTTTCGACGCCAAGCGCGACGGCCGCCAACGGGCAGCTTGCGGCGTATTTCAAGGGCAATGGGATTCAGTACATGACGGATGATTCTCTTCCGGCGGCTACGCCGTTGGCGGTTGCCAATGGCCGCGCGGCCGGCCTTGCCGCGGGCGATGGAGAGAAGTTTAATTATGCTGGCAAGGGATTCGGCGGCGGTGGTGGTGGAACGGGTGGCGGTGCCGGGCCGGTGGCGGTTGCGGGCATCCCGCAGATCCAGCCATCGGAGCGCCCCGACACCGCAGCGCCGGCCCCGTTGGCTCCGTCGGCCAAGCCCGATTTTTCCTCCTCGACCACGGGACGGGCGACGAAGAACGCGCCCCAGCCGACGCAGTTAGACTATGCCAAGCAGGAGGCAGCCGCGCCTGGGGCTTCGGTTTCTGACGTTAGCCGCGGCGACGGCAGCCTGAAGCAACTGAACAAGGCGGGGATGGGCGAGTCAAAAAAAGCCGAGGTCAGCAAGGACGCCATCTCCGCCGACAAAGCCGCGGCTGGCGAATCGACCCGGGGCGGACTTGAGGGTCAGCTCACTGAGGAGAACCTACGCGCACGTCGATCGCTCGCGGCGAAGGTTAGCGCCGCGAGCACCGATGCGTTTAACCTGGGCGACGGCGATCATCCGGCCTCCGCTGCAAAGCGGTCTGAGGATGAGTCGATCGGGCGCAACAACGTGATCATCGCGCGGATGAACCGCAGGCAGCTCAATGAGTTGAGCGCGGCATTGTCGCGCGAGCAGGGGCAGCGCGCGGAGCTGAAAGAATTCGCGCCCGCGCCGGTTGACGGCTTGGCGGAGACGTCCACCAAGGTCAAAGGTGTGATCGCGGCACTCGGCGTGCCGGTGGCGTCGTCGTCGGCCGAGGCACAATCGCACGTCGTCGATCCGAAGTCGCTCACTTTGGGAAGCGTTTACGCAGCTCCGACAACCACCCCCACACCGCCGGCCCTGCCGACCGTGGGCGGCGGTGGCGCGGCGGGTGCGGAGAGCTTCGGCGTCAATCAAGCCGCGAGCGCAGCCCCGACGGTGGACCGATACTACGATCGTTCCGCTCTGGGCAGAAATCGCCTGGCTGCGGCCACCGAACCTGCTGGCCAAGTCAAGACTGAGAGCCTCAGTGACTGGGCTGCAAAAACTCCGGCTCCGATCGCAGGCGGTGACGCCCTCCACCTTAAGCTCGATCCAATGGACGAGCCCGTGGACGTCGTGATTGTGGTCAAGGCTGATTCAATCTCGACTGGCGCAGCGGCGATCGATGCTCAGACTCCTCCCGCCAATCCGGCCGCCAAACCCGCCCCCGCCGCGTCGGGAACAAGCCAGACCAGTTCCCCGGCTGATGTGAAAAAATAAGCCAGGTCTCCCTCCGGCGTTCAGGCGGCCTACTCTCCCTCCCACCGGGGTGGATGCTCCTAAACCCAGCATCCACCCCGACTTCTTAAAGCACCTGAAATCTTGCCATACCAATCGGCTTCCCTGCGCGATACAATAATCGGCCTCTCCCCACGTTATGACATTGATGGCCGGAAAGAGTTCGGTGCCTCTCACCAAGCCGGGTCCAACCCACCCGGCGGCGGAGGGGAATCACCCGCCGGATGCCCTGCTGGTCGACCGTCTGCGGCTGGGTGAAGCGGCCGCCGGTGAATCGCTGGTGCGAAAGTACTACCAGCCGCTGGTCCGATATCTTCAAAGGCTGGTCGGCAATGAGCAGTTGGCCGAAGAACTGCACCAGCAGACGTGGTTGAGCGTATTGGAACATCTGGGTCGTTTTGACGCGCGGAATGTCTCCGGCGGCTTCAAGGCCTGGTTGTTCCGGATCGCGACCAACAAGGCCAATGACCACTGGCGGTCGGCTGGCCGAGAGAAGGCGGCGAAGCATGGCCTGAAGCAGATCACCGATGAGACGCTGCCGGCGGCTGACTTTCGGATGGAAGGCTCGGAGCAGGAGATGAAATTGAAGCGGGCGATCGAACAATTGCCCGAGGCCCAGAAGCAGGTGCTGATGCTAAGGTATTACAGCAATCTGAAGTTCATCGAGATCGCCGAGATGATCGGATGTCCGCTTAACACCGCTTTGGGCCGTATGCACAAGGCGATGCTGAAACTGAAAGAACTGATGGCGGATTGAGTTGGTCGATGGAATGGGAGAGAGGGAACAGACGAAGTCAGGTGGCTATGTCCAATCTATTGCACGAACTTGAGAACAACGAAGCGATCCTGCTGATGTACCTCGCGGGCGAGTTGCCTGAGGAGGACCGGGTTGAGGTCGAGCAGATGCTGGCCAATGATCCCGCGCTTCGCGCCGAGTTGGCTGAGCTGACTGTGCTACAGGACGGCGTCACCGGCATCATGGAGCGGGTGGACGCCAAGTCGGACCTGTCGCGCCGCGAGGCGATCGTGCGGCAGGTTTCCCGCGCCCTGACCGCCGCCCGGCTGCAGCCGCTTCGCACCGAATCTGCACCGGCCGAAACCGCCCGCCCGCGGCTGCGGATCGCCTGGTGGGCGTACCCGATTGCTATCGCGGCGGCGCTGCTGGTCGGGATCATGCTGCTTTCGGATAATCATCCGATGAACCTGCCGGCGCCGCAGTCCAACCAGTTCGTCGATTCGCGGGACTCATTCCAGCCGCAGGCAACCGCGCAGATTTTTCCCGACGATTTGGAAAAGGAACTGATCAGCCTGAACAGCGAGGGAACCGGCCTGTTTGGTACCGGATCGCCGGACCTGGATCGATAACCCCATGCGAGACCGTATGAAATTTATTCGACTTGCCGCTTGTGCCGTCCTGGCCACGCCGCTGGTGTTGTTCGCCGAGCAGGGCGCGCCCAGGCCGAGCCCGCGACCGGGCGGGGGTCCGCCGCATTCGACCACCGGCCGGAGCGACGGCGCATCGCGCGAGCGAAACAAGGAGGACATGGAACTGTTTCGCGAGAAGATGGAAAAATTCTGCAAGGATCATGCCCCCCAGCGCTGGGCGGCGATGGGCGGGGATAAGAACCCGATGAAGTTCGGCGGCATGTACTTTCGCTTCCGCGGCCTGACGGTTCTCGAGAAGCAGGACAAGGCGCTCTACGACATCAAGGTGCGCCAGATCGAGATCGACGACGAGGAATATGGCCTGATGAAGGAGATTCGCGAAGCGCGCGATAAGTCGAACAATACCGAGATCGACCGCATCACGGCCCGGCTCCGGGATCTCTCGAAAGAGTACATCTCAAGCCGCATCAATGAACGAACCCATCGCATCGCCAGCTTGGAAAACACGATCGCGACCGAGAAGAGCGCACTGGCGTCCGATCAGCAAAACCAAGCGAAGCTGATCAAGGACCGGGTCGAGGCGATCTTGAGCGACACCCCGCCGCCGGGCCGGTCGCGCTCGCGCGACGGCGAAGGGGCTTCGACCCTGCCAGCGCCGGCCGACGGGGCGCCGGTCATCGGCAATCCGTAGACGACCCGTCAGCTTTTGACAATCAGCGCAGCAATAAAGAAAGGTCGCCCCTCCGGGCGACCCTTCTCACATCTCCCTATTAGCGTGATGGTCCGTTGGTGCGTTAGTAGACGACCGCCATCGCGTCTTCGACCGCTTCGATGACCTGCTTGACGTGGAACGGCTTCTTGAGGAAGCCGTCGAAGCCCTGGGCGAGCATGCCCTTGGCTTCCTCGTCCATCATCTTGCCGCTCATCGCGATCACCTTAGTGAGCTGGAGGTCGGCGTTGTTCTTGACCTGCTTGGCGACCTCGCGGCCGTCGATGTCGGAGAGGTGCATGTCGAGCAGGATCACGTGCGGGCGGAACTTCTCGGCGATGACGCCGGCGGCGAATCCGCCCTTGGCGACTTCCACCTCGTACTTGGCCTCATCCTCGAGGATCTTCTCGAGCACCTCGACGATGTCCTGCTCGTCGTCGACGATCAGGATGCGGGTGCAGCCAGTCATCAGGCCGTTGAGCGGCATGCCGTGCTGTTTCATGAATCGGATCAACTGATTGACCGGAATCCGGCGGTCCTTGCTGCCGGGAATGCGGTATCCGCGGAGCGCGCCCGAGTCGAACCACTTGCTGACGGTGCGGGGGGCCACGTTACAAATCTTGGCCACCTCGCCGGTCGTCAGAACGTCCTTCACCTTGCTGTTCATGAGCATTTTCTACTCGTCGCGCGTGCGCTTGAAACGGCCACGCCTATTCGTGCCGTCGGTCCTCGCCTCTTCGCCGCGCGTCTCCTCTGCACGGACGCCCAGTGAGAGCGTCTATACAGCAAACATATCGTCAATCCGACTGCGTGCTTTACTACGCCTGCGCAGTTTTTGCCGACCCCACCGGAACCGTCGGGACTGACGGCTTTATCGGCCCCGCACGCATATCAACACCCCCCCGCGATGGTTCTGGGACCTCGATTGACAACCGGCGCCGGGCACGGGACAACTGCTCGCCAACACCCATGCATATCCTCTACGTTCATCAGAATTTTCCAGCGCAGTTCGGCCACATCGCCCGCCACCTGGTGCGGCAGCCGGGCTGGCGGTGCACCTTCGTCAGCGAGACCGCCGCGGGTCAGGTCGAGGGGATCGAGAAGATCCAGTACAAGACCAAAGGGGGCGCGACCAAAACGACGCACTTCTGTTCACGCACTTTTGAAAACGCCGTCTGGCACACCGACGCGGTCTACAATGCGCTCAAGGCCAGGCCGGATATCCAGCCCGACCTGATCGTCGGTCATAGCGGGTTTGGGAGCACACTGTTTTTGTCCGAGGTTTATCCGGACACGCCGATCGTCAACTTTTTCGAATACTACTACCGCGCCCACGATCCTGATTCGGACATGGATTTTCGCCAAGACCTCAACTGGGACGTGCCGGAAGTGAAGTACCTGCGCAGCCGCTGCCGCAATGCGATGATCCTGCTTGACCTGCAGAACTGCGATGCAGCGTACACGCCGACGCAGTTTCAGAAATCGCGCTTTCCGGCGGAGTATCAGTCGGGTCTGGAAGTGATCTTCGACGGGGTAGACCGCAGCGTCTATCACGGGCACGATGAAGCGCTGCGTCCCGCCCCGGGGACGCGCGGCGTGCGCACGATCGCTGGCCGGGAGGTCGGTCCCGATACGCGCGTGGTAACGTATGTGAGCAGGGGGTTCGAATCGATGCGCGGCTTCGACATCTTCATGAAGGCCGCGAAGAAGATTTGCACGCAACATCCGGACGTGCTCTTCTTCGTCGTCGGCACCGATCGCATCGCGTACGGCGGCGACGAGTCGTATATCGCACCGCACAAGTCGTTCAAGGATTGGACGATGGCGCAAGACAAGTATGACCTGAGCAAGTTCGTCTTCACCGGGCGCATGCTGCCGCCCGATCTGGGCCGGCTTTTGGCGAGCAGCGATTTGCACATGTATCTGACGGTGCCGTTCGTGCTGTCGTGGAGCATGATGGACGCGATGAGCTGCGGCGCGGTGGTGCTGGGGTCGTCCACGCCGCCGGTGCGGGAGATGATCCGCGATGGGGAAAACGGACTACTGGCGAACTTCTTCGACACGGACGAATTGGCGGAGAAGGCACTGAAGGTATTGGCGGACCCGGCGGCGTATCGACCGCTGGGTAGGGCGGCGGAAGAAATGATCGCGCGCGATTACAGCCTGGAGGCGGTGCTGCCGCGGATGTTAAAGTTGTATGAGGATGCGGTCAGCAGGCGCGGCGCCAAACCGAAAGTGATCAAGAAACGTGCAGCGGCTGGGGCAAAGGTGGCGGCCGACGCGTCGCAGCTAAAGGGGCCACGGACACCGTTTTTAGGGTGATCCTGAATCGAGATCGTCCAGAAATGAAAACAAAAACCGCGCCTTCAGCAAAGAAGGCGCGGGTGTCAGTGGAGCCACGGGGAATCGAACCCCGATTTGCTGAATGCGATTCAGCCGTCATCCCGTTAGACCATGGCCCCGGGCAACTACGAGGACTAAAAGTCTAGCCAAAGCGTTCTTCTCGTCAAGCCGCAACGACAAAACGGGCACGCACCGATAAATTTACGTCCGTCACTTTGACCGGAGGAAAAACTTGTACCTATAGTGATAGGAACTAGCCCCACTTATGATTTTACACCGGAGTGCATCAGCCATGGTCAAACGCCCCCCCGCCCGTGTCTCGGATCAGGATCTGGATCAGCTTACTTCCTTGTTTCGTCTGCTGTCGGACAAGACGCGTTTGAACATCCTGATCCTGCTCGCGCTGGGGGAGCGAAACGTGACCAGTCTTTGCCAGGAACTCGAGCTTCCGCAACCCACGGTCAGCCATCACCTCGGTCTCCTGCGGATGAATAACCTGATCGGTAACCGCAGGGACGGGAAGCAAGTCTACTACGGGATCAACGGGCGGTTTCAGACGCCGGGCGAAAATTCACTGCATTTTGCAGTGGAAAATTACACGATTCAGATCAGTTCGCGCGGCTTGGAAATCGAGAACGATTCCGAAGCTTAATCGCGCGTGCGTTAGTTAATTTGCTGTGGGAGAACCGGATGGTTCGCCCTTTTCTTTTTGCGGGTGTGGGTTACTTCTAGTCTTTGAAGCCGTGGCCGGTGACGCGGATGAAGACGTCTTCGAGGGTGGGCGTGCCGAGGGAGACCGAGCGGATCTTTCCGACGAAGGCTTCGACTAGCTCGGGGATGAACTCGTGG
>JAQGHM010000119.1 GCA_028291615.1 Phycisphaerales bacterium | reverse complement strand
TCGCCGGAGAGCGAGCTGCTGGTGAAACATCTCCCGCCGATCATCCACCTGCCGGCCTCCGGGCCACACTCGACGCCGTGGTTTCAGTCAACGCTTCAGTTCATTGCCTCGGAGTCGGCACAGGAGCTGCCCGGGTCGGCGGCGATCGTGGACCGGCTGGCCGAGGTGCTTTTCGTTCAGGCGATGCGCAGTCGCATTCAGTCGACGTTGTTGACGGGGACCCCGAGTTGGCTGCGGGCGCTGGGCGATCCGCAGATCGGGGAGTCATTGCGGCTGATGCACGCCGAGCCGGGCCGCGCGTGGACGGTGCCTGCGCTGGCGCGGAGCGTCGCAATGTCGCGCTCGGCGTTTGCGGCGCGATTTCGGGCGCTCGTCGGCGAGACGCCGCTCGATCATCTCACTCAATGGCGCATGGTGCGGGCGGCCAGCATGATGCGGGAGAGCCGGCCGATGAAGGTCGCGGCGATCGCGGCGGCCGTTGGGTATGAGTCGGAGAGTTCGTTCGGTAAGGTCTTCCGGCGGGTCATGGGTACCGCGCCTGGAAGGTATCGTTTGAGCCACCGGCTGGAGAACGCGCCGCGTTGACGTACTCGCATCGACGCGACGACGACGGCCCTGGCATTCGGCGGATTGCAGTAGTGACACGGCAGGAGAGGTGGTCGTACATTCGGGGGACCATGCCAGACACTTTCCTGGACGTATTGAAGCGGCGCGGGATCGATGGGCCCCTTCCGCGGTTTGACTGTGGCGGGCCAGCGGCCCAAGACGTTCGGCCAGCCGGTGATAGCGGGGCGTGGGATTTCGCGTTCGCCACCGGCATCGAATGCTCGAACCCGTCGGTCGCTGACCCCAACGGCGGCGGCCGCCTTCGGCGCGACCTCCTCGAAGAATGCGGCCACTACCGTTACTTCCGTGAGGATTTTGCGCTCGTGAAGGAGCTCGGCACGCCCTGCCTGCGGTACGGATTGCCCAATCACCTGATCCACCTCGGGCCCGATCGCTACGACTGGACATTCGCGGATGAGGCAATGGCTGAACTCAAGCGGCTCGGCATCGTGCCGATTCTAGACCTGATGCACTTCGGCATACCCGACTGGCTGGGAGACTTTCAGAACCCCGAGATGCCGGTTCACTTCGCCGCGTACGCCGGCGCCGTGGCGGAGCGCTATCCGTGGGTGCGCGCCTATACGCCGGTGAACGAGATCTACGTCTCCGCGCGCAACAGCGGATGGGACGGGCTGTGGAACGAGCGGCTACGAAGCGAGCGCGGGTTCATCACAGCCTTGAAACATTTGGTCGCCGCCAACCTGCTGGCCGATGCCGCGATCGCCCGGCGCCGCCCCGACGCCATCTTCGTCCAGAGCGAATCCGCGGAGTACACGCATCACATGGTGGCCGCGCCGTCGCATGACGTGAAGCTGCGGAACAAGCTGATCTTCCTGTCGCTGGATTTGCTCTACTCGAAGTCGCCGGATGCCGACGTGCTGATGTTCGCCCAGGACAACGGGTTGACGCGGGATGAGTTCATGTGGTTCATGAAATCAGCGCCGGCCGGGTTCCAGGTGATGGGCAATGACTACTACGGGCACAACGAGAAGCTGCTGCTGCCCGATGGCTCGATGATTTACGGAGAGGACGTGCTCGGATGGTACCAGATCACGATGCGGTACTACCGGCGGTATTACAAGCCGGTCATGCATACGGAGACGAGCACGCCATTTCCGGACGTCAACCCGCTGTGGCTTTGGAAGCAGTGGGCAAATGTCCTTCGGATGCGGCGGGACGGCATCCCTGTACTGGGGTTCACGTGGTACAGCCTGACCGACCATGTCGATTGGGATACGCAGCTCGCGGAGAAACGCGGGCGCGTGATCGCGTGCGGGCTGTATGACCTGGAACGCCGGCCGCGGCCGGTGGCGGTGGAGTACAAGAAACTGATCCGGGAGTTCGCCGGGATCACCGTGCTGGCTCACGGCGAGCTGTTCGAAGTGACCGACCGCGCGGCGAGCGCGGTGTCGGATGTCTGAAACCGTCCACTTCCAGGACCTGCTACGCAGCGCTGCGCGGCCGGATCACGGGCTGACGATCTGACCTTGGCCGACGTTGATCGTCGCACCACAGGATTTGCACACGCGTTCGGAGAGCGCGCCGCTCTTGAAGTAGTCGCTCGCGACGGTTTTGCACTCGGGGCATACGGTCGCGCCGGGCGCGGTGTAAGCGACCATTTGCGGCGACCCCTGGCCGCCGGTCACTTCAACAAATGTGGTCTTTCCGGCGATCACCGACCGCTCGGACCCCTTGGACATCGACGTGGATTGACAGCCGACTGACGCGCACGCGACCAAGGCGAAGGCGACGCAGAACAACGAACGGGTTACACGCAACATCGTGATCTCCTTGAGCGCGGTCGATCCACGATTGGATTGCAGGCTCAAGCATAGGCGAGCGCTGCCGTGCGGTCGAGCGCGTGCCGCAACTTTTTGAGAACGATGCGCGTATCACCACCCAAACCGCTCTTCGCTCCAGGGGTCGCCGTGCATGTGGTAGCCGTTTTGCTCCCAGAAGCCGGGGGCATCCGTGTTTCGCAGTTCGATGCCGCGGAGCCACTTGGCGCTTTTCCAAAGGTAGAGTCTTGGGACGAGACCGCGCAGGGGCCATCCGTGCTCGGGGGTGATGTCCTGGCCATCCCAGGCATAGGCGAGCAGGCAATCGTCGGTGATGAATTCCTTCAGCGGCACGTTCACCGTGAAGCCGGCCTCGCTGTGGCACATGACAAACTTGGCGCTCGGGCGGGGCTTGGCGCGCTCGATGATCGCGCGGGTGGGGACGCCGGTGAAGACGTTGTCGAGACGACTCCAGTGAGTGACGCAGTGCATGTCGCAACGCACATCGACGGCGGGCATGGCGCGGATCTCGTCGTAGGTCAGCTCATATTCGTTTTCGACCTGGCCGAAGATGCGGAGCCGCCAGTCGGGGTTGTGCGGATCGACCTTGGGGATGCTGCCGTAGTGGAGCACGGGCCACTTCGCGGTGAGCGCTTGCGCTGGCGGCGTACGGTCTTTGGACGAGCCGCGGAGCGTGTCGGGACTAATAATCAAGGGGCGCTGAGTGGAGGGAAGGGTCATGTCGCTGGGATGGTAGGTTGGGTACGGGGGCGGGGGCAATGGTTGAACCACCGCTTTACGGAGTGGACGCGGTCGGTTAACACCGTCGGCACGTGGGGGCTTACTCTCGACTGGAGCGACTCATGAAGCGTTGGCTGGCGTGTTGGGCGGCGATGATGGTTTGCGGCATCGCGGGGTGCCAGTCGGATAAGATGACGGTGCTGTCGCTCGACAACGGGCAGGATGGCGCGCGGCCCGTTAGACAAGTCGTCACGGCGCCGGAGAAGGGGACGTATTACCTGTACTCGAGCATCGACCCGAAGACGGCGGTTTATCACATCGACCTTAAGAAAGGCGATGAGGTGGGATTCAGCATGAGCGGGAGCCGGGCGCAGGGGCTGGCGAAGGGCGTGCTCATCGAGTTGTCCGATTACTCGGAAGGGGCGAGTTATACGTGGAAGGTGGAGCCGGAGAAGAAGAAGGAGTGAAGAGGATCCGCCTCGACACGAGGCGGCGTGGGGCGGATCTATCTCGTTAGCGCGGGAGCGCGAGAGGTTGTGGCCGGGCGGGTGGTGGGGCGCAGGATGGGGTCCAGTTTTTTGCGCAGCGCGTCTACCGCAGTTGCGCGGGATTGGTCGTCCTGGGTGGGGTTGAACTCGATGGATTGACCGAGCAACTTTTCCAGCGCGGATTTGGCGGCGGCGCGGACGTTGGCATCTTCGTCGTCGAGGCAATCGAGCAGGAACGGGCCATCTTTCAAGGCGGCGCGAGCGTCTGCGAGCGGCAGGTTGGAGTGGTTGGAGATGAAGAGGTCGAGCCGATTGCGCGCCTCGGCGGAAAGGTCGCCGGTGTCGCGGCGGAGGGCGGCGAGCACTGCGCCCGCGCCCAGCGAATGGAGATCCTTGCTGGCTTGGTCGCGCACCGCGTACACATCGGATTCCAGGCGAATCAGGAGATCGTCAAGCCGCCTGGCCACCTGCGGGTCGGGACGCAGCGCGTTGAAGACGCGATAGACGTCGGTCGCGCCGGGCCGGAGCAGGTTGCGGCCGGTCAGATTGTGGAGCATGGGGATGAGGTACTTGCGGACCTCCTGGGGATGTTCGGCCTGCAATTGCTTGAGCGTGGGGGCGGAGAAGTTGACGAACGAATTCTGTGCGCCGCGGTCGAGGCTGGTGCAGGTGAAGCTGAGCATGCCGTTCGACTGAGTGAGACGGACGCGCATGCCGCCGGTGGTGTTGCCGCGCATGGCGTTGATGGCGAAATAAGTGGCGCGAATCGTGAGCATGGTGGACCAGTACTCTTCCTCCGGCGCGTCGAAATCGTAGCGGGTGACGATGACGTAGAGGCTGTTGGCGGCCCCGAGCATGCGCTTGCGGACGGTCCAGATGGCGGGCGTGCCTTCAACCTCGATGCGGTACGGCTCGACGCGGTTGGGCAGGTCGAGCAGCAGTGCGGCGGAGAGCATTCCATCGGTCACGCCGATTTCAAGCAATTGTCCCGGTGGGGATTTCGAGTGAATCGGAAGGTCTTCGACGGATCGCTTAGCCCCCTCGCGCGATGTGGAGGCCGACGATCCGGCGACGAACACCTGTGCCCGAACCGACGGCGCGAGGAGGAACGGCAGTAGAAGGAACGTGGCGGCGCGGGAAGTGGTGTTCATGCCGTGGCCGGGTAGAGCGGAGGGAGATTCTACCGCAGGCGGTTGGCGAGCGCGAAAGGAATTAGCGAAAAAAAGAAACGGAGCCGGCCATGGGTGGGCCGTCTCCGGTTTGAGCGCATGTCGAAGCGACGGTGCCGCCGTCGCGAGCGTTACTTGCTGAAGTCGAAGATGCTCTTCTGCGGCGCCGCCGCCGGGGCGGGCGCGGGCGCAGGCGCGGGTTCAGGGCTTGCCCACGGCGTGCTGTGCTGAGAGGCGGCCGCCTGGGTGTCGGCGGGCGACGGCGTGTCCATCGCCTGCTTGACCAGTTCCATCTTGTTCGCCTGATGGAGGCGATCGACGAAAGCCGGGTGAGCGGCGACGTCGGCGCTGGACCACTTGGTGGTATCCACGTAGGTGTCCTTGAACGTCAGCGCGTTCTTGGGAACCAATTGCACGTTCACTGGGATATACCCGCGGCACATTGCCCCCGGCGCGCGGACCACGTGCAGCGAGGCGGCGGCCAACGCCCAACCACCGAACACGAACGCTACGATAAACACAAACTTAAGCAGCTTTTTCACGGCGCAACCTCTGTGAAGGTTGAAGCTCTTCGCCAGGGGCAACATGCGCCAAGGCGCGAGCTGGAATATCCTTATATCGTCGCAGACGGCGACCAACTCGCCATTATAAACGAACCGCCTTGTTTGTAGACCCGCTAATGAGACCCATTTTCGGGCCGGTGGAGCGGTGGTGGCGGTCGCCGGGGCTTGTCGTCGGCGGCTAATTCCTGGGCCATTCGCGAGATTTCATCATCGTCGTCGATTCCAAGCTCGGCATCGAGATCAGCCAGGTCACGATCGCGATCGGGGTCGGCTAAGGGGTCTTTTGGCTCTTCGCCGGGGGTAGACAGCTCGGCCGAGGCGTCTTCGGGGAAGAGCTCATCAGAAAGGATTTCACCTTCCGGGGCCTCTTCGGTGCTGACGTTCGCCTCCGCGGCAACCAGCGAAAGCGGCTGTTGCGGCTCGTCAGAATCGGCGGGAACGGCTGGGGCCTCGGATGGAAAATCGTTCGATTCCTCGGTCGGATCGCTCGTCTCGTCAACGAACGTCTCGGCCTGAAGCGTTTCCTGAGTATCGGTCGGGGCGGCCTCTTCCTCGGCGGCGGCGGGAGCTTCCTCCTGCCCGCGCGCCGGAGCGACCGGCAATACGCTCGAATAGAAACCGACAGCGAACTGCCCCTGTTGCTGCTGATAGGGGTAATTGATCAGGTCGCAAAACTCGGCGATCAGCTTTTGCGCAGCCGGGTCGCTGCGCTCGGCGTTCTGCACGGCCAATTGGTGCTTGCGATCGCGAAAGCGCATGATCTGCACGCACCGCCCGGTGCTCTGGCCGCTGCTCCAGTTGGCGCCGACCTGCTCGTAAATCTCGAAGTTGTCGCAACCCAGGCTGTTAAGGATCTGGCGGAAGCGGCGCATGAGTCGCGCGTGTTCCGCCCGTTTTTCTTTGGGGACGATGTAACTGTTGGTCTGCAAGAGCATCAGGATCAGTTCCGCGCGTAGAGCTATCTCCCTTCTTCCCTCACTTCCCGGTCAAACCATTCTGCCACAAGGAAGCGAAACGAGCAAACCGGGAGAGTATGTCTGTAAATGACGAGGAACGGGCGATATGCTGAGTCCCCTATGAGCGCAAAGCAAAAAGCGGCCGAGGCGGCGATGAAATATATCGAGAGCGGGATGATCGTCGGCCTGGGCACCGGCTCGACGGCGGATTTCTTTATCATCGCCTTGGCCGACGCGCTCCGATCCGGCCAGGTGCGCGACATCCGCGCCGTGCCCACATCAAAACAATCCGAGCGCCGCGCGCATGAATTGGGGATTCCCCTAGCCAGCCTCGCGCAATGTCCGCTGTCGGACGTCACGGTAGACGGCGCCGACGAGGTCGCCCCCAACCTCGACCTGATCAAGGGCCTGGGCGGCGCGCTGCTGCGCGAGAAGGTGGTCGCGCAGAACTCGAAGAAGCTCGTGATCATCGCCGACGAGGGAAAGGTCTCGCCCGGCCTGGGCCATAAGTCCCCCCTGCCGATCGAAGTGACGCAGTTCGGATACGAGACGCAAGAGGGATTTCTGCGCTCGCTCGGCACCGAGCCAAAGCTGCGCATCGGCCCCGGCGGGATGGTCTTCGTGACCGACAACGGAAACTACATCTACGATTGCCACTTCAAGGCCGGGCTGACGGATGCGATCGCATTCGAAACGGCGATCAAGCACCGCGCCGGCATCGTGGAGAGCGGCCTGTTCCTGGGAATGGCGTCGGTGGCGCTGATCGGGTCGGAGGGGGGCGTGCGGGAGATGAAGGCATAGCCTTTGTGACTTCATTTATTTACAGACTTTGCCCGCTCCTTTTGCTCGCATCCGGCATATTCGGCTGCCGGCGGGTCGATTCACAGACGCAGAGGGACGATCCGGCCAAGTCGGTCGCTCCCTCACCCTTCAATGGCGCGAAGGCCGGGGAACAACGGGAGGTCGCCGGCATCATGCTCTGCTGGTGCCCCCCAGGCCGATTCACCATGGGCAGCCCGCCCCACGAACTCGAACGGCGCCCGGGCGAAGATCAGGTGGAGGTAAGGCTGACCAAAGGTTTTTGGCTGGCCAAGTTCGAGGCCACGCAAGGACAGTGGAAACGGGTCATGGGAACGCTTCCGGGCGAGTTGACGGCGGAATTGCCGGCGGGCGACGACCTCCCGGTTGGCAATGTCAACTTCGCCGAGGCGGAGGCGTTTTGCCACAAACTCACCGAACTTGCCCGCCAGTCCGGCGATCTCCCGATGGATTGGGAGTTCCGCCTGCCGACCGAAGCGCAATGGGAATACGCCTGCCGCGCCAGGACGACAACGGCCACCGCATTTGGCGACACGCTCAGCAGCAACCAGGCGAACTTCGACGGCAGCCATCCCTATAACGGCGCTGCGAACGGGCCGTCGCTCAAGCGCGCCGCACCGGTCGGCAGTTACCCCGCCAACGCCTGGGGATTGCACGATATCCACGGCAATACGTTCGAGTGGTGCCGCGATTGGTACCACGACAAGCTACCGGGCGGCTCCGATCCTGACTTGTATTGGGCGAAGGCCACGTCGCGAGTGCGGCGGGGCGGGTGCTGGGCGGATGAGGGGTGGCCTTGCCGGTCGGCGTTTCGATTGCGATTCGAGCCCGGAGCGGCGTTACGACCACATCGGCTTTCGCGTGGCGGCGGTTTGGCCGTAGACGTCATCGCCAGTTGAGGTAGTTGCCCTTGTAGCGCGCCTTCGCGGCGAAGCCTTCGACGCGTTCGACGTGGCCGTCGGCCCAGGCGGCGTTGAGGGCGGCGAGGGTGCCGTCGCGACGGCGATGGGGCGTCCAGGCGTCGCCGGTCACCAGGACGATGCTGACCTTGGAGAGGTCGGTGTTGGGGTTGGCGTTGGGATCAGTAATGACCGAATCGGTCAGGATCGGATTGAAGACGCCGAAGCGGTCGGACATCTGCCGCGGGCCACGGAAGATGACCGTGTCGTAGACCTGGTAATAGCCGCTGGGCGGGTCCGGCGGGATCTGCTGGCTGTGGTTGACGCGCGGGACCCAGTAGGAATAGCCAATGCGCCAGAACTGCGGGAGATAGGTGCGGGAAAGCGTATCGGCGAGGCGGGGATCGGCATCGGGGCAGAAGAGGGCCAGGTGGGGGATCTTGTAGCGATCGGTCAGCACGTCATAGAAGGGGATGCCGACGTCCCAGAGGTTTCCGCCGCTGTCGAAGTCGTGACGGGGGAAGAAGCCGCGGTTTTCCTGGGCGTACATGTGGCAGGCCATGACGATCTGGCGTTCGCGCTCGGCGCAGACGGTGAGGGTGGCTTGGAAACGGGCCTTGGAAAGCGCGGGGAGTAATATCGCGATCAGCAGCGCGATGATCCCGATCACCACCAGGAGTTCAACCAGCGTAAAGGCAGGGCGACTGCGACGCATGCTTCGGACCCTCGTTGTCAGAGGCAAGGCATAAGACGTGACAAACAATAGCGTATCTGCGCCGCCGATGAGTGGCAACTGGATTTTGAGTATCCGCCACAACCTTTCGCGTTTGCGGCCCGTGACGGTGAAACTAAGCCCTGCAATGCTGAGTCTAAGCGGGAATGAAAACGATACTGGCCATTGCGAGCTTTGCCGTGTTCCTCGCGTTCACCGCTGGCCCCTGCTTCGCCATGATGTCCATCGAGTTCGTCTCCAAAGAGCGAGCAAAAGAACTGGGCCTGGAAATTCGCTCGAACGCTGCGGGCCCCGACGCCGTCAGGGTGGAACTCGAGTTCAAGAACGCCGACGCGCTGAAAGACTTCAGCCGCGTCGACCTGGAATTGAGGGACGCCGGGCGGCTGATGCTCTCCTCGACCTTGCGGGAGGACAAATCAAAACCTGGTCACATCGTCGTCAGCTTTGCCGTCGACCGCACCAACCTGGACAAGCTCACCCTGCGCATCGTGACGCAATCGGCCCCGCGGAGCATGACCGGCCACGACCTGCGCGTGAAAGATTTCGTCGAGTTGGCGAAGTAGCAGCAGCTAAGGCCGGCGTTACACCCTCACGCCGCATTCGCCCCGTGGCACTTCTTATACTTCTTTCCGCTGCCGCACGGGCACGGGTCGTTGCGCCCGACCCTGGGGGCCGCGTTAACAATTTGCTTCACCGCCACCGGCGCTTCTTCGCCGCCACCTCCGCCGCTGGCGGTAGCAACTTCCTCAGGCGGCATGCCGGCGTTGAGCTCCGCCGCGGTGCGCTGAACGTTCTCCCCCACGCCGTACCCGCCCGCATCCTCGTGCACCGCCGCCGTCTCGCGGTAGGCGCTGCGGGTCTGCGTCTGGCCGACCACCCGCGCCTTGAAGATCAGGTCGGTCACCTTGTCGCGCACGCCCGACATCATCTGCTGGAAGAAGGCGTAACCTTCCTTCTTGTAGAGGATGCGCGGGTCGCGCTCGGCGAACGCCTGCAGGCCGATCCCGCCGCGCAACATGTCCATCGCATACAGGTGATCTTTCCAGCTCTGGTCGAAGATCTGGATCAGCACGAACTGTTCGAGGTCCGTCAGCTCGCGCCGGTAGAACGCGCGCGCCGTCCGCAACACCACGTCGCGCGGCGTTGCCGGCGCTTCCTCGCCGTCGCCGTTCATGTCGGTCCGCGCCTCGGGCGTAAGGTCCCGTTCATGTAACCGCCCCTGATACTTCTCGTTCACCGCCTCGACCAGCGCCGCCGTCGATGGCGCAGACTTCATCAACTGATCGACCTGCAGCTCCAGCTCGCCATCCGCCATCATCCGTTCCTGGTGGCCGATCAACTCATCGCGCAGCCGCCGCAGGGACTGGCTTCGGATGTGTTCGATCGACAGATCCGCGCCAAACTTCCCGCGCGCCCACGCCCGCACGTAATCGGCCGCGTAGGGATTATCCGTCGTCCCATCTTCGCTTCCGAACGCGAACGTCAGCGTGTGATCAACCGGATACTCGATCTCGCGACGCGAGTAAGCCGCCCGCGCACGGCTCTGAATCAGCTCAACGATCTCCTCGGGCATCCGGCGAGTCCGCACGTCTTCCAGCAAAAACTCCTTCGGATCGATCTGGATGTCGAACTTCTCCCGCGCCCAGTTGGCCAGCTCGCCCTCGGCATAAAGCGGGTCGAGGTACTTCACCAGACCCGTCACCTCGCGCTTCTCGATCTGCTCAATCGCGGCCTCACGCAGGCGGTCCTCCACCTCGTCCTTGGTCATCTTCTTGATCTGCGTCTGCGGCAGGTTCACGTGAAAGCGGCTCATCGCCCAGGACGATAAGCCCTTCACATCCCATCCCTGGCTCTTGCTGCTGCCACTGCCGCCCTCTTCTTCAACGTCCTCTTCACCCATGAACTCATCCAGCGTCGCGGTGATCGTCGTTAAAGCCTCAGCCTTGGCCTGCTCCTTGATGTATTGCTCCAGCTCGTTGATCTGGTTCATGCCGCGCAGGTCATACGCCTCGAGCGCCACCTCGAAATTGGTCTTCGCCCATTCGCTGACCACGCTGGCCACGTAATCCTGCGTGATGTACTTCTCAACCGCGTCCTTGATCGCGTCGTTAATCATCCCCCAGATCACGCGGTCGATCTCGCGACCTTCGAGCACCTGCTGCCGCAGGCCATAGAACGTGGTGCGCTGGTAGTCGTTCACCTCGTCATATTCCAGCAGTTGCTTGCGCGCCAGATAATTCCGCTCCTCGACCTTCTTCTGCGCCCGCACGATCCCCTTGGTAATCCGCTTGTCCTCGATCGCCATCCCCTCTTCCATGCCCAGCCACCCCAGCACGCGGATGACCCACTCGCCCGCGAACATCTTCATCAGATCGTCCTGCAGCGACACGTAAAACCGGCTAGAGCCCGGATCCCCCTGCCGCCCGCCGCGCCCGCGCAACTGGTTGTCGATCCGCCGCGCCGTGTGCCGCTCGGTGCCGATCACGTGCAACCCGCCGGCGCCGTGCGCCTCCTTCGACAGCTTAATATCCGTTCCGCGGCCAGCCATGTTCGTCGCGATCGTCACGTTACCGACCGTCTCGCCATGCACGTTCTGATGATGCTGCCCCGCCTTGGCGACGATCGCCGCCTCGCGCTCATGGTGCTTGGCGTTGAGCACTTCGTGCTCGATCCCATACTTCCGCTTCAGCATGTTCGAGACGTACTCGCTCTTCTCCACGCTCGTCGTGCCCACCAGGATCGGCCGCCCCTTTTGCGATTCTTCCTTGATCTCCTCGATGATCGCGTTCCACTTCTCCCCTTCGCTGCGGTACACGCGATCCTCATAATCCGCTCGCGCCACCGGCCGGTTGGTCGGAATGTTCACCACTTCCAGCTTGTAAATCTTGGCGAACTCTTCCGATTCCGTCATCGCCGTCCCGGTCATGCCCGACAGCGCCTTATACAGCTTGAAGAAATTCTGCAGCGTGATCGTCGCCAGCGTCTGCGTCTCCTGCTTGATCGGCACCCGCTCCTTCGCCTCCACCGACTGGTGCAACCCATCCGACCACTGCCGCCCTTCCATCTTCCGCCCCGTGTACTCATCGACGATGATCACTTCCATCTCGCCCGTCCGCGCCCCGCGCTCAATCACATAATCCTTATCCTTCTCATAAACCACGTGCGCCCGCATCGCCTGCTCCATCAAATGCGGCCACTCCATGTTATTGCCGACATAGAAGCTCCCCACCCCCGCCGCGTCCTGCGCCGCCGCGATGCCATCGTGCGTCAGATGCACGCTCTTGCGATCCAGCTCGACCTCGTAATATTGCGTCAGGCCTTTCTTATTTGCTTCCAGCGTCACCAGGTCCGCTTCAGCCTTCGTCTTCCGCTCTTTAGCCGCTTCGATCGCCTTCTTATCCCCCTTGAACTTGTCCATGTCCCCCTCTGCACCTTTGATAGCGCGCTTGGCGGCGTCGATCTTCTTCTCGTTGTCATCCCACGGCTTATTCAGCTCCATCACCTTCCGCGCCACCAGATCCGCAGCGCGATATTTGGGCGCATCATCATGCGCAGCGCCCGAGATGATGAGAGGCGTTCGCGCCTCGTCGATCAGGATCGAGTCCACCTCGTCCACGATCGCGAAATCCAGAGGCCCCTGCACCTGCAGGTCCGCCCGCTCCTTCATGTTGTCGCGCAGGTAATCAAACCCAAACTCACTGTTCGTCCCATACGTCACGTCGCACCCATATTGCGTGCGCCGCGAGTCGCTCCCCGGATCCATATCCGATTGGATAAATCCAACGCTCAGCCCAAGATTCTCAAACGCCGGCCGAATCCAGTTCGCATCGCGCCGCACCAGGTAATCGTTCACCGTCACCACATGACAGTGATACCCCTCGAGCACCCGCATGAAGCACGCCAGCGGCGCGACGAACGTCTTCCCCTCGCCCGTCGCCATCTCCGCGATCTTCCCTTCGTATAGCACCAGCCCGCCGATCAACTGCACGTCAAACGGCCGCGCCCGAAACGGCGGCCGGCTCTCCGGATAAAGCTTCCGCACCGCCTCGTAAAGCTTGGGCGGAATCGATACCCGCTGCCAGGGCTCGCCCGTCTGGATCATCCGCTGCTGCACCTCGTCATAGACCTGCAGCATCTCGTCATCGAGCTGATCCGGGTCGAAACTCTCTTCCGGGTTGAAGATCGACCGAATGCCGATATTGCGGTCCATCGACTCACGGATGATCGCGAACGCCTCCTCGATCACGTCGCCCGACCGCAGCTTCTTAGCCGCCAGCCCCGCGCGCAACTCGGCCGTACGACCGCGCAGCTCGTCGTCCGTCATCACCTGAACCTTGGGCTCGAGCTCGCCCACGCGGGCCACGATCGTGCGAAATCGCTTGAGCAACCGCTCGTTGCGGCTACCGAAAATCTTCGTGAGAATCTTGCCAACAGTGACATTGACCATGATGGTCCTCGATGAATCGTTAGAAATTGAAATCAGAAGGAAACAAAGCGGCGTGGGTCACCTCAGGTGACCACGCGCCCAGTAGATGGGGAAACAGCGGAGAAAAGTGATCAAACCACCGGAGGCGGCAATCGAAACTGAAATGGCATCCCCTGCATCCCCCGCGTGATCGTAGCTTGTGCCCCAGCAAACGCCCCGCGCCAGACGACCGAAGCAAACCCCTCCTGTCGGCTCTGGTGCAGCGTGACCGCCGGCACCACCCGCCGCAACGACACCGTCAACCGCTGCGCAAACCCCGGCGCCACCGGCCCCGCCGCCTCCACCCGCGACGCCTGCGCAGCCGACGCAACCGTACGATCAGCGCAAAGCGCCGTCGCCAACAGGGTCACCGCGACAATAGTCCGAGTCTTACGTGTCATCTGACAGACATATAGAGTACGAGGCCCATCGGTATAACGTCAAGCTGCCTCGACCGGTTCGATGACCCAATTGTCGCCTATGAAAACGCCTTCCGCAGCACCCCCAGCGACTTCGGAATCGCCGTCCGCCAATCCTCCTTCCCCTCAAACTCGAGCGCCACGTACCCGTGATACTGCTCCTTCCGAAGCAGCGCAGCGACCCGCGCATAATCCAACTCCAGAGAATACCAGATCCCCCCGCCGTAATAAGTCTTCGCCTGCACGTAGACCGTCTTGGGCGCGATCTTGGCCAGCTTGTCGTACGGATCCTCCAGAAAATTCCCCGTATCCATCAGCACGCCCAGCCAAGGCGAGTTCACCGCATTCACGATCCGCAGCACTCCCTCAGGCGTCAGCCCCAGCCCCCAATGATTCTCCAGCGCCAGCAGCACCCCGCACTCCTGCGCACTCTTCAAACACTGCCCGATCGATTCGATCACCCACTTGAACCCCTCCTCGTCATCCGTATAGCCAGGCAACCGCGGCTCGATCCCCCGATCCTTCATCAGTTGATCGAAATCCTTGGTCGTTCCCCAGCGGCCGGTGTTCACGCGCATCGTCGGGATGCCCAGCTTGTACGCCAGCTCGATGCACTTGATCGAGTGCTCCACGTTCTTCTTGCGCACCTCCGCATCGGGCGACACAAAACCCTGATGGATCGAAAGCCCGCACAGGTCCACGCCCTCCACGATCGCCGTCCGCTTCAGCGATTGCAGGTGAGCGTTCTCCTCCCCGTCCATCTGCCGATGCAGGATCTCCACCGCGTCGAATCCCATCGCCGCCGACTGACGGATGCACTCATCGATCGGCACGCGCGAGTTCTCGAGAAACCGCCAGAACGAGTAGGTCGAGATCGCAATCCGATTCGCCCGCGTCCCGCCACCGGCCGGAGGCTCTGCTCCAAGCGCCGGCCGAGCCGCCACAGCCGCGCCCACCGCCGCCGTCACTCCGGCACGCAGAAAACCCCGTCGAGTGTCCATGCCGGCCATTCTACGCGTCCCCATCTTCTTTGCGCTCTTTACGTCTCTGCGGCGGAGTTCTCATTACACCCGCCCCCCCGCCACATCCGCCAATGTCCCCTCGATCTGCTCAATCAACTCATCAATCGGCGTCGCCTTAGGCAACATCCGATGCTGCCGATTCAACAATCCACCGCTGGGCGCCTCCTCCTGAGAAATTAGAGCCGTCAAAAAGATGATCGGAATCTCCCGGATCTGCGAATCGGTGGCCAGCCGCGACGCCACGTCGCCCCCGTCCATTCCCGGCATCATCACGTCGAGCAGGATCAGGTCCGGCCGAAATTCCCGCGCCGCGGCCAGCGCCTGCCGCGGATCGTTCTCGGCGCACACGCTGTACTTGCCGATCTGCTCCAGATTGAGCTTCAGCATCTCGGTCACGCCAGGATCGTCATCAATCAACAATATTCGTTTGTCAGGCATCGGTGGTTACTCCTTCGGCTACAGCCTTAAACGTCAGCGTCACGCGGACGCCCCCCTCGCTTCGGTTGGTTATTCGGATAAGCCCCCCATGCAATTCCATGATCGACCGCGCGACGGTCAGTCCAAGCCCCGTTCCCTCGCCCGCCGGCTTGGTCGTGAAAAACGGCTTGTACACCTGCCCCAAATGCTCCGGAAGAATCCCCGGCCCCGTATCCTCCACGATCGCGCTCACGACGCGATCGCCCGGGCGCATCCCGCCTTCAACACCGCCCTCCCAATCGTGCGCGCGCGTCCCCACGATGATCCGCCCGCCGACCGGCGTCGCATGCAACGCATTTGTCAGCACATTGATCAACACCTGCTCGATCCGAGTTCGATCCGCGCTGACCAGCGGCAGGTCCGGATCAAGTTCGACCGCCGCCGTCACCCGCTGTTTCATGATGTGATACCGCACCAGCAGCAGCGCCCGCTCGATCGGCACGTTAAGCGACAACGGCGCACGCTCCAACCGCCCCGGCCGGCAATGATCCAAGAGCCCCCGCACAACCGCGTTCGCATTCTCCAGCGCCCCCCGCATGCTCTTGACCACCCCATCGCGCGCCACCCCGTCCCCCGCCGGCGCACGCTCCAGGTAATCCAGCCCCATCGCCAGCGCCGCCAGCGGGTTCTTCACCTCGTGCACGATCCCCGCCGCCAGCGCCCCCACCGAGTGCATCTTCGTCACCTCAGCCACCTGCACCTGCGCCGAGACAAGCTCGTCATTCATCTGCCTGAGTTTTTCTAGCGCCGCCTCAAGCTCCGCATGCTGCGCCGCCAGCGCCGCGCTCGCCCGACGCCGCTCCTCCTCCGCCCGACGCCGCTCCGAAATATCCCGGCTCATCCCAATCAATCCGATCGGCCGCCCCTCCGCATCGTGCAGCGGCACCTTCGTCGTCGATACCCACATCCGCCGCCCCAGGTAATCCTGCGTCTCCTCCTCCTCATCCACCAGAGGCGTCCCCGACTGAATGATCGCCTCCTCATCCCGATAAAACTTCGCCGCCAATTCCCCCGGCAACAAATCCAGCACCGTCTTCCCCAGCAACTCCTCCTGACTCTCCGCCCCCAGAAACTTCAGGTGACTGGCGCTATTAAACACATAGCGGCACTGCGCGTCTTTCACGTAAATCAAATCCGGCAAATTCTGCGTAAGGATCTGCACCAACCCCGCCTCGCGCGACAACGCCTCCACCAGCGACCGCGGTAACGCAGGCACACCGGAGCTAACCGGAAGACTGGGGATCAACGACTGACCCATGATGTGTTCGCCGCCCCGGGCAGGGGCACCTGATATCGGAACGTGACGTGTTAACCTTTATTGTAACCAATCCAGCCGCCGAACCGCTGCTTTTTCGCATATTCCCCAAAATCGTTCAGGCGCAACAGACAAGGGGTTCCACGCCTTTGGCGCCACGGCTTCCCAGTGATGGACGAATGAGTCGGCGATAAGATCCACCTCTTCAAGCGCTGCGCCTCGCCCGCCGCCAGAACACGCCACACCCTTTTAGCCGGCCCGCTTGCGGGCCGCGTCCGAAGGCGTCATTCCTCGTCCAGGCGCGCACCTCCCCAAATCCAAAAAACAAAAATCTCTTCCCCCGTTTCCCACCCCAAAATGCCACTTTTCCAATCACTGCTGCGCAAACATGGTCCCAAACGCGCATCACCGCCAGTAACAGGGAGACCCTATGCGCAACGACCAATTCATCACGCCCCGCGATCACGCTCACGCGCAGTTCTCCCTCGATTCACCCTCGATTCACCCCGCCGAACCCGCGAAAACCCATCAAAAATCCGCGGAAAACCCTCACTTCGCCGCCGCGCATCTCACGCTGATTTCGTCCCCAACTCCCTCTCTGGTCAACCCTTACATCCAATCCCTACCGCAAAGCAGCGTTCACGGCGCATTTTTTCCCCTCCGCGCCCCAACCCTCCAACAAAAAAGGGCCCAGCGCCAAAGCGCCGGACCCAAGCTTGTCCAATTAAAAATTCAATCACACCCGATTCTTCAACCGCAGCGCATTCTCCACCGCTGGCCGGCCAATCGGATAGTACTGAAACCCATTCTCCCGCATCACATCCCGATTCAAGCAATTCCGCCCGTCAAAAATCAACGGCGTGTTCATCGTCGCCGCGATCTTCCGGAACGGCAGCGTCGTGTACTGCGGCCAGTCCGTCACCAGCGCCACCGCGTCCGCCCCCGCAGCCGCCGTCACCGGATCAGGCGACCATTCCACCTTGTCCTTGAACACCTGCTTCATGTTCTCTGTCGCCTTGTAGTCGTGCGCCCGGACGTGCGCCCCCCGCTCCAGCAGGTACTTGATCACATCCATCGCCGACGACTCGCGGATGTCGTCCGTGTCCGCCTTAAACGCCAGGCCCCACACCGCGATCGTCGCCCCCTCGATCGGTCGCCCGAGCTTCGCGACGATCTTTTCCGCAAACCGCTTCTTTTGGTTGTTGTTGATCGTCTGGATCACGTTGACGAACAGGTTCTCGTAGCCGACCGCGCGCGAGATGTGTTCCATCGCCGCCACGTCCTTCGGGAAGCACGACCCGCCGTACCCACACCCCGCCCGCAGAAACGCCGGCCCAATCCGGCTATCCGTCCCGATCCCCTTGCGAATGTCTTCCACGTCCGCGCCGTAATGCTCGCACAGGATCGTCATCTCGTTCATGAACGAGATGCGCGCGGCCAGCATCGAGTTGGCCGCGTATTTCGTCAGCTCCGACGACTCCCAGTTCATCGTAAGAAAATTCTCTTCGCTCTTGATAAGCGGATCATAAAGCCGGCGCATCATGCGAAACGCCTCGGGGCTCTCACCGCCGATCACGATCCGATCCGGGTTCAGGCAGTCCTGCACCGCCGTCCCTTCCTTCAGAAATTCCGGATTCGACACGACTTGCACGTAAGCCTTCGTCTGCTCGCGCAGGAAGTTATAAAGCTTTCGATTGGTCCCAGCCGGAACGGTGGACTTCACAATGATCGTCACCATGTACTCATTGCGAAGCTCAGCCAGCGCGTCGCAAACTTCCTTGCCTGCCCCTTCGAGGTAGCTCATGTCAACCGTGCCGTCCGGCTTGGGAGGCGTGCCCACGCAAAGGAACACCACTTCCGCGTCGCGAACCGCCGCCTTCACGTTGTCCGTGAACTGCAACTGCCCCGACGCATAGTGCTCCTGCATCAACTCCTGCAATCCCGGCTCGAAGATCGGGCAATGCCCATCCATGAGCGTCTTGAGCTTCTTCGCATCCTTTTCCACGCCGCGAACCGTGTGGCCGATCGCCGCCAGGCACGTGCCGGTGACCAGACCCACATAACCGCAGCCGATGATCGTTACATCCATAGCGGATCCTTAATTTCTCTTAACTTCAGCCCGAGTTTCGAACCGGCGGACGGGACAATAATAAAACCGCGTCGAATTGACCGCCACGGCAAAAAAACCTCAAGCGTCCATGTCTACCATCGGACAACTTCCCCCGCCACTTGTTAGTCCCTGCCTTGGATTTCGGCCATTTCGCCGCCAAAGCAGTTGAATTCCCGCTCCGCCGGTCGATATAGTCTAACCTTCCAACCCCGGAAATCCCCAATGATCCAGCAACCGCCTCGCAACTACAATCGGCGCGACGCTTTACGCTTGGGCGCTGCAGCGGCCCTCACCCCCCTCTTCTCCCGCTGGGCCGCCGCCGCTGACGATGCCAAGGCCTCCGACGCCTTCACCTTCATCGTCGCCAACGACATCCACTATTTCGACAAGCGCTGCGCCCAATGGCTCGCCGACCGCGTCATCAAGCGCATGAACGACCAAAAGCCCGACTTCTGCGTCATCCTCGGCGATATGTCCGAAGACGGCACCAAAGAGCAAAACGCCGCCGTCCACGACGTCCTAAAGGGCCTGAAAATGCCTCTCTACGTCTGCGTCGGCAACCACGACCACCAAGCCGGAAACGACGACCGCAAGCCATTTGAAGATCACTTTCCCAAGTCGATCAACTACCTCTTCGAGCACCGCGGCTGGCAGTTTGTCACCGTCGATTCCACCCAGGGCCACGCCGGCAGCAAGACCGCCATCCACAAGGACTCGCTCACATTCACGGCCGAAGCGCTCAAAACCCTCGACAAGAAGCGCCCAACCGCGCTCCTGACGCACTTCCCCATGGGCAACTTCCTCCCCAACCGCCCCACCAACGCCAACGACCTGCTCGTCGCATTCGCCGAGCACAACCTCCAGGCCGTCTTCAACGGCCACTTCCACTCCAAGACCGAGCGTGCCTGGGGCGACGCGACCGTCACCACCAACACCTGCTGCTCGTTCCACCGCCAGAACCACGACTTCGACCCGCGCAAGGGATACTTCCTTTGCACCGCCAAAGACGGCAAAGTATCCCGCGAATACATCCAGGTGAATTCCCCGATGTGACCATTTGTTTGATTAGACGCGCAAGTTGCTCTTCTCCGCCGCCTTCGGCTCGGGCGTATCACGAATCTCAATGACCGTTCCCGGCTCCAGCGAACCGGACGTCGCCTGTCCGCCGTCCGAAAGATCCCCCCGAGTCACCACCCGCGGCTTCTCGTGCACCATCCCCATCTTGTACGCCGCGACGATGATGTACCCGAAGATGATCAGGTAAAATGCGATCGCATATCGAGTGCGGATGAAGACAATCGAAGCACCCGCCACGGCGAAAAAGAAGGCCAACCCGTAGCTGATGAACACCGTCTTCTTCACCGAAAACCCGCGCGCGACAAGCTGGTGATGAAAGTGCAGCTTGTCTGCCGAAAACACCGGCCGCCCGTTCACCCACCGCCGCGCAAATGCCAGGGCCGTATCAAGCACCGGCAGTGCAAACATGACCATCGACGCCAAAAACCACCGCCAGTGCTGCCCCTGGCTCATCAGGATGATCATCGTCGCGCAGCAGAAGCCAAGGAACATCGACCCGGTGTCCCCCATAAAGATCGATGCCGGATTGAAGTTATACGGCACGAACCCCAACACCGCCCCCAGCAAAGCGATCGCGATCACCACGCGCATCGCGTCCAGGTTCGGGTCCAGCCCGCCGCTCGAAACCGCCAGGTGCACCGCGAGGAACAGGAACCCCCCCGAGATCACCGCCGTCACCCCGCCGCACAACCCGTCGAGGCCGTCCATCAGGTTGGTCGCGTTGCAACAGGCGACGACCACGAAGATAACCACCGCGCTGCTGGTCAGGTAAGTGACCCACCCCGGGATGTGCAACGTCATGATGCTCGCCATCCAGTGCCCGGGCTGCTGCTGGAAGTTCAACCAACTGTTCAGCGTATCAAAGAACAGTCCCGTGCAGTGCGTCCCGATGTCGTCAGCGACGAGGAACGTCGCCGCTCCCGCCTGCCCGACGATCTTCACCCAAGGCTTGATCCCCAGCACGTCATCCCACAGCCCGATCACGATGATCACGCAAGCGCCCGCGACGATCGAAAAGTTGATCGTCACATGCGTCGAAAGGCCCGGCTCGTGCAACGGCATCTTGCGGAACTGACTGATCGCCAACCCGGTCAGCCACCCAAGAAAGACCGCGATGCCCCCCAGGTACGCGACCGGGACGTTGTGCATTTTCCGCAGTCGGTCCGGCTGATCGATGATCTGGTAGTAGCTCGCCACCACTCGCATGATCGGGGTGAAGACGAACGAGATGAGGAAGGCGCCGTAAAAGACCCAGATGTACTGTTCCAGGACCAGGTCCACGGTTAACGTGCGCCCGCCCCCCAGCACGTCGGGCACGAACTCCGCCAGAAGACCCATAACCATGTACCAACCTCGAGCTGCCCTATTGGGCGCGGGCGGCCGACCGGCCAGTCATTCCCGCTGCGATCTCGTCGTTCCGTCAGACGTGACGTGTGCTATCGTAGCCGCCCGCGGACGTCGCAAAAAGCGGGTCGCTACACAAACATCGCGCGCTTCTACCCTATCTTGCTCGGACGTTAAGCCGTCCGCCTTTAGCTCCTGCTACGATCGTCAATCACCCCAGCGCACGATCTCCTCGGCAATTCCGCCGTTCCACGCACGATGCCCTTCTGCCTAGAATGCGTCGCTCCCTCTTTATTAAGGTGCCCGATATGACCCAGTCCGTCGTAGTTTGTACCGACGCCCAGGACAGTACCCAAGCCGGGCGTTCCCTCGGTGACCAGATCCGCACAACGTTCCAGGGTAATTCGCCGGACGCGGTCATCCTGTTCGTTTCCCCCCGCTTTGACGCCGCCCCGCTATTGCGCGAGCTCCAATCCACGTGCAGCCCCGCGGTCATGGTCGGCTGTTCGTCCGCCGGCGAGTTCACCTCCCACAGCCGCGGTGAAGGGTTGGCCTGCGCCGTCGCCCTGCGGTCAACCGAGATGCAGTTCGCCGCCTCGATGGGCCGCGGCCTCAGCGAAGACCGCGGCGCAGCCGCCCGCCAGATCGTCTCCGCCTTCAAGGGCATCGACCAGCACGCCCGCGCCTACCACTCCGCCCTGCTCCTGACCGACGCCCTCGCCGGTCACGCCGACGAATTCATCGAGCAACTCGTCCTGCTGACCGGCGCTGAGTACCAGTTCGTCGGCGGCGGTGCTGGCGACGACGCCAACTTCCGCCGCACCCAGGTCTTCTGCGGCACCGAGGTCGCCTCCGATGCCGCCGTCGGGCTGGAGATCCTCTCCGATAAACCCCTGGGCGTCGGCGTTCGCCACGGCTGGAAGCCCGCAGGCGCGGCACTCAGGGTTACGCAAGCCGAGGGAGCGCGGGTAATCAGCCTCAACGCGATACCGGCGGTCGAAGTGTTCGAAGAACACGCGGCGGCCACCGGGCAGCACTTTAACCGCGCGAGCCCGTTGCCGTTCTTCCTGCACAACATCCTGGGAATCGACACCGGGCAGGGATTCAAACTGCGCGTCCCGCTCGGCATCAACCCCGATGGCTCGATCTCATGCGCCGCGGAGATCCCACTCGGTTCGGCCGTGCGTATCATGAGCACCAGCGCCGAGTCCGCCGCAGAAGCCGCCACCCAAGCCACCCGCACCGCCATGGAGAAGCTCAACGGGAACAAGCCCAACGTCGCGCTCTTCTTCGACTGCGTCGCAACGCGCCTCCGGATGGGCAAGGAGTTCGGGTTCGAGCTCCAGAAGCTTCAGGACGCACTGGGAACCGCCGAGTTTGCCGGCTGCAATACGTACGGACAAGTGGCACGCGCCGAGGGACAATTCAGTGGATTTCATAACTGCACCGCGGTCGTCTGCGTCATCCCAGGATGACCCGGCGGCCGAACACCATTCTCAATACCTGCGCATCGTCGCAGGATTGACCCAGCCTGACCGTCGGCGCGAGGTCGCGCGCGAGCTTGCGGTGCGCGCCGGCGCAGAAGACCTGATCATCTTCATCGTCGATGCCCAGGTCGAGGCGCTCCTGCCCGCCCCGGGTTTCATGCAGACCCTTCCCGGCGCACGAGAGTGGCGGACGTTCCTGAACGAGTGCGTCGAGCGCCGCCAATGTGACGGCCATGTCCCCTTCCCCCATGCCGACACCCCCATCCGCGCGACCGCGATCGCCGCTGAAGACGGGTCCGTCCTCGTCCTCCTCGGCGGCGTGCCGCGCATGAACGTCGCCCAGGACCTCTGCATGCTCCTTCCCCTGCTCGCCGCTGCCTTCCGCGGCGAACGCATGGCGGCGATCGCCGAGGGACAGGCGAAGGTCGCGCGCGAGGCCGCCGGCCAGGCCAAGCTGCTAGCCGCCTCCCTCGATAAGGCCCGCCAGGCCCTCCACCACGCCCTCCGCAACGCCGAAGCCGCATCTGCTACCGCTACCGCCGCCAACCTCGCCAAAGATCAATTCCTCGCCGTCCTCAGTCACGAACTCCGCACGCCCCTCACGCCCGTGCTTACCGCCACCCACATGCTCCAGACCGACCCGTCGATGCCGCCCGATGCCCGCGCCACCATCGCCATGATTCGCCGCAACGTCCAGCTCGAAACGCGACTCATCGACGACCTGCTCGACCTGACCCGCGTCAGCCGCGGAAAGCTCCAGCTCCAACTCGCAACCGTCGACCTTCACGAGACGATCGCCCACGTCATTGAGATTTGCGAAAGCGACCTCCGCACCAAGCAGTTGCGCTTCACCCAACGCCTGGGCGCCCAGGCCTACCGCGTGCGCGCCGATTCGGCCCGGCTGCAGCAGATCATTTGGAACCTCTTGAAGAACGCGATCAAATTCACGCCCGAAGGCGGCAGTATCGAACTCTCGACCGACAACACCGCCGACGGCCGGATCGCCGTGCGCGTCCAGGACACCGGCGTGGGCATCGATCCCGCCTCCCTCCCAAACATCTTCGACGCCTTCCAGCAGGGTGGCGAGGATGTCACCCGCCTCTTCGGCGGCTTAGGCCTCGGGCTCTCCATCACCAAAGCCCTGGTCGACGCCCACGGCGGCGCGCTAACCGCAGTCAGCCCGGGCAAGGGCCGCGGCTCTACCTTCGCGGTCATTCTCCCTACGACGCAGGACGTCGCGACGCCACCGCAAATGGCGGTCAACCCCCGCTCGTCCGGCGCTCGCCCGCCAAAGTCCGGCCACATCCTGATCGTCGACGATCACGCCGACACGTCGCGAATCATGGCCCGCCTCCTCTCGCGCCAAGGCTTCACCGTCCGGACTGCCGACACCGTCGCCGGCGCTCTCAAAACCGCCGGCGCAGAATCCTTCGATCTGCTCATCAGCGACATCGGCCTCCCCGACGGCAGCGGCCTGGATTTGATCCGACAACTCCGAGCCACCACGCCGATCAAGGGAATTGCCCTCAGCGGCTTCGGAATGGACGAAGATGTTGAGCGCAGCCACGCCGCCGGCTTCGTCGAACACCTGACCAAGCCCATCGACGGCCCGCGCCTGCTCGCCGCAGTCGAGCGGGTCGTCGACGGGTAATGGTATATTTTCGATCCGCCCCCAAAAAGCCGTAAATCCCACCCTCGCGTATAATCCCGGCATGAGCAAGAGACCCGACGCCAACGAAACGGCGACTCGCGTGGTCCGAGAAAGCACGGCGCATGAGGACAAGCTTCCGGCGAACATAGAGGCGGCATGGGAGGCGTGGGCTAGGGGCGTGGGCAAGGTGGACGCGAGGACGCTGGCGTTGCTGCGGGCGGCATTTGAGGTAGGGGTGGAGGCGGGGCGGTCGGTGAACCGAACTTAACTTGCATTTCCATCGTATAATCCGGATTATGTGATGGAGGTCGGTTCAAGCGCCAACCACCTTGCGGCCGATTATTGCGGAGGTATGCCCGTGTCACCCGAAAACACCGTCGAGGTCCGCTTGGCCTTTGCGTTCGATTGTCCGAATTGCGGGGCGGAGAATTTCGTGCGGTCGGTGATGCACGAGTTCAGCCCCGACGAGCAGCGCGAAATGGGGGAAGATTTGGGGGAACGACCGCAGACGGGGGCTTGGATCACTCATCCAGAGCAGGTTGTTTGCGGTCAGTGCAAGGCAGAGTTCAAGGCGCTCAATCCGGGCGAGCTGGTGGATGAAAAAAGCTAGGCGGTGATTCGCCGTAGCGTCAGTCCCGGCTACTTCTTTTTCCGCGGACCGTTCTTACCGATTGGCCAGGCTTTGTAGCCGTAGTCAACCGCGTAAAAACGCTTGCCCTTGCGGGAAGTGAAGAAAGCCCGTGGCCCGGTCTTAGCGGGTTTTTTGGCTTGGCTGTCACTTGTCATACACATCACCTCGTCTCATCGCGCGGGTACGCTTTCCACGAAACGCACGCCCGTGCGTCTCGGAGCGACCGATGCGAAGTCGGTCGAAGCGCAGCGATACAAGATGGGTTGGGCCTTGTATACCCGTATTCGGTACTGTATACTCTTAATCTCCTCATCAGAGACACAGTATCCGATCGGTCTAGCCAACTGATCGCTCGATTAGACCCGGCGGAATACACCCGCCGGGTTCTTTCATATATATAACCAATCCCAAACGAATCGACAATAGAGGGGAGCCAATTAGTCCGTCCATCCACCACTTATCCACACCGCCTGTTGATTACCACTATTAGGCCGAATCAATCTTCAAACTTGTCGAATAGCGGGCAGGCATCCTGTCGTGGCAAGGCTTTGTCGAGCTTTTTCTTGAACGTCTCCCAGTCGTCAAAAACAGACATCAACACCGTCAAAGCTTTCAAGTGCTCCTTGAGTTTTTGATATCCAAGGTTTTGCGTGAGCCATTGGAAATTCTTGTGTTTGCGCTGTCCCTTGTCGTTGGTGGGGTTAATCCGGTTCAGTTCTTCTCGCACGCCCGGGGCGAGTCGATCATAGACTAGATCGTTCGTTACCTTGCCAATGAAACGCGGTGCCTTAAGGGTGCCCTTGAACTCAATTCCTTTCAGTCGGAAAAGCTGCTGGTAAAACTCAGGCTCGAAAGTGCGGACCCAAGGGCGGAGTTCCTTGGCGATAAATGCCTCAAGGATCTTCGCGAGCGCGTCGCGTTCGCGATCCGCTTGGAATCCGGTCGCCTCGTCGATCAAAGCGATTATTCCAACGCGGGCAAAGCCTCTTAGGAGGATTTCACATTGCTTGGCGATACGGAACTGACTGGCCTGAAGCCCCCCTTCTTCTCGAGCTTTAAGAACGGCTTCGCACAAGTCAGCAAGAATGGTTGCTTCATACCCGAGAGCGATGCCACCACCGTGGCGGGCAGGCATCCGGAACTGGACAGGCTCCTGGATCACCCCCAATAATTCGGGGGAAAGATAGCTCGACATGCGTTTACCGCTCGCAAATCGGGCTAGTCGGTTTCGTCCCTCCCCCCCATCAGTTCTGCCGCCTTTCTTCATCCCGAGAGCCATCAGCATGCCACGGTGGGTAACAACTCTCTTTTTATCGCTCAAGACATAGCAGGCAATTTGCACGCCCCCGATTTGTAACGGCCTATCCGGAGCGCCATGAGTGGCCTCTGGAACAGGGGCATGTCCGTGTTTGGCCCACCGAGCCTCAATCGCCTTCCGAGCTATCTCCCTACGTCGTTCGGGTGAAAGGGCTTCAGCTCTGGCCTTTCCCCCTTTCGACGCACCTAGCGAGGAAAACGCCTTGGCAGCATCGGCGGGGTCCTGATTCTGCGGTTCTCCCGGGTCCTGAATTAATTCGCTCATACCCAGAGTGTATACTTGCCAGCTAAGAATTACAAGCCCCGGCAAGTATTCCGTTACACTACCTGCCCCGGCAAGTATAATCGTGGGAATGCGAAAGCTTGATACGGAGAAGCGAGCGGCAATCCTTTCGGCTCTGGTTGAAGGGAACAGCATCGCGGCGACCTGCCGGATGTTCACGGTGAACAAGGTGACTGTCCTTCGCCTGATTGCTGACGCGGGCACGCTCGCTATCGAGTATCACGATTTGACCGTTCGCAACTTGATTACGAAGCGGGTGCGGCTCGATGAGATTTGGAGTTTCGTCCACAGCAAAGAGCGCAACGTCCAGTCGAAGAATCGGGGCAAAGGCCATGGCACGTGGACGTGGGTGGCGATGGATTCAGACAGCAAGCTGATAATCAACTGGCTTGTCGGCGGACGTGACGCCAGCTTCGGGCGCGAGTTTGTCGCCGATCTTGCGGACCGTCTTACGGATCGGATTCAACTCACCAGTACCCGTTGACTCACCCATCTAAACTCAAACAAGAGTCTGGTAGAAGAGAATAATCCTCCTCGCGCGACGTCCGATGTCCTCGGAGGGCGGTTTAACCGCCATATATCCTTTGCGAGCGTCTGGTAACTAAAAAGCCGCGCCGGGAGGGCTCCCGGTCGATGATTTAACGTTGTAGCCCAGCGCGACGGCCTATACGCTACGGTCGAGCTCGCAGGCAGTTCCGCAAAGGCAGATTCGAGCCGGAGAGCGCGAGTCCGATAACTATGTCTAACGATCGATTAACCCACCGCCAGCGATTCGACCTCGAGTCGCTGGAACGCCGCACCCTCCTCGCCACCACCCCGTGGGGCGCTGTGCCACAGCTCATCGATCAGGACCTGGCCGTCGCCAACTACGCCCAGTACAACGGCGCGGGACAGACCATCGTCTTCATCGACACCGGCGAGGACTACAACCACCCCGCCCTCCAGGGCAAATACCTCGGCGGATACGACTTCGTTTCCAACGATACCAACCCGATCGACACCGATGGCCACGGCACCGGATTGGCCGCGATCGCCGTCGGCAACAGCTTCACGTTTAACGGCGCCAAGTACCAGGGAATCGCCCCCGGCGCACGCTTTATCGCCCTGCGCGTGGACGACAACACCAACGTCCCCGATTCCCGATACGAGCAGGCGTTTCAGTGGGTCATCGCCAACCGGGTGAAATACAACATCACCGTGGTCAACGCCTCCTTCGGATCCGGTCACTACACCACCGAAGCGCAGCGCGCCGTCTACGCTGACGAGATGGCCCAGCTTGCCGCCGCGGGCGTCTTCATCATCGCCGCGTCGGGTAACGACGGCGCCCTGTCCCCCTACGGCATCGAGTACCCGGGAGCAGATCCCAGCGTCTTCACCGCCGGCTCGGTCAACGGTTCCGACGTGATCTCCAAGTTCACCGAGCGCGGGCCCATCATGGACATCCTCGCCCCCGGCGAAAACGTCCCCACCGCCTACCTGGACAGCTCAGATCAACCCATCTATACCCAGGCAACTGGAAGCAGTTTTTCAGCACCCTTCATCGCGGGCGCAGCCGCCATTCTCAAACAAATCGACCCGAAGTTTACGCCCCACGACATCATGTCGATCCTCCGCGCCAGCGGGGTCGATAACTTCGACGGCGACAAGGAAGCCGCCCCCAACACCCAGCTCTCCTGGCCCCGCCTCGATCTCGACAACGCCATCGCCTTGGCGTTGGCCCGTAAGGGTCAACCCGCAGCCGGGCAGATCGGGGTCGCCGGTCGAGAAAACGCCCTTAAATATGACCGCGACGGCACACTCTATTATGCGTGGTACGACGCCAACGCACGCAACCTGAAGTATGCGACCAACAACGCCGACGGCAATTGGTCCGGCATTAAGGTCATCGACAGCGGCGTGGATCTCGGGCACTACGTTTCGATGGCCCTGACCTCCACCGGCAAGCCCGCGATGGCGTATTACGATTCGAACAATGCAGATTTGAAATACGCCGAATGGGACGGCCAGCGCTGGGTCGTCGAGACGGTCGACAGCTATCGCTCGACCGGCCTTTACCCGTCGCTGGCGTTCGATCAATACGACGACCCGATCATCAGCTACTACTTCAAAAACAACGGCAACCTGAAGCTCGCCTTCAATGACGGCAGCGGTTGGGCCCTCTCGACCGTCGATTCCACCGGCGATACCGGCCGCTACAGCAGTTTCGTCATCAGCAAAACCGGGCAGTGGAGCGTCGCCTACGAAAACACGACGTCAACTCAGGTGAAGTTCGCTACGTTGGGATCAAAGAGTTGGAGTTTCCAGGTCGCGGACACCACCCGTTATGGCGGCGGCTTCATCTCCCTAGCGTACGACCCCTCCAACCGCCCAGCCGTCTCCTACTACGACGCCTACAACGCCAACCTGAAATTTGCCCAATTTAACGGCAATCGGTGGAATGCAGGCACCGTGGCCTCCCAACTTTC
>JAQGHM010000066.1 GCA_028291615.1 Phycisphaerales bacterium | reverse complement strand
GTTGCGGGGTCGTCGGCCTGGGTGTCGAGGTACTCGGCGGTTTCGGTGTTGTGGAGGTTGAGCATCAGGTCGATGCGGCCGGCGGTAACGATGGCCTTCTTGGTGTACCAGATCTCGGGCATGAGCTGGAGGAGTTGCTTGCTGCGGAGATCGACTTCGCTCCAGTGGCGATTGACGTCGTAGCCGTTGGCGTTGAAGCGGACCTTGCCGGTGGTGCAGCCATCAACGTCCACCATCGGCGTGAACTTGAAGGTGATCTTGCGGCGGAGATCAGCCGCATCGTCAGAGGCGACGAAGCGAAGCGCGCCTTCGGCGACATAGGAGGTGCCGGCCTCCCAGGCATGCTGCCGGGCCTGCAGCCAGACGACCTTCTTCTGCGCGTCGGGGACCGATGCGTCGGTGACGGTGACGAGGTGGAGGTCGCAGCCTTGCGCGGTCTTGCCGATGACTTCGACTCGTGCGTGGGGGGAGCGGTCGATGTCGGCGAGCAGTCGCTGGAGATTGCGTGGCGTATATGGCGCGATGTGCGCAATCCAGATGGAATCGGACTGCGGTTTGAACGTGAGGGTAAGCTCCTTCTTTTCAGCATCCCATGCGGCGGCGGAGTCGGGAAGGTGTTGCCAAGTTTGGCCGTCATTGCTGAAGACGGGGACGATGTCGGGGCCCATGGGGATTGCGCCGGGCTTGTCGTTGTACTCTCCGACGAAATCGGTGAGGGTAATGGTGATATCTCGGTCTTTGGCGTGGTCGAGGCGGAAGTAGAACCAGCTTGCCTGGCGGTTGTGGCCGCGCTGGTCGTATTGGCCTTCGACGGCGCAGCGGAATGACGCGGGGCCGATCGGTTCGATCTTGCCGAGCGATGCGCCTTCGAAGTTTTTGTTGAACGTGATGGGTGGCGGAAGTTCCTGGGCAGTGGTCTGGCTGACGCCTGCGATGAGGAGGATCAGGCATGCGACGGCAGCGGTTTTGGCGAGCATGGAGGGATGGTATCGCGAAACGATCGCCGCAACAAAATGATGCCCTGCGCGTTTCAATCAGCATGAAGAACGCGGGGTTTTGGGCGCTGATCCTCTGCTTTGCAGTCGCGACTGCGCCCGCTCGAGCGGGGAAGAAGGCCGAGGCGGCGGCGGAATCGTTCTTCGGTCCGGGCAAGCTCTACACGATCCACCTGCACGTCAGCGAAGCGGGTTGGCAACTCATGCAGCCTACGCGCCGCGCGCGCCCTGCGCCTCTGATTGCGGATTCGATTCCTGCGCCGGCAATCGCGAAGACGGACGTGAAGACGCAAGCGACTGCGGCGCTGATTCCTGAAGCTAAACAGATCGCGGTTGATGGAGAGAAGCTTGCTCCCAACAACTTTGGGTTTGAGTACGTTTATGTGAAAGCCCGCTTCGAGTGCGACGGAGAGGCGCTGGGTGACGTGGGCCTGCGCTTCAAGGGGAACTCGTCTTTTGAGAATTACCAGCGTGGGATCAAGCGGCCGTTCAAGGTGGATTTCAATCGCTTCGTGCATGGCCAGCGGTTTCGCGGGCTGGCGACGCTGAACCTGGGGAACAACGCGTTCGACGGGTGGCAGTTGCGCGAGGCGTTGTCGTTCGAGGTTTACCGCCGCGCCGGCGTGCCATCGCCCCGGACGGCGTTCGCGATGGTCTACCTGACGGTCGATGGTCACTATAAGCGGCAACTCGCGGGCTTCTATACGCTCGTTGAAGAACTGGATGACAAGTCGTTCTTGAAGGAACATTTCGCCGACGCCGGCGGATTGCTGATGAAGCCGGAGGGGATTCGCGGGCTGCCGTACATGGGGGAGAACTGGGCGGCGTATCCGCAGCGGTATCACACGAAGACGCGCGAGGTCGATGCGGAATCGTCGCGGCGCTTCATCGACTTCGTGAAGCTGGTCAACTACGCCGACGATGCGACCTTCAAGGCGAAGATCGACGATTACCTGGCGGTCGATCCGTTCCTGCGTTACCTCGCGGCGACGGTGCTGATCACGAACCTCGATAGCCCGCTGGTGACTAATCATAACTTTTACCTTTACGAGAACCCGAAGGACCGGAAGGTCTGGATGATGCCGTGGGATATGAACCTGTCGTTCGCCAGTTATGGCGGGGCGGGGACGGGGGAGACGTTCAATTTAAGCATCAGCCATCCTTGGGCGGGGGAAAACAAGCTGTTTACGCGCGTGATGGCGATTGCGGAAAACGATCGAGCTTATCGAGAGCACCTGCGGGCATTCGTCGGCGATTTTTTTAACGAGGCGGGAATGCGCGAGCTGGCGAAGCCGATGCAGGCGGCGCTGGCGAAGGCGGAGGCGATGGCGGCGGCCGAGAAGCAGCCGGCGATTTCGAACGCCGGGGAAGCGGGCGGGCGGTTCGGGCGACTGGGGTACACGCTTGCGGATTACGTGCCCAAGCGGGTCGAATCGGTGATGGCACAGCTTGACGGGCGGCGGGCAACGGGGTTCGTGCCGCGGCCCAACGGGTTGGCGATGGGGATGCGGTGGGGCGTGAAAGCGCCATCGGATTATGGGAATCTGTCGATGATGGCGCAGTCGCTGCGGCGGTATGCGGATAACAATTCGGATTACAAATTGAGCGGCCGGGAAGCACGCGATGCAGTGGCGGCGCTCTTTTACAACGGGGTGAGCGAAGCGCAGCCGGAATCGATGGACTTGCGCGAACTGACGGCGACGCTGACGCCGCTGGTGAAGGAGTTTGTAGCGCAGGCGTCGCCGGGGTTGTTTGGGATCAATTGGCACGGGTCGTCCACATCGGCGGGAATCTGGGCGACGGCGATCTTCCGCGATGCCGACACGGATCGGGACGGAAAGGTGACGCTGGCCGAGTTGACGGATCTGGCGGCGCGGTTGACGTGCCTGGCGGATCGGGATCAGGATGGCGGGCTGGACGAGCGGGAAATCATCGAGGGGTTGGACATGCTGGCAGCGCCGGACGGCGGCGGGGTGATGGAGAACGCGCCGATCCGCGGAAAGTGACTCGCATGAGCGCACGGGTAGCGCAAGCGAATGATGGGGCGATTGCGCTGCCGCAGCAGCGGTTGATGCTCGCGCGGCGACTTCGGCAACCGCCGGCGGCGGTCGCGGGAGAAACGACGGTGTTGATCTCGGTCAAACCGCATTACGCGCAGCTGATCGAGACCGGGGAGAAACGGGTGGAGTTTCGCCGGCGTTTTCCGCGAGAGGTGACCGGCGGGCGGGCGATATTTTACGTGAGCACGCCGGTGCGGCGGATCGCGATGGCGGCACGAATCGCGCGGGTGGTGCGCGGGACGCCAGCGGTGCTGTGGCGAGAGTTTGGTGAGGTCGGCGGGACGACGCGCGGGGCGTTCGACGCCTATTTTACAGGAGCGCGGACGGGGGTGGCGCTAGTGCTGGAGGACGTGCGGGTATTGCGGCCTGGGATCGCGCTGGCGGACGCGCGGTTGCGTGCGGCGGGGTTTCGACCGCCGCAATCCGTGGCGGTGCTGGCGGCGGGGTCGACGGTGGGGGAATTGGTGGCAGCGCGGCCAAACCAGTTCGTTTAACTCTTCTGCAGACTTTCATCGTGGGCCGGGTCTTCGTGCTTGATGTATTCGACCGTCGCCTTGACGACTTCCGGCTTGGGGATGCCCGCCTGCGCGCGGGCCTCGTTGGTGACGGGGACGGCGTGGTCCTCGGGGACGACGCGCGAGCCGCGGACGCTGGCGTATTCGTGGGTGAACTCTGCGCCTAGGAAGACAAGCTGGGCGGAGTAGTAGACCCAGACGAGCAGGACGACGATGGATCCCGCGCCGCCATAAGCGCGGCCGATGCTCGCGTTGCCGAGATAGAGGCCGATCACGTACTTGCCGGCGGTAAAGAGCAGCGACGTCAATAGCGCGCCGACCCAGACGTCGCGCCAGGGGACCTTGGCGTCGGGCAGGATCTTGAACATCATCGCGAACAAGATCGTCATGATCACCACTGACGTGACGTTGTGCGCGATCGTCCAGGTGATGGCCAGCGTGTGAATGCGGGCGTCGATCAACTGTTGCGCGACCGCGAGGCCAGCGCTAAAGACGAGGGAGACCATCAGCAGAAAACAGATCCCGAGGACCATCGCAAAAGAGATAAAGCGCTGGCGCAGGAAGCTAAGCAGCGCGTGTTTGCCGAACCCGGGCGCGGGGACGACGCCCCAGACGGTATTGAGCGCGTCCTGGAGCTGCGCGAAGACGCCTGTAGCGCCGAAGATAAGCACCGCGACGCCGAGGTAAGTAGTCAGCCGCGTGGGCGGGTAATTGGGGCGCGAGGTGATGATCGCTTTAATCGCCACCGCGCCTTCATGGCCGACTAGCGCTTCAAACTGCGAGACGATCCCGCCCTGTGCCTGTTCGGGATCGCGGAAGACCAAGCCGATCATCGGCGTGGCGATGATGAGCAGCGGGGCCAGCGAGAGGATCGTGTAATACGCCAGCGCCGCCCCGAGGCGCGGGGCCTTGATCTCCCACCAGCCGGCGAGGGTCTGCTTGAAGATGCGGGCGTAGTCGTGGGCGATGAGCATTGTTGCGTGGTTAAATCAGCGGCCGCGGCTCGGTGCTGGGGCCGTCAACGCGCGGGCCCTGTGGCGTCCAGCGGATCGGGTCGATGCACATTCGCCGGGCGGTCTTGGCGGGGTCCCAAGCGTGGTAGACCATGAAGATGGTCTTGCCGTCGGGGCCGACGACCGTCGAGTTGTGTCCGGGGCCGATGACCTTCCCAGGGATCCCTTTGAGCACGACGGGTCCGTTGGCGGCGTAGTCATCGACCCAGGGGCCCAACGGATTGTCGGCGACTGCGTAACCCACCCCATAGTTCTCGCCATACCACGCGCCGGCAGAGTAGAGACAGTAATACTCGCCATCGTGGAAGAGCACGCTGGGCCCTTCCACGCAATGCCACGCCGGCCAGATCTTTCCTTTGTAGTCGCGGTCTTTCTCGTAGATTTGCCAGCAGGCGCTGGCGCGGATGACGAGCTTGGGATCGGTGGCCGCGCTCATCAGGTCGTCGTTCAACTGCACGACCGCCAATCCGGTGCCGTAGGGCGCGTCGGATTCGTAGTCGGTGGCGAAGTAGAGGTACCACTTGCCGGTCTTGGGGTCTTTGAACGGGCTGGCGTCGATGGTGAAGCCGAGTTGGGGGATCAGGATGTGACCGCTGTCGCGGAACGGCCCGGCGGGTGACTCGGCGAGGGCTACGCGCACGCGGTGGTGTTCGTCGGATTGGGTGGTAGAGGCGGAATAGAAGAGGTAATAGCGGCCGGCCTTCTCGGCGACTTCCGGGGCCCAGTAATTGAGCGCGGCGGGGTTGCTTAAGGGTTCAAGCGCACCGCCGACCGGCTCCCAATGCACGAGGTCGCTTGAGCGTAAGATAGGGAATGCGCGACCGTCGGCGCCGACCGGGCCGGTGCCGTACGCGAAGTAGCCATCGCGGGTCTTAAGCGCGTATGGATCTGCGAAGTAGCCCGGCCAGACCGGGTTCTGATAGAGGATCGATGTAGTCGTCGATGAGGGCATCGTGCCGCCTCCTACTGCTGAGTGCCGCGCGCGGATAATTCCACGACATCTTGGCAAGATTCGCGCTGGCGCGTAACGCCGATTTTCCGGGTGGAGCGTCAGAGGCAAAGTCGCCGATTAAATTACCCAGATTGTTGCCTTTTTAGGTCAGGTGGGGCGAAAATTTTTGTTCGTTGTCCTATTGTGATCGAACCCTTATGGATGGGTGATTGCCGCGCGGGTTTGGTGAGGTGCTCCGCACATTCGACCAAACCCTTTCATCGATTACTCGTCTTATCTCAGGCGATCCCCCTTTTTGACGGGTGTGGGATGACAGAAGTGAAGCAGCAAACCAGTATCGAACCCAATCAACAATCGAGCGTCGGAGAGAACGGCAACGGGCACGCAAGCGCCCACGCCGCGCCATCCCAGCCGCCGCCGACCGCCACCCCGACCCGCACGCCGACACCGGAGGAAATCGTCGACAGCCTGCGGTTCATGTTCGCCGTCGGGATCGAATGCTCCAACCCGGTGATTTCAGGCAACCATCGCGTGGATGAACTGGAGAGCACCGGTCATTACGAGCACTGGCGGAAGGACCTGCGCCTGGTGCGCGGCCTGGGCCTGCGTTATCTCCGTTACGGGCCTCCGATCCACAAAATCTATCTCGGCCGCGGCAAGTACGACTGGAGCTGGCTGGACGGCGTGATGGCCGAGATGCAGAAGCTGGGGATTCGGCCGATCATCGACCTGGTGCATTTCGGCCTGCCCGACTGGCTGGGGACGTTTCAGAACCCAGAGTGGCCTTACCACCTGGCGGAATATGCGCACGCGTTCGCAACGCGCTACCCGTGGGTGCGCTTCTACACGCCGGTGAACGAGATCTACATCACCGCGCAGTTTTCGGCGGCCTACGGCTGGTGGAACGAGCGGCTCATGAGCGATGAGGCGTTCGTCACGAATCTCAAGCACTGCGTGAAGGCGTCGATGCTTTGCATGCGGGCGATTCTCCAGCACCGCGCGGACGCGATCTTCATCTTCAGCGAATCGACCGAGTACGTTCACCCCGGCAGCCCCAAGATGGTGCAGCAGGCGGTCTTCATGAACGAGCGCCGATTCCTCTCGCTGGACTTGCTCTTCGGCCACGACGTGTCGGCGACGATGTACCGCTACCTGCTGCACAGCGGCATGAGCACCGAGGAATACCTCTGGTACCGCGACCAGTCCGACCTCCGCGCCCACTGCATCATGGGGACGGACTATTACATCACCAACGAGCACGTCATCCGCGACGACGGCACGACGATCGGCGCCGGCGACGTCTACGGCTACTACGTGATCACGCGGCAATACTTCGACCGCTACAAGATGCCGGTCATGCACACGGAAACCAACCGCACCAGCCAGCAGGCCGTCGAGTGGCTATGGAAGGAATGGATGAACCTCCTCCGCCTGCGCGAGGACGGCGTGCCGATCATCGGCTTCACGTGGTATGGCCTGATCGACATGAAGGATTGGGATACCGCGCTGACCAAAGCGCAGGGGCACGTGAACAAGGTGGGGTTGTATACGCTGGATCGGAATGAGCGCAAAGTGGCGCGGGAGTATCGGAAGCTGGTGGAGAACTTCAGCCATTTCCCGATCAGCAGTTCGAAGTTTCCGATATTGACGGCGTAGGGAGGATAAGTACGCCTCAGTTATGCAATAAAACACGCGGGGCGACTGTATTGAAACAGTCGCCCGCGTTGTCTCATATACTTCCAGCTTTACCGCGGGCTCGGATTCGTCTTCTCCTCGTGATCCGGCGCCGTCGTCACGCCCAGCTCTTCTTCGGAGATGTGGGCTTCGCTCCGGTCGCCGGGCTGATCCGGGTTGAGCTTTTTGAGCTCGCTGATCACGTTGGCGGCGGCGTTGTGCGTCTTCCGGGGGTCGCCGCTGCCGGCCAGGACGCTTCGCTCATGCGTGGCGGCGTTGCGGCCGTCCAGCGTGCTGGCGTACTTCATGCCGATCGTCGTCTCCGGCTCGCCCAATAGCAGGCGGTTGACCAGCTCGACGCCCTGCATCAGGCTGTGGTCGGTGTTGCTGACCTCGTACTTCCACATGCCGAAGCGGCCGCGGCTGTAGATGCCGTGCTGCTCGAGGAACGGGATCGCCTGCGCCAGGATACCGTCGCGCTCGACGCTGGGCGTCGGGTAGCTGTACTTGGCGTCGAACAGCCAGGTGTCGCAGATGTCCTTGCGGTCTTCTTCTTTCAGAAGACCGGCGTTGATCAGGCCCTGGATCGTGCGCTCGACGATCGTCTCCTTCTCTTCGGGCTTAAACTCGCTGTAGCTGGTCTCGGTCAGGAGCGAGTAATACTGATCCTTATCCGGCGTCATGTACGGCGAGTAATTGCTCAGGTACGTAACGCGGTAGAACGGGCAGTTGTCCTCGGGGAAGTACATCCACGATTTCGTCGAGGGACATGGCTGCTTGATCCCTACGCCGACCATGTACCCGCCGCTGTGGCGGAGGCTGGCGGTCGCCTTTTTGATCTCGCGCGGCACGTCGCCATTGAGCATGTCGTTGCACAGTTTGTCGAGCGGCATCGTCGAAATCAGGATGTCATACTTGACGATCTCGCCGTCCTTGAAGCGAATCTCCTTCTTCTTCAGGTTGATGAAGTCGACTGACTTATTCAGTTGGTAGTGCCCTTCGAGTGGCTTGGCGAAGCGCCGGTAGAACTCGCCGGTGCCGCCGAAGAGCGGAAACTTGAACTGGTTGTTGGGCCCCCAGCCGAAGTCGTCGCCGCCGAGGACGACGTTTTTCAGCGCCCGCTGGATGTCCAACACTGCGACGCGCTCGCCGATCCACTCCTTGTTCATCAGCTTGGGCTCGTGGGCCCAGACCTTGAAGTTGTACGGCTTCATGAAGTACTTCGCGATGCCGTCGCCAAAGACGGCGTCGATAAACTCGTCGAAGTTTTTCGCACTCTTGTGATCGCGCTTGGTCTGGGCCTCGATCAGGCCCGCGAGGCACTCGTACTGCTGCTGCTTGGGGAGGTAACGGATATTGTTCTGGAACGGATACGGCACCCACGTCTCAAACATGCGCACCCAGCACTCGCGCATGTTCATCTGGAAGTCGTCGCCCATCAGCTTGTCGAAGACGTCGTCGTAATATTTGTAGTGGCTGAACATCACGTGGCCGCCGACATCCCAGGTGAAACCGGCGTCGTCGGTATAGCTGCTCGCCAGGCCGCCCAGGTGGCTGAGGCGGTCGTACATCATGAAATTCTTATAGCCCATTTCCTTGAGGCGGTAAGCTGCCCCCAAGCCGGTCGGACCGGCCCCGATGATGACAATCTTCTTTTGCTCCATGATCAACTTCCTTTCGCGGTACAGATTTAAATCCAGTGTTTATTCAAGTTACGAGCCTTGCGTCGCCATGTAGACGTATTCCAGCTCTGATTCCTCCAGCGGCTCGATGTCGCGCACCGAGCGGCGATCCTTCTTGGAGATCGCGTCCTTGATCAAATGCTGCATCGTGGCAACGGTCGATTCCCACGAGCACTGCTTGGCAAGTTCCAAGCCGCGTTTCACGCGATCGCCCTTCGGGTTCTTCAGCGCTTCTTCGGCGGCGGCGACAAATTCCTCGGCGTTCTTCGCGAGGTAGACGATGTCGCTCCACTGCCGCACCACATCGCGCACCGGCGTACTGACGATCGGCTTGCCGGTGGCCATGTATTCCAAGCCCTTGGTCGGGTTGATGTATTGGGTCGCCGCGTTGTTGGCGAAGCACATCATGTTGACGTCAAACGCGCGGCAGTAATTGGGCAACTGCTGGTAATCCCGTCCGCCCAGCCAGAAGAGGTTGGGGGCGTGCGGCAGCAGGTTCGGGTCGACCTTGACAACCGGGCCAACCATCGCAAACGACCAGTCCGGGCGCATCCGCGCCATCTCGCCGGCCATCGCGTAATCCACGCGCTCGTCCACCACGCCCATCCACCCCAGGATTGGGCGGGTCATGAAGTCGATGTCCGGCGGAATTTGCGTCTGCGGATCGGCGGCCTTGCCGAAGTGATCGAATTCGACGCCGCAGCCGAACGTGTGCACGTTGTCGTGCTGCTTGCGCTTCTTCTCGCCCAGTTCGTAACCGCCGGTGAAGACGATGTCGGCGTGCTCGATCAGCCGCGCTTCGTTGGCGACGAGCGACTTGGGCGCGCCGGTGAATTGGTTCAATTCGTCCATGCAGTCGTAGACGACGCCGCGGTTCTCGAAATAGCCCAGCGACCAGGCGGAATCCATCGGCGAGTAATACCAGAGCAGCGGGCGGTCGAATTCGCCGGTCTCGTTCATCGCCGCGATCGCCGTCTTGGTGAACTCGCGCAGCTTGGTCGGCATGCGGGGATTGCGGTTCCACTCGCCCGACACGTGCGGAGTCACCACGGTGACGTTGGGCATCACCTTGTGGTAATCGATGCGCGGCTCGGCTCCGTCCTTCAGGTCGAAGAACGGTTCCTCGATGAAGAGGATCTTGTGTTTTTTCGCAAAGCGCGAGAGGAACTGCTGCGGGCGCTGCCAGACGAAGCCCCAGCGCAGGTGGCTGAAGACGACGATGCCGTAGCGGTCCGTGCTCTTCTTATCGAGCGACGCACTGATGATGCCGATCGCCGTTTCCGACGAAAGCCCGGGCGCTGGGTCCGTCTCGCGCAGCGCCGCCGTGCCCGTCGTTCGGGCGTGGCCATTACCGTTCCCGTTGCTGCCTCCGGTCGCCGGCAATTCCACCAGCGTCGGTCCCATCGAACCGTTGTCGGTCACGGTCAGCGGAAATTCGATCCCGATCGGCGGCCCCTGATCCTCGGTGTCCGAGGGCAGCACGATCAGATCGAGGTTGCCGACCTTCTCATCGCCCGCGCCGACGATCTCCGCGTACTGCTTCACCAGAGGCGTCGCCTGCCGCGCCAGCGTGCCGTCCGCCTGACGCTTCAGGTTGAACAGACCTACCTCGTGGATCTTTCCGACGCGGTGTGTCAGCGCGCCGTCCCAATCCACCTGGTCGATCATCGGCCACCAGAAGTACCCGAGCATCGGCACGCCTTCTTCGCGCAGGCGGCGGCAATCTTCGACCGTCTCCTCGAGCCAGATCTCGCGGTTGATCGCCTTCCCTTCAATGCTCGTCTCGGTGAGCATCATCGGCAGGCCGTAGCGGTTGTAGTAGGCGTGACCGACGCCGTACAAGCCCAGCGGCGTTTCAGATCGCCGCTGCCGCACGCCATTCCCCACCTTGTCAAGCTGCCAATCCGAATGCGGGTAGTAATCGATCCCCAGTACGTCGGGCTTTTGCGGGTTGCTCCGGAACCACTCCAGATCCAACTCGCTCATGCCATATGATGTGACCCAATTGAAGAGCGGATGATGACGATCGACACGGCCCATCAGCAGGTCCAGCACCAGGAACCGCCGCAAGTTCCGCCGCCGCACTTCGATCGCCAGCTCGGGGTCGCGGCTTTTGTAGTTCTCAACGTTATCGCAATGCAGGATCGTCGCCTCGGGCTGGCAGCGGCGGATAGCGCGCATCGACCGGCTCACCGCCTGCACGATGCGCGTCAGCACCGGCATGTACCCGCGCCACTTGCGCGAGTGCGGGGGCCAGAATCCGAAGTCGCCAGAGAACAGCGCCAAGACCAGAGGCTCATTGCACGGACACCACGTGGATACGCTGGACGCATAGCGCGTGACCATCGCCTCGGTAAAGCGTTCCAGCGCCTCGGGGAATTCCGGATCGCCCGCCGCCTGTTTCAACCACAGCGGCGTTCCGAAATGCATGACATCAAGGTAAAGCTCGATGCCCATTTCCTTTGCCCCCGCGATGCGCTCATCTGCGACGCTCCAATCAAACTTCCCAGGCGTCGGCTCAAGCTTGTGCCACGGAAGCGCGTAGCGAAGGTGGGTGATGCCGAGTTCTTCACGCGCCCGCCGGAAATCGTCGCGCCAGAAACGGTTGTGCTGCGTCCATTCGAATTGATCCACGTTCAGATGCGGCAGGAACGAGCATTCGATGCCGGCGCCCCACGCAAAGGGTTTGGTCACTGACGCGGGCATCGCCGCCGCCTGGCGGGTGGAAGCATGCGACAGGCTGTCGCCTGCGTTCGATGCGGACGCCGTGAGGTTTGCTGAACGCGACAATTCCATGGGCACGATCTCCTTTTTAAAGACGAGCCTGCTCGCCGTTGCTGATGCCGATTTCTTCTCAATAAGCCCCGCAAAACGCGGGAGCTGGACCAAAACGCGGATGTGAGCAAAAAGGCACTTTGCCGCTTCTCAGCGACCCTGTGCAAACTGGCGAAGCCGCGAATCACAGTAATTCTTCCACGCGAACGTGGATGCACCCGAGGCGACATTCACGAGGCGAACCGCATTTTCAGACGATGCCATGCGATTGCTCTCAGTTGATTGATGATTTCCACTCGATCGCTGATCTTCCGATTCTTTCATCCTTTGCTCCTGGTCAAAGACCGCCAAGCAAACCTGATGCCGTTTCAGGACCTTGCAACCCCCCGCGACAACCCAAATTGACCCTGCGCGCGCAGCAACCGCCATCCGTGCTTCGCGCGGATCATGAAAAATGTGCGATTCTCAGCGATTTCTAATGTGCCGGGCCTGCGAAACGGCTGAGGTCGATCGGACCTTCATCACTGAGCAGGGCACATAAATCGGCGCTTTTCAACGCCACCGCGATGTCCATTGCAACCCCGTCTACTATGACATCACGACTGATGAGACGGACACCGTGGCTGTAGTCGACGTAAGTCTGGCGATGCACGATCGTCAGCGGTTGAATTGCGATGCCATCGGTCTTGTGCCATCCATAAATCGCCACGCGCTCAGGTTTTTCGAAGAGACGATTAGTGACCACCACGTCCTTCTTAATTCCCGCAGTTAAGGCGCCCAGTGACTTGTGTGCTTCGAGCCGCTGCGCTTCGATCAATTGATGGTGACGGTAGAACGTCTGCACGGATTCGCGATCTTCAGTCAACGGCTGCGGCGCTAATTTGATTGCGGCCTGACGATAAACGTCGTCCGAGATTTTCCGCGTGATCATCGAGCAATCAAGGGCATTGGCGAGCGCGCGGGCGGTCATGGGCGTCATCGGCACGCGAAAGAAATCTTCGTCGCTGCCGATTGCGAGATAATCCGGTGTAACGAGATATCTAGCCGTGTGCCGCGTACCGTCCTTCGATGTCGCATCCACCTCGATGGGCACGAATTTACGCAGGAAATCAGGCACATTTCCCCGCTGGAACTGCTTGCGAATTGCCTCCTCGCGATCGGCCGGAAGCAGCGTCGCGATGTCGCGCGAAAATTGCGCTCCGCCCACCGCGTCCTTCGGCCGCTCCGGAATTTTCAGCCGCGGCGCGATGGCAGACGGCGTCGTCGCCGGCGGGGCGCTCGGTTTCGCCGCCACCCATTTCTCGTAAGCGCGCGGGCCGCCAAACGTCCCCCATTTGGCTTCCTCCGCCGTCCCCAGCGTCAGCGCGTGCAGCAGGCCGTTCATCTCTCCGACCAGCGTCGTGTGCAGGATCTTGTTCTCCGGATTGCCGTGTATGAAAAACTGGATCTGTCCCTCGCGCGCCGAATAGTGCGTGAACGGTGCCTCATGCGTCTCGCCGACGTCGCCATCCTTCTTCAGAAACTCCATCATCCGCCCGGTGGCACGAAACGTTCCACCCGTAGGTCCGACCACTTTCTTTCCATCCAGCATGATCTCGCGATCGTCATATGCGATCACGACCAACCGCCGCGCCGCATCCGTCTTCAACCACGCCAGCAGTTTCTCGCCGTGCTTGGCGGTATCGTCATAGGCATAGTTGGCGTCGAGGAAAATGATCCGCCGCACCAAATCGGGAATCGTCTCGCTCGCGTTGATATACCCGAAGATAAACGACCCCCCGCCGCTGTGCCCGGAGAGCACGACTGCCGGCGCGGAACCGGGAAGATCCGTAGTCGCCGCCTCCACCACCGATTGGATGATTTTCCCCGCCGCCTCCGCATTCGCCTGTCTGAATGCCGGCCACGAAAGCTTGGGCGCTTGCGTCACCGCCAGCACGATGTTCTCCCGCGCATCGATCTCGCGCAACCGCCGCACCTGCGCCGCGACATGCTGGATGTCGAAATGCCAGTCCACGCCATCCGCCTTAGCGCAGCCGAGCGTCTGCTCGATCGTGTTGCCGTTGGGCGTCGCGTAAACGATCAGCAGCGTCGGCTTGTTCGGATCAAGCGTCGCCGGCGCGTTCACGTGCAGTCGCACGCCGCCGTCGAGCGTCAGCCACTTCACCTGCTCGGCAAAATCCGGCGACGGGGTGAAACCACTCAATCCCGCCCCCCGCGCGGCAACCGTCAGCACCGCGAGCAACAACACCCCACACGAATGTCGCATCCGAAATCTCCCGCGCAAAAAGTTTTTCACCCCGCGGCTATGGCGGTTGTTAGAATACGCCCCTCACCCCGGAGATACCACACCATGCGCAACCTGCTGGCCGCCATCGTCCTCCTGCTCACCGCTCTTTCTTCACTCGCCCGAGCCGACAACCTCACCCTCGCCACCGACGGCAAATCGGATTATCAAATCATCCTCCCCGCCAACGCGTCGGCCTCAGAGAAGCGCGGTGCCGCCGAACTCCAAACCCACATCGAGAAAATCAGCGGCGCAAAGCTGCCGATCGCCTCCGATGCCGCCCCCCTGCCGCCGCATGCGATCCTCGTCGGCAACACGAAAGCAACGCCCGGTCTCCTCAAGAATGCCACGCCGACGACGCTCGGCGATGAAGGCTTCCTTATCCGCACCGCCGGCCCGCACCTCATTATCTACGGCAGCAACGTCCGCGGCGCGATGTACGGCTGTTCCGCCGTCCTCGAGCGCCTGGGCGTCCGCTGGTACACGCCCAAGGTCACGATCATCCCCTTCGCGCGCACGCTGACCATTCCAAACCTCGATGAAACGCATCTCCCCGCCTTCGAATACCGCGAGGCCTACATCAGCGAGGCGCAGGAGAAGGACTGGGCCGCCCGCCTGCGCCTCAACGGCCAGCACTACCCCCTCGACGCCTCCACCGGCGGCAAGGTCCGCTACAGCCACTTCGTCCACACCTTCGACGACCTCATCCCGCGCGACCTCTTCGCCAAACACCCAGAATACTTCCCGCTCATCAAGGGCAAGCGCACCAACGGTTACGTCCAGCGCTGCCTCACCAATCCGGACGTCATCAAGCTCGCCAAAGAGACCGCGCTCGACTGGATCGCCAAAGACCCCGACGCGCTGATTTATTCCGTCTCGCAGAACGACACCGCCAACTGGTGCGAGTGCGACGAGTGCAAGAAAGTCACCGCGCAATATGGCACGCACTCAGGCCTCTACCTCTGGTTCGTCAACCAGGTCGCCGGCGAGGTCGAGAAGAAGCATCCGGACAAGCTGATCGACACGCTCGCCTACCAATTCACCGAGACCCCGCCAACGGGCATTGTCCCGCGCAAGAACGTGCGCGTGCGCCTCTGCCCGATCGCCGCCTGCACGGCCCACCCGTATGAAACCTGCACCGCCCCGCCCACCGTCGCATTTCTGAAAAATCTGCGCGGCTGGGCCGGCATCACCAACACCCTCTACATCTGGCACTACAACACCGACTTCGCCCACTTCCTGATGCCCTTCCCCGACTTCGGCGAGTTCCCCGCCGACATCCGTCTTTATAAGAAATCGGGCGTCAAAGGGATCTTTTTCGAAGGCGCTTACGGCCCGGGCGGCGGCGGTTCGTTCGCCGAGCTGCAAGCGTACCTGATGGCCAAACTGATGTGGGACCCGAACCTCGACGAGCGGCCGATCATCAAGCAGTGGCACACGGCCGTCTACGGCTACGCCGCCCCGCCGATGCTGGAATGGTTCGATCTGCTCCACGCCAAAGCCGCCGACCCCAAGGCCCACTTCTTCTGCTACTCCAATCCCGGCAAAGCCGCTTTTCTAACACCGGACGTAATCGCCGCCGGCGACGCCCTCTTCGACAAGGCCCGTGCCCTCGCCGCCAGCAATCCGCTCGCAGCAGAATATGTCGAGAAAGCCCATCTGGGACTGCGCTACACAAAGCTCTTCCAGCACCCGACCACGGGCGAAGAACTCACGTCCTTCGTCGCCGACCTGAAGAAGCTCCAGATCGGTCAAATCCGCGAAGGCCTGCCGGTTGATGCGTGGGAGAAGGACTACCGCGCCAAGCACAAGTGAGCGCTGCGCCCTGGCGTACATCGCAATCTCAGTCGCCGAACGCAATTTCTCATTGTGCGCCGCCCGCGCAGCTCTACCATAGCGGCCATGAGGAACCCACCCACCCTATCCATTCTGATTGTAGCACTCGCCTTCATCGCCCTCTCGCGCGCCGCCGCGGCGCAAAATCCACTGCCGCCCATCCGCCCGCCCGCCGTGCCGCTGGTGGCGCACGACCCATACTTCTCCGTCTGGTCGTTCAATGACAAACTGAACGCCGATTGGCCGCACCATTGGACCGGCGCGATCAACGCGATGACCGCGATCATCCGCATCGACGGCAAGCCGTACGTCCTCATGGGCAACCCCCGCCTGCCCGGCGTCGAACCCCTCCGCCAGCAGCAGGTGCACGTCCACCCGACCCGAACCATCTACACCTTCGCCGGCGCTGCCCCCGCCGGCGTTGACGTCACCCTCACCTTCCTCACCCCCGCGCTGCCCAGCGACCTCGATGTCCTCTCCCGCCCCGTCACCTACCTGACCTTCGACGTCAGATCCAACGACAACGCCGCCCACGGCGTGCAAATCTACTTCGACGCCACCGCTGAGTGGGTCGTCGACAAACCCGAGCAAGCCGTCGCCTGGGATCGTCCCACTTTGGATGGAATGACCGTTCTCCGCATCGGCTCAAAGGATCAACCGGTCCTGGCGAGAAGGGGCGACGACCTCCGCATCGACTGGGGCCACCTGCTGATCGCCGCGCCGGGCAAAGTCCCCGCCGTCATTGCCTCCGACGAAGCCGCCCGCGGCAATTTCGCCCGCGACGGCAGCCTCCCCGCCAAGGACGACGATCGCATGCCGCGCCCCGCGCGCGACCAGTGGCCGGTCCTCGCCACCGTCACTGAGTTCGGCATCGTCAAGCAGGACGTCGTCTCGAAGCATCTGATGATCGCCTACGACGACGACTACAGCATCGAGTACATGAAGGAAAAGCTCCGCCCCTGGTGGAAGCGCAACGGCATGACCTCCGAGCAGCTCCTGACCGCCGCCGACAAGGATTACGAAAAGCTCGCCAAGGCCTGCGTTCAGTTCGATGAGCAACTCGCGAACGACCTCTTCGCCGCGGGCGGCGAAAAATACGCCCGCCTCTGCGCCCTCGCCTACCGCCAGTGCCTCGCGGCCCACAAGCTGGTCGCCAGCACCGACGGCAAAACCCCGCTCCTCTTCTCCAAGGAAAACTTCTCCAACGGCTGCATCGACACCGTCGACGTCACCTACCCGTCCGCCCCGTTCTTCCTCCTCTTCAACCCCACGCTCCTCAAAGGCCAGCTCACACCGATCCTCGACTACGCCGCCGGCGACCGCTGGAAATTCCCCTTCGCCCCCCACGACCTCGGGCAATATCCCAAGGCCAACGGCCAGGTCTACGGCGGCGGTGAAAAGAACGAACGCGACCAGATGCCCGTCGAAGAATCCGGCAACATGCTCATCATGCTCGGCGCGCTCGCGAAGATCGAAGGCAACGCCGACTACGCCGGAAAATACTGGCCCACCCTCCAGAAATGGGCCGCCTACCTGAAGGACAAAGGCCTAGACCCCGAAAACCAACTCTGCACCGACGACTTCGCCGGCCACCTCGCACACAACACCAACCTCTCCCTCAAAGCGATCGTCGCCCTGGCCGCCTACGCCGACCTCGCCGACCGCCTCGGTCACAAAGACGAAGCCTCGACCTACCGCAAGGAAGCCGCCGAGATGACCGCCAAGTGGCAGACCATGGCCGCCGACGGCGACCACTACAAGCTGATCTTCGACAAGGCCGGCACCTGGAGCCAGAAGTACAATCTCGTCTGGGACAAACTTCTCGGCTACAACCTGTTCCCCAAGGAAGTAGCCGCTAAAGAGATGGCGTTCTATCAAACCAAACTAAACAAGTTCGGCCTGCCGCTCGACAACCGCAAGACCTACACCAAACTCGACTGGCTCGTCTGGACCGCCACGATGGCGGACAACAAGAAAGGCTTCGAAGCCATCATCGCCCCCAGCTACGACTGGCTCAGCGCCACCCCCAGCCGAGTCCCCCTCACCGACTGGTACGACACGGTCAGCGGCAAACAAAGCGGCTTCCAAGCCAGAAGCGTAGTAGGCGGCGTCTTCATCAAGATGCTAGCGGACGAGAAGATGTGGAAGAAGTACGCAACGGCGGCCGGGAAATAACCCCGTATCACGGGCGTCTCGCCCGTGCAAATACCTTCAGAATAGCGCAGTCCGTCGTTGCTCAAATATCAACACGACCCGCACGGTTATCCGCCCCTCGATCCAAGCAACCATTTCACGCGGGCAAGCAACTCGAACCGGCTCACCGGCTTCGACACGAAATCATCGCAGCCGGCGTCGCGAGCTGCTTCGATATCGCCCGTTTCGTTCAGCGCCGTTACGATAAGGATCGGAATGCCGCGCGTTGCCGGATCGGCCTTAAGGCGCCGGCAGACCTGCAACCCGCTCATCCGCGGCATCATGACGTCAAGCAGGATCAAGTCGGCGCGAAGCCGTGCGATTCGCTCGAGCGCCTCTACCCCGTCTCTGGCGGTGACGACGTTCACCGGCAACGCCTGGAGAAACGCCGTCAGCAACTCTATGTTCTGCACGTTGTCATCCACGATCAGCACCGTGGAAGGGTGCAGAAACAGGTTGTCGTTTTGGCTTCGCAGCGCGGGGGGATTCGTCCCGGACATAGGCGAGCAACGTATCAGTAAAGCCGAGTTTCAGCCAAGCGCGCCGGCATCGTGGAATGACGGATGGAATGAGAGAAGGCGCGCTGAAAGCATTCCTCCCACACGTCATAAACCGCATATCCACTCGCCCGATTCCTGACGCGAACCCTGCAAACACTTGTCGGAACTCCACCGACTATCCGATAATACTCCCATGCCGATGAACCACACCAATAGGGCGAAGCGGGACTCCAAGATTTCACTGATCGAATCCCTCGAACCCCGTCGACTCCTCTCCGCCGACTATGTCGCCTCCCTGGCATTCGGCGGCACGGGCAACGAGATCATCAAGCACATCAACGTCGACTACGGCGTTCGACAGGTCGTCGGAACCTTCACCGGAACCTGCGACTTCGCATCCGGCAAAAGCCAATACCTCATGACCAGCCGCGGCGGCGCCGACGTCTTCGTCGCCGCCTACTCCGAATCCGGCGCGCTCCTCTGGGCCCAACAACTCGGCGGCACCGGCGACGACGAAGCCGGCGGCATCCTCCGCACCTCCACCGGCCTGGTCATCACCGGCGGATTCACGGGAACCGCCGACTTCAACCCCACCGCCGGCGTCGATCTCCGCACCTCGAACGGCAAGGAGGACGCCTTCGTCTGGAACCTCTCCGGTAACGGCAAACTTATCTGGGCCCGCACCGCCGGCGGCCCGGGGAACGACGTCGCCAATGACGTCGCGTACGTCAATGGCACCCTCGTCAGCGTCGGATCGTTCCGCAACACGGTCAATTTTCACACGGGCCGCGCGGCGCACCTATACACCAGCAACGGCAATCGCGATGGCTTCATCTGGGAGCTCGCGCTCGACAACGGCCGATACCAGGGCTTCCGCCAGATCGGCTCGATAGGCGACGATTCAATCTCCGCCGTCACCCAAGCCCCAGGTGGCATAGACGTCGTCGGGCAATTCGGTGGCCGCGCCTATCTCGGCTTCTCCACCAAAGTGCTCTTAAATGAAATCGACATTCCTTATACCGAGGGTGACATCTACATCACCCCCCGGGATGCGCAGGACGTCTTCTTCGCCACCTACGACCTTGGCCTGCACTACAGCGCGCACCTTGAAAACGACGGCGGCGGCATCGACCGCGCCACCGACATCGTCACCGACCCAGGCGTCGGCACCTTCATTCCCATGACCAGCGGAAACGTCGGCAGTCGAACCCTCTTCATCTGGACGCTTGGTGGCGGGCGCTACGTCCCCTTCCGCACCACCGGAGACGTTGTCGGTGGCGACATCATCATCGACAACGGCGGGAACGTCCGCTTCACCGCCACCTTCAGCGGCAACGACATCGACGGAAGCGGAATAATCTCCCACGGCGGCACCGACATCCTCATCGGCACGATCCCCGCCGACGTCACCCAGCCGGCGTCCTTCACCTCGATCGGCGGCCCCGGCAACGACTTCGGCAACGCGGTCGCCTCGCTGCCGCGCGCCCTCTTTTCAACCACCCCCTACGCCCTCTACGGCGGCTCGTTCCGCCAATCGATCGATCTCGACCCCAACGCCGGCGTCGTCACCCGCAAGAGCGCCCTGGGTGATGATGCGTTCTTCGTGCAGTTGCTGGCGTGACGCCAACCGTCATTCTTCGGTCGTTAAAACTCCGTCAGGGTGACCGTGCACCTCTGCCCGCTTACCGCCCTTCCTTCCCCAGCGTCACCGGCACCTCCACATGCTCCCCCTCGCGCAGCACGCGCAGCTTTACAACGTCCCCCGCGGCATAGCGCTCCAATAGCGCGTTAAGCTCCGCCACGCTGCGCACGTCCTTGCCATTGAGCTGATCGATCATGTCGCCGAGCACGATCTGCCCGCCGATCCGTTGCGTTGGCTTCAGCCCCGCCGCCGCCGCGGGAGAATTCTCATTGACGCCCAGCACCAGCGCGCCCTGGATGCCGGTGCGCGCCGTGATCGACTGATTCAACCGCTCATCAAACACCGCCCCCAGATCAGGCCTGCTCACCGTGCCGCTCCTAATGAGCTGCGGCACGATCCGATTCACATTGTCCACCGGAATCGCAAACCCAATCCCCGCCGACGCGCCGCTGGGCGAATAGATCGCCGTGTTCACACCGATTAACCGCCCCGATGAATCCAACAGCGGCCCCCCGCTGTTCCCCGGATTGATCGCCGCATCGGTCTGGATCGCGTTATCAATCGGCGTCCCCGCCACGCTCTCGATCGTCCGCCCCAGCGCCGAGATGATCCCCGTCGTCAGCGTCTGATCCAGCCCAAACGGATCTCCGATCGCAAACACCTTCTGCCCCACCTGCAAATCACTCGACCGGCCGACCCACGGCAGCTTGGGCAGCTTGTCGCGCGGAGCGTTGATCTTCAGCACCGCCAAATCCTGGTTCGGCGCCACGCCCACCAGCGTCGCGTCGTACGTCGAGTGATCCGCCAGCGTCACCTTCGCGGCGCTCGCGCCGCGCACCACGTGAAAATTCGTCACCACGTGCCCCGCGTCATCCCACAAAAACCCGCTGCCGGTCCCCTGCGGGATCTCGGTCACGTTCCGCGTCCACATGTTCATCCGCTGCGTCAGCGTCGTGATGTAAACGACCGACGGGCTGACCTTCTTAAAGAGGTCAATCGTCAACTGCTCGTCCGAAGCCATCGTCGTGGGCGGCGCAACCGGCCGAGGATCAACAGCCGGCGTACCCCGATTCAACACATACCGAAACAGCAGCGCCCCGATCACGATGCCGATCAACAACACCCCGACCAAAACCCCCGTGATCGGCCCGCGCCGCCGCGGATAATGCGGCGGCGTGTAAGGCGAATAGGAATAACCTTCCATGATGGCGGCATTTTACCCCGTCTCCACCGCCCGCGCAAACCCCTTGCCTCAGCCCACGAGCCTAAGGTTTAAGGTCACCGGTGGCCCTTGAATGAAACACCTTGATCCGCGCCTCTGCAACTGCGTCATCAGCCCCCGCCCGCTCCCCCCGAAGCGCCCGCTGAATCTCCTCCGCGATCCGCGCCAACAACGGCTCGGAATGATCCGTAAACAAACGGATCGGCGGCGTCCCATCCGCCAAAATCTCCATCTCCCCCAGCACCGGCGCTCCATCCTGCATTTGCGTCCCGATTAGCCGCACCGCCTGCACCTGATCCAAGCGCCAGGCAAACCGTCGCCGCGCCAGCGGGCCGCCCATCGTTAAGCGCATCGTCCCATCCACCAGCCGAAGCAACGTCTCCCGCCAACTTTGCTGGATCACCACCGGCACCAGCCCGACCGCGATCGCGATGATTCCCAGCACGAAAACCAGCATCCCGATCGGCGTCTTGTTCCACTCCGACCAGACCAACCACAGCGAGATCGCCAGCATCCCCGCCGTCGCCCAGATCGACATCTTCGCTTGCTCCTGCCCCGCCAGCGACTCGCGCACGACCAACGCCTCCCCCTCCCATTGGCAGTCGAGCATACTCCGAGAAGCCAACCGAAACCGCGACCGCTTCCGCGGGCTGGCGTAGCCGAGGATGAGGTTTGGGTCAGGCATCCAGAAACCGCGATTCTGGCCGATGTCCTTCAGAATGACGGATCAAGCGACGCCGCATACGGCTTAATCTTCATGAACCTATTCTCAAAATCCAACGACAACCACCCCGTCGCGTCTTCAGCCGGCAGCAACCCCGACCATTGAACAGCCTCGCGCTCGACGATGAAAGGCCCAAGCAGAACCACAAAATTCCAAAGCGTCTGCGCCCCGCTCCCATCCATCCAGACCCGCCCGGCGACATGACACCCCTTGCCGGTCGCAACGAACTTCTCCACAAGAAACCCATCGCACCACCACCCGCGAAGATCTGCCCGGGCCATCCCCGCAAGCTCCCGCGAGATGCGCATTTCAAGGTACCCAAAGTATTCGGACTCGGTCATGCTCTCCTCGAGAAGGCCGTGGCTGACGAAACTGGTTACGTCCTGCACCTCAGTCGCGGCCGCACACGTCGTTATTCGCCACGCCCGGCTGGGGGCATCAAGGCGCCCGGTGGGCTCATGCGTTCCTGGATCTCCTGTTGCTTCTGTGCTCGGGCGACAAACACATCAGCATCCAGTAGCCGCATCGTCAACCGGTCGTCGTCGCCTAGCCGATACTCAAATGTCCCCGCCACGCCGCCCCGCAGGAAAGCAACCCTGAACCGTGACCGGTCCAACCGGTCGGGCACGCCGGCCCATACCCGGTCAGGGCCGTCCAAGCGCACAGTCTCCACAAAGAATCCTTTGATGTCATCGCCCCACGCCACCCGTTCCCCCAGCAAGAGGCGCGGCTCCCCGGTCATCCAGCCACTGGCGGGCTCGACGACGTACACGCGGTCGGCCCAACGGGGCGCGTATTCGAGCACCACCAACCGCCGCCGCCCGTCCGGCGTCCACAGCTCGTGCAAGAAGACGGTCGCCTCGCGAGCGTACGACTGAGTGATGCGGAACCGCGCGGACAACGCCGCCCACCGAGAATCGGGGCGGGTCGCGATGTCGGCCCCGGACGTGTACTCGAACTCCCCCGGACGCGCGCGGGCCAACGCCTCCGCTGCGCCTTCCGTAGCACCCCCCTGCTCAAAGACCGGCCGCTCCATCGGCAACTCCGCCGTCAAACACGCATGTTGGAGCCGAAGCAATTGCCAGCGGCTGCGGATCCACTCGCGATTCGCGATTCCCAAAGAGACCACGACGAGCCCAAGCAGCGCAGGCGACCACCGCAGGAATCGCCGGCCCCAACGCCCGTTCTTTAGCGACGGGGCGTAATCAAGCGTCGTAGCAGCGGGCATCGGGGGCAGGGTTGACGGATCGACCATCGCGATTCATTGTACCGACCGCATCACAAGTTCCGCGATGCCCCACCACCACTACTCCCCCATCTCCCGCGGCGAGCCCGCTTCAGCGGGCGGTACTTAGGCACCTTCGCACCTCGAAAAGCAAAAAAACCCTTGACTCGATACCAAACTTCATGCTAACATTACCCCGGCGTCCGCGGTGACCATTCACCCGAACGCCGCGCAACCCACCGCCCCCAACCACGGGCGCGTAGCCCGGGGGGATGTAGTCGCGCACATTCCAACTATGGGGGAACCATGGCCGCTCCACACGCCGCGCCGCCGACAACAAAACCAGCTCCAATCACCCTCTCCGCCCTCCACACCAGCATCCTCACCCGTCTCGCCGTCGCCCTCGACGCCGCCGCCGCCCGCCTCCAGTCCGCCGCCGCAGGCCGCTCCACCTTCACCTCCGACGCCGACCTCAAGGCCGCCCTCGCCCTACTGAAGCTCGCCCCCGCCCTCCTCCCCCTCCTGCAACCCGCCCCCGCGCAAGCTTCTCCGCCACCGGCCCCAAACCCGCCACCCCCGCCAATCCGATACCAAATCCCCCTCATCCCCAAGTGTCCCCTCTGCAACAAGGGCCCCGGCGCACACTGGGCCGAAGACTGCCCCGAAAACCCCGACCGCCATCTCACCTGGTCCGAAAGACATCAGATCATTCAAGAAAAAGGAATAAAGCAATGAACACCGTGTCCCAAAAAGTCCCCGAATGTCCCAAATTCGACGATGCAAACGCCAACGCCGAGCCCAAACCCGACCGCACCGACCCACCCCTCCCCGCCAACCAGCAGGCCGCCATCGCCCTCCTCCTCACCGGCGCACACACCGGCGACGTCGCCGCCGCCTGCGGCATTGACCGCCGCACCCTCTACCGCTGGCGTCACCAGGACCCCAACTTCATCCGCGAGCTCCGCCGCCAACGCGCCCAGCTTCTCGACAACGTCAACGATCGCTTCCGATACCTCCTCAACAACGCCCTGAGCGCCCTCGAGCTCCAGGTCGCCGACCCCTACGCCCCCACCAGCCACCGCGCCGCCAAAACCCTCCTCGCCCTAGCCCGAATCGGGCAACCCACCACCCCACGCCCACGCGCCTCTAACCAATCGGCAATTCGCAATCCACAATCGGCAATCGGCTCCGCCCCAATCCTTCCGACCCCCACCACCCCCGACTATACTCCCGCCCAAACCTAACCCAGGAAATCCAACCCCATGCCCCACCTCCTAGGCATCGACATCGGCACCAGCGGCACCAAGACCCTCCTCTGCGACGAGAACGGCAAAGTCCTCGCCACCGCCATGGCCGAGCACCCGATCTTTTCCCCCAAACCCGGCTGGAGCGAGCAGCGCCCTGAAGACTGGTGGCAGGCCACGATCACCGCCACCAAGGCCGTCATTAAAAAGGCTAAGCTCAAACCCGCCGACATCTCCGCCATCGGCCTTTCCGGCCAAATGCACGGCAGCGTTTTCCTCGGCGAAGGGCCCAAGCCCCTCCGCCCCGCCCTCCTCTGGAACGACCAGCGAACCCAGAAACAGTGCGACGAGATCACCGCCAAGGCCGGCGGCCGCGAGAAGCTGATCGACCTCGTTGCCAACCCCGCTCTCACCGGCTTCACCGCGCCCAAGATCCTCTGGGTCCGCGAAAACGAACCGAAAGTCTACGAAAAAACTAAACACATTCTGCTCCCTAAGGATTACATCCGCTATCGCCTCACCGGCGACTATGCCACCGATGTCGGCGACGCCAGCGGCACGCTGCTGCTCGACGTCAGGAACCGCCGCTGGTCGGACGAGCTGCTCTCGATCCTCCAGATCGACAAGGCGCTGCTGCCGGGCAAGGTGCACGAATCGCACGAGATCACGGGCACGCTCAACAAGGAGGCTGCGAAGCTGCTCGGTCTCCAGGAAGGCACCCCGGTCGTCGGTGGCTCAGGGGATCAACCCGCCGGCGCCGTCGGCAACGGCATCGTCTCCGCCGGCATCGTCAGCGCCACGCTCGGCACGTCCGGCGTCGTCTTCGCCCACTCCAATCAGCCCAACCTCGACCCCGAAGGCCGCGTCCACACCATGTGCCACGCCGTCGCCGGAAAGTGGTGCGTCTTCGGCTGCATGCTCTCCGCCGGCGGCAGCTTCCAATGGTTCCGCAACAACCTTGCCGAAGCTGAAGTCGCGATCGCCAAAAAGAAGAAGATCGATCCGTACGAGCTCCTGATCGCCGAAGCGCAGCGCGCCAAGCCGGGCTGCGAAGGCCTCTTCTTCCTCCCCTACCTCACCGGCGAGCGCTGCCCCCACCCCGACCCCAACGCCCGCGGCGGTTGGATCGGCCTCTCCGCCCGCTCGCGCCGTCACGACATGATCCGCTCCCTCCTCGAAGGCGTCACCTTCGGCATGCGGGATGCGCTCGAAATCATGAAACAGATGAACATCCCCATCGAACAGGTCCGCGCCAGCGGCGGCGGCGCACGAAGCGCCTTCTGGCGACAACTCCAGGCCGACATCTACAAACTCCCCGTCGTCATCACCAACGCCAGCGAAGGCCCCGCCTACGGCGTCGCGCTGTTGGCAGGCGTAGGCACCGGCGTCTGGAACAACGTCGAAGAAGCGTGCAAATCCAGCATCAAACAAGTCGAGAAAGTCCCCCCCGGAAAAAGGAACACCGCCCTTTACGACCAGCACTACAATGTCTATCGCAAACTCTATTTCGACCTGAAGGACCGCTTCGGCGAAATGGCAAGCCTCGCGTGATTCAGCGTGGTATATTGGTGCATTGATGACACTCGCAACGTTTTCAACTTCGCCTTCGTCACGCGGGCCCGGGCTTCGCCCGTTCACGGTCGAAGAGTACCATCAGATGATCCTCGCCGGCATTCTCAAAGAGGATGATCCGGTAGAACTCCTGGAAGGATGGATCGTTTACAAGGTGACGCACAATCCCCTTCACGACGCGACGGTGGATCAGGTACAGGAGGCGATTCGCAATCGTATCTCCAAGGACTGGCGCATCCGCGTCCAAAGCGCGATCACGACATCTGATAGCGAACCCGAGCCCGACGTTGTCGTTGCTCAGGGACCGGCGACGCGCTACGCAAAGCGCCACCCCGGCCCCGCCGACATCGCGCTGCTCATCGAAGTTGCCGACTCCTCCCTCGATCGTGACCGCAACGAGAAAGCCCCCCTATACGCCCGCGCCGGCATCGCCCTTTACTGGATCGTCAACCTTCAGGAATCGCTCGTCGAAGTTTACAGCGATCCCGCTGGGCCAACACTCGCCCCCAAGTATCAAAAACTCGAACGCTTCGGCATCAACGACTCGGTCTCCCTCACGATCGGCGGACAAATAATCGCGCCAATCCCCGTCACAGAGATTTTGCCGTGACCCGCTGCTCCAGCATCCCCAGCGCCATCCGCGCCACCGCCATGCTCGCTCCAGGCCGTTCCAGCTTCCGCGCTAAACCCGCCAACCGCTCGCGCTGACTCGCAAGTTCCGCAGGATTCGAAAGGAGGGAAACCGCATGCTCCGCCGCCGGCGATGTCGATCCGTACCACGGGACAAACTCCGGCACGATGTGCATTGCCGGCGTCACCCGCCCGCTCGACGCCAGCGCCCCGTCCGCCGCCAGCAGGTTCACCAGCGCATAAGTCCGCGTCTTAATCAGCCACCGCCCCACCGCGTTCCACGTCAGCGGCCGGCCATAATAAACGACGATCATCGGCGTGTTGTGCAGCGCCACGTGCAGCGTCGCCGTGCCCGACACGGTCATCACCAGGTCACACCGCGGCACGAACTCATCAAACGCCCCCTGCCGGATCTCGAAGGCCAACCCGTCAGCAAGCCCCTCAAGATGCCCGCGCACAATCGGATCCGTCGCCGCCGTGGTAGGCAGCAAAAATCGGGTATTGGCAAATCGCTTCCGAATCGCCGCTGCCACCTCGAGCATCCGCGGAAAATTCCGCGCCGCCTCCGACCGCCGCGATCCCGCCAGCAGCCCCACGATCGGCGCATCGCCGAATGCGCGCACCGGCCGCGCCTCCCCCGCCGGTTCCTCCAGCTCATCAAACAACGGATGCCCGACAAACGTCGCGTCCACCCCGTGCGACCGGTAATACGCCTCCTCGAACGGCAGGATGCACGCCACCTTGTCCACCCACTTAACCACCTTCTTCATCCGCCCCTCGCGCCACGCCCAAAGCTGCGGAGCCACGTAATACAGCACCGGCGTCCCCACCGCATGCGCCGCCTTGGCGAAATGAAAATTCAGCGCCGGCGAGTCCACGCAAATCTGTAAGTCCGGCGGCGCTTTCCTGAAATGCTCCCGCGTCCATTTCAGCAGCGCAAACATCTCCTTAACCCGAGCCAACGCCGAGAAACCCATCGCCGCATTGGCGGTCGTTTCCGTATGAATCGTCGCCCCCGCCGCCCGCATCTGCGGCCCGCCATGTCCCTCGATTATCAGACCCGCGTCCAATTCCTGCAGCGAGCGGATCAGGTGGGAGGCGTGCAGATCGCCGCTAACCTCAGCGGCGGTAATAAAGACTCGTTTGGCCATAACGCGCGGCTAGTACAGGGTGGACGGAGCGTAGAGTCAAGCAAGCACAGTGAAAACCGTTGCCCGAATCGAAATACCGTTGACATTGAGCGGCCCAAGGGATACGACATGAGAGATCACGTCCTGTTGTTTTCGCATTTGAGGGTTTATGTCCACGCCCAAACGTAATTCTGTCCGCTGCGCCTTTACGCTCGTCGAACTGCTGGTGGTCATCGGGATCATCGCGCTGCTTATTTCAATCCTCCTCCCCGCGCTGAGCAAAGCGCGCGACCAGTCAAATCGCACGAAGTGCATGGCGAATTTGAAGCAGATCATGACGATAACGATCATGTACGCCAACGATAACAAGCTGGTCCTCCCGTGGACGACGTGGGCGAGTCCAGTGCCGCCAGGGGGTCTCGGTTGGCTTTATAAGGAGCCGCGCGTCACCTCTGGTCAGTTTTTGCCTGCGGACGTCGAGCAGGGTGCGTTTTGGCAGTATGGGATGAAAAATATCGACGTGTACCGTTGTCCCGCCGGCAATACTGCAGCAGACCCGACCAAGAGCTACTACATTACCAGCTACATTATGAATGGCGCCCTTAACAACTATCCCGACCTCAGTAAAAACATTCCTCTGAAGTTTTATAAGATCAGCCGATTCAAATCGGATGATGTCTTCTTCCTCGAATTGGGTGACCAGGCGACCAACGGCGACGGTGTCCTCCAGGGTTCATGGGCGAACGACGCCTCAAGCTATCCCGCCGAAGATTTTTCGGATCGGCACAACCGCGGGATGAACATCGCCTCCGCCGACAGCCACGTCGAATGGATCAATCGTAAGGATTGGGTCACCCTGGTGAACGATCCAAATCGCAATCGGGCGTTCTGTGTGCCCGACGGCAATGCAGGTCACGGCGCACCGTAACGTTTTGCGTGGTTTTCGTAACGGATACTCCAGACATACACGTCAGCGCAGGTCAGGAAAAATGGCGTTTCAACGCGCGATCACTTGTTGTTTGTTCATGTCGGCGGCTTTTGTTCTCTTGGCGGGATGTAAGAAATCAGCATCCACAGATAACGGTCTTGGAGACGCAAAGCCGATCGTCATGATGGGCGCCGATGTTTCCGGCAAAGGTGATTTCAATCAACAGGGATTGCAGAAACTGGACGCTGAGGCGTCATCGCCCGCTATTGCGGTCATCGTGTCCCGTACCACCATCAGCGACGCGGCGCTCGCCCAACTGGCCAAATACAAGAATGTTCGCAGAGTTCAAGCCGTCGGCAGCCCGCTGAGCGATGCGGCAATCGCACAGCTTCAATCCGCTTTGCCAGGTCTTACGGTCAGGAAGTAGCCTCCGCGGCCCCGCACACCATGCCGTTGCTCGATCGTCTTCACGAAGAAGTGGTTCACGGCCGGCGGGTAAAGGTGCTCTCCAAGCGTCTCGCGCCCCTGTTTCCGCAAGGCGCCAAGGTGCTCGACGTCGGCTGCGGCGACGGCTTGGTCGCTAAACTCATCGGCCAGGAACGCCCCGACCTGACCCTCGACGGCATTGATGTCCTAGTTCGCTCTGACACCCACATACCCGTCCGCCCATTCAACGGTCGGCGGATCGATTCGCCGGACAACTCCTACGACGCCGTGATGTTCGTTGACGTGCTGCACCACACGGATGACCCGACCGTGCTCATTCGCGAGGCTGCGCGGGTTGCGCGACGGTGCGTGATCCTTAAAGATCACACGCGCGACGGATTCCTCGCTGGTGCGACGCTGTCATTCATGGACTGGGTGGGGAACGCGCACCACGGTGTGGCACTACCGTATAACTATTGGCCACGAAAGCGCTGGCTCGCGATGGCCGCGGAACAGGGGCTGACGATCGAACAGTGGGTGGACCGCCTGGGGCTTTACCCGTGGTGGGCGCGGTGGGTATTCGAGCGGAAGTTGCACTTCGTCGCGCGGATGGACGTCGCCAAGCCGCCTGACTCCTGACTCGCGCCCGTCACTTGCGCCCGCCCGAGGTCGGCGGCTTGTCCGGCCAATCCGGTGCATCCCGCAAGGCTTCGATCCGCTCCTGTGTGTAATGCCGGCCATCGTTCATCCCGGGGCAGCGCTTCGCGGCCTCGTCCCACAGCTGCTTGCTGGCGAGGTTGCCATCCCAGAACGGCCAGGTGCGGCACTGTAGCGGACGGACCGGGTAAATGCCGCATACGCGGCGCGAGAGGGCGACTTTTCCCTTTTCCTTTTTGGCGGGAATTTCTTCGAGGAAGATGCAGTCGTAGTTGCCTTGCGGGCTGAGCTTTTCCTTCAGGCTGACCTTCTGCCCAAGCTTGCGGCAATACTGCTTGAAGGTCTCATCGCGAGACAAACCCAGATGTTCGGCCAAACGATCGATCTCCTCGTCGCTCATCCAGACGAACCCAGGGCCGCCGGTGCAGCAGTTGCCGCAACAGGTGCAGGTAAAGGAGAGGCCGTCGGCGTACCAGGGGTCTTTGGGGGGGATGACGGTGAGTTTCATATCGGTTCTGGCCGTTGGTCAATCCTCGGCAAAGACCGCGCGCAGGTCACGTGCGCCATGGACGACCCGAATGATATGCACAGTACGCTTAACAACTCGATATGCAATTACGTAATGCCCAACGGGGTAAATCCGCAAGCTCTTCGCGAGATCGTCCCGCATGGAGCCAAGGCCCGGAAATCGACCGAGTAGGTCGATCGCGTCGTCCATCTGTTTAATCAACCGATCGGCAGCGCGAGACTGTTCTCCCCAACGAAGCACCAGATTTCGAGCAGATCGACTTTGGTCAGCGGGCTCTTACGCGGCTTCCCCATCCTTCTTTCCCTTTCCCTTGCGACGGGCAAGCATCTCGCGCCCTTCGCGCATGATGTCCTCGGCGGTGAACTCCACGAACTCGCCGCGGTCCGCCTGTTCAATGCCCTCGTGGAGCATCTCGCGCAATTCTCGCAGCCGAGGCTCGCTGACTTGCCGCCGAACGCGATCGTGGTCCTCATCGGTCACGTCGCCCTTGGCGTGAGCGATTTCGAGGAGCAGCTTTTGTTCCAAAGCCTGTTCGGCGAGACGCTCGCGGTCATCCTCGATCAGGGACTGGATGTAGTGCGCCTGCGAGCCATAGCCGCCCTCGACCGCCTGCTGCTCGAGAAAGGCCTTTAAGGAATCATCTATCTCAATGTTCAGCTTCATCGATACCTCGGCGATCATTTTACATCGCCGGGCGTTTAATTTCGAACGATTTCCGGGCCTGTTACAGCTTCCCCGCCAGCAGCAGCACCAGCACGATCACCAGGACCAGGCCCAGACCACCCGCGGGATAGTAGCCAAACCCCTGTGCATACGGCCAAACCGGCAGCATCCCCAGGACCAACAGAACCAGGATCACAATTAAAACCAGACGCGCGGTGCTGTTCATCTCAATCTCCTTTCGGACAAGCCGAAATGACCTGTCCATATGGATGAGATTGTCATCCGAACAGCCTGGACGATGGAACGTGCAAACTCAGCGGATTTGCCCGCAAAACTGGCTCGCGCGGTACAATCGATCGCCAAGATGCCGCTCCAGGATGATGACGAAATCTGCTTCTGCTTCCATGTGAAACTGCGGAAGATCCGCAGCTTCTGCCGGATTGAGCGGCCCAAGGTGGCGTCGCAGATCAGCGAGTGCCTCTCCGCCGGCACCGGCTGCGGGTGGTGCCGCCCGATGCTCCGCAAGATCCACCAGCAGGAATGCCAGGTTGAAGAACCATGGTGGCGGAAGATCAAGGACGACGAGGTCGACTATCACTCGGCCGAGCGCGAGGCCGACGCGGCGGTGGTCGAGCATGCGGATTACGCGGCGGGGCGGCAGAAGTATTTAAAGGAGACGGGGCGCGAGCCGCCGGCGGATCGGGCGGAGTAATCCCGGTCACCGCAAATTTTCCTGTTCCCAATCGCAACTCGTGGATACCATCAACAGGCGCATGTCGCAGCGGAGCGACGCGCGCCACGTCTAACAAGCCAACCGTCTCTCTCACACACACGGAGGTCCTCCCATGGCCAGCGCATCTAAAACCACCGCCGGAAACGGCACGAAGACCGTCACCCGCAGCGTCGGGAACGGCAAGCAGGCGACCAATCTCCCCGTCAAGATCCGTCAGACGAAAATGCTCATCGACGGCAAGTGGGTCGATTCGCAGAGCGGCAAAACGTTCGAGACGCTCAACCCATCCACCGGCGAAGTGATCGCCAACGTCGCCGAGGGGGACAAGGCCGATGTCGATAAAGCCGCGAAGGCGGCGCGCAAGGCGTTCGAGAAGGGCCCGTGGAAAAAGATGAACGCGCGCGAGCGCGGCCGCATCCTCTACAAGCTGGCGGACCTGGTCGAGCAGAATAAAGAGGAACTGGCCAAGCTGGAAGCGCTCGATAACGGCAAGCCGCTGAGCGTCGCGATGGCGGCAGACCTGCCGCTGGTGATCGACTGCTACCGCTACTACGCCGGGTGGGCCGACAAGATCGAAGGCAAGACGATCCCAATCAACGGCCCGTACCACTGCTACACGCGGCACGAGCCGGTGGGCGTCGTCGGCCAGATCATCCCGTGGAATTTCCCGCTGCTGATGCAGGCGTGGAAGCTCGGCCCGGCGCTGGCGACCGGCTGCACGGTGATCCTCAAACCCGCAGAGCAGACGCCGCTGAGCGCCCTGCGCATCGGCGAGCTGGCGCTCGAGGCCGGCCTGCCCGAGGGCGTGCTGAACATCATCCCCGGCTACGGCGAGACCGCCGGCGCCGCTATCGCCGAGCATTACGACATCGACAAGGTCGCCTTCACCGGCAGCACCGAGGTTGGCAAGCTGATCATGCAGGCCGCCGCCCGCACGAACCTCAAACGCGTCACGCTGGAACTCGGCGGCAAGTCGCCGAACATTGTCTTCGCCGATTCCGATCTCGACCAAGCCATCGAAGGCTCGCACTTCGCCCTCTTCTTCAACCAGGGCCAGTGCTGCTGCGCGGGCAGTCGCCTCTTCGTTGAACAAAAGGTGCATGACGAGTTTGTCGAGAAGATGGTCAAGCGCGCGAAGAAGACGAAAGTCGGCGATCCGTTTGATCCCAAGACCACGCAGGGCCCACAGGTCAGCCAGGAACAGTTCGACCGCATCATGTCCTACATCGACGCCGGCAAGGAAGGGGGCGCCAAGCTCCTCACCGGCGGCTCGCGCGTCGGCAAGCAAGGCTACTTCGTCGAGCCGACGATCTTCGGCGATGTGAAAGACGAGATGAAGATCGCCTGCGAAGAAATCTTCGGCCCGGTGATGAGCATCATCCCCTTCAAGGACATCGACGAGGTGATCGAGCGCGGCAACCGCAGCATGTACGGTCTCGCCGCGGCGGTCTGGACCCGCGACATCGGCAAGGCCCATCGCATGGCCGCCGAACTGAAAGCGGGCACAGTCTGGGTCAACTGCTACGACGTCTTCGACGCCGCGGCGCCGTTCGGTGGCTTCAAGATGAGCGGCATCGGCCGAGAGCTGGGCGAATACGCGCTGCGGAACTATACTGAGATCAAGACGGTTACGGTCGCGATGTAGATCTTTGAGTCGGTGAATTCGGCCTGTTGGGAACTGACCGAAACGACCCGGGGAGTTTTTCTCCCCGGGTCTTTCGTTGGTCGATATAATGCCCGTCAGGAGCTCGCAGTATGTTCGCCCCGACCCCTTCGAAACCCAAGCGTGTCAAACCTTCGATCATCCCTCCGCTCCAGCCGGGAGACCGCCTGACCCGCGCCGAATTTGAAAGGCGTTACGACGCGACGCCTAACTTGAAAAAGGCCGAACTGATCGAAGGAATCGTCATTATGCCCCCGCCCGTTTCACAAGAGGGACACAGTTCCCCGCATTTCCGTCTCATCACCTTGCTCGGGAATTACGAGGCCGCCACCCCCGGCGTCGAAGGCGGCGACAACGGTTCGCTCCGCCTCGACCTCGACAACATGCCCCAACCTGACGCGTTCCTGCGCATCATCGAAACGTGCGGCGGTCAATCGCGAATTGATGCGGACGGTTACGTCGAGGGCGCCCCCGAGCTCGTCGCCGAGGTCGCCGCCACTTCCGCCAGTTACGACCTGCATGCGAAGTTAAACGTCTATCGGCGACACGGCGTCAATGAATACATCGTCTGGCGCACGTTCGATCGCGCGATCGATTACTTCATCCTCCGCGACGGACGCTACGATCCGCTCGCGCCAGCCGCCAAGGGAATTTTCCAGAGCCAGGTCTTTCCAGGACTCTGGCTCGATGCCGCCAGTCTCATCGCCGGCGATCTTCAGAAAGTCGCCGAAGTTTTGCAAAAGGGTTTGGCCTCGTCGAAGCACACCGCCTTTGCCAATCGCTTGAAAAGCGTCAAGCGTTCCAAGCGCTAATCGCTCACCGCCGTGCTTATGACGACTCTCCCCGGACAATTCACGAGTATCATCGCGCTAGCCCTAACGGTCGCTGCCACCGCCCGCGCCGCCGATCCCCCCGCCCCACCCCTCACCTTCACCCGCGACATCGCCCCCCTCGTCTACCGCCACTGCGCCGGCTGCCACGCACCCGGCGGCGTCGGACCCTTCGACCTACTCACCTATGACGACGTCCGCCGGCACGCGCGCCAGATCGTCAAAGTCGTCACCGCGCGCGCGATGCCGCCTTGGCTTCCCGAGCCTGGCTTTGGTGAATTCGCGGGCAACCGCCGCCTCGACGACGCGACGATCGCCACCTTCCAAGGCTGGGTCGAGCAGAACACGCCCGAGGGCAATCCCGCCGATTTGCCCAAGCCGCCGCGCCCGCCCACCGAGTGGGAACTCGGCAAGCCCGACCTGGTCATCAAGCTCCCCAAGCCGTACACGCTCGCCGCCGAGGGCACGGATCTTTATCGCAACTTCGTCCTCCCGACTGGCCTGGATTCGCGCCGCTTCGTGCGCGCGGTCGAATTGCATTCGGGCAACGCGCGCGTCGTCCATCACGCGTTTCTCTTCACCACCCAAACCAGCGCCGCCCGCCGCCGCGCCGCCAAGGCCGGCGACTGGGGCTTCGACGCCATGAATCCCGGCGACGACGCCTACACGCCCGACGGCGAGAACATCACCTGGCAACCCGGCCGCGCCCCGTGCCTCCGCACCGAAGAATCGCCGTGGCTCCTCCCCGCCGACGCCGACGTCATTCTCCAGGCCCACCTCCGCCGCCAGGGCAAGCCCGAAACGCTTCAACCCGAGCTCGGCTTCTACTTCACCGACAAGCCGCCGACAGGCCTGCAATTCAAGTTGATGCTCCGCTCGACCTCGATCGACATCCCCGCAGGCGCGAGCGATTACGCGATCACCTCCGCCTACACGCTGCCGGTCGATGTCGATGCCGTCGAGATCGCCGCCCACGCCCACTATCTCGGCAAGGACCTTCAGGGCTTCGCCACGCTCCCCGACGGAACCCGCCGCGAGCTGCTGCGCATCAAGCACTGGAACTTCAACATGCAGGATTCCTACACGTTCAAGGAGCCGCTCCACCTGCCGCGCGGCACGCGCATCCAGATGCGCTTCGAGTACGACAACTCCGACCGCAATCCGATGAACCCGAGCACGCCCCCCAAACGCGTGCTTTACGGCGACACCTCCAGCGATGAGATGGGCGAGCTCATCCTCCGCTTGCGCGTCCGCGATCGCGCCGACCGTGGGCTCCTCAATCAGGATTACACGCAAAAGTGGCTCTGGCCCGACGCCGTCGAGCGCCTGCAGAACCGCCTCAAGCTCAATCCGCAAGACGCGAACGACCACGTCGAGCTCGCCAAGCTTTTCCTAGCCGCCGGCCGTCGCGCCGACGTCGCCAAAGAACTCAACGCCGCATTCAAGATCGACCCCGCATTGCCCCAAGGCCACTTCGTCCTCGCGCACATGCTCGTGCAACAGGGCGACTACCCCCACGCCGCCGAGCGCTTCCGCAAATGTCTCGAAGGCGACCCCGACAACTTCCGCGCCCGCGCCGATCTCGCGCTGGCACTGGGCATCATGGGCAAACTCCCCGAATCGGTCGAACAATTCCTCGCCGCCCTGCAGCTCAACCCGCGCGACAGCCTCACCCACGCCAACCTCGGCCGCATCTACGCGCTGCAAGGCAACATCGAAAAAGCAAAGGCGCAACTCGAAGAAGCCCTGCGCCTCGACCCCGATCAAGCCATCGCGCGCGAAGCGATAAAGGAATTGCCCGCCCCTAAGAAGCCCTGAGCCGCCGCCTTCGTCGCCCAGCCACCACCCCCGCCGCCCCGATCGCCAGCAACCCCATCGCCCCCGGCTCCGGCACGACGCCGCCCGCCAGAACCTCAACGTCCGATGCGCTCATCGTGCCAAACGGCTCATACGGCGCCGCCGAGAACTTGCCGAAATTCTGCTCCAGCACCTGGAAGTCAGCGAAGTCGATCCGCCCGTCGCCATCGAAATCCGCCTGCGGGATGCCGCCGTACTTTCCCAAATGCGCGAACAACACCTTCATGTCCGCGCCATTGACGGTCCCGTCGCCGGTCGCGTCGCCCAGCAGCGGCGCGAATCCGGTGTGGCCGAAATTCTGCTCCAAAATCTGGAAGTCCTGGATGTCGATCTGCCCGTCCCCGTTCAAATCTCCCAGCGATCGTCCGCCCGTGTGCCCGATATTCTTCAATGTGATCGACAAGTCGGCGGCGTCCACCTTGCCGTCATTGTTCACATCCCCAGGCACTCGCGTCGGGTACATCGACGCGGAAAAAATCCCCGAGCTTCCGTCCGTAAAATCCGCCTGGAATACCACCTTGTTCCCCGCCACCGCACTGGCCGTCATCTCCAGCGACGAGATGATCTTGCCCCCCAGCGTCACGCCCGAGTCGATCACACGGTTCAATTCCCCGCCGATCCACGCGTAAATCCCCGGGCTGCGATTTTTGTCAAACCCCACGAACGCGACCGACCCCCCGCCCATCGACGATACGCCAAACGCGGAGAACTGCCCCGCGCACCCCGGAATCTTCGTCGACGTGTCCGCGATCTTGTTCACCGTCGAGCCGAACAGCCCGAAGACCCCCGACGCGTTATTGAACTCGCCCGTGAACGACAGGTTCATCCCGTCCGACGATAGGTTGCCCACCGCCGTAAACTTCGCATCCGTGCCCGTCACCGGCGTGTTCTGATCCACCAGCGTGCTCAGTACCCCGCCGCTCTTTTTATAAATCCCGAACTGCCCGATTCCCTGCCCCGTGAACCAGTAGTTGCTCCCGTCGGTCAGCGGCGTGTCGATCCGCGTGAAGACGCCCCGCCCGCCTGGCACCGGCGTGCCGCTGGCGAGCACCTGGATCGTCGTCGCGTTGGGCGACGCGGCGTACGCTGCTCCCTCACTGACGAACACCGTCGTCGCGCCGAAGGCGAGTGGGTTTCCTAGGCTGCCAAATATCGTCCCCGTCGGACCGATCGTCGTCTGACTCAGCACCTTGGTCACCGTGCCCGCGCTGTAGCTGAAGATGCTGTCCAGCCCACCGACGTTCGCCTGGAACGCCACGCGGCCGCCCGTGATCGCCGGCTGCCCAACGTTGGAGAACGAGCCCCCGCCCGGCGCGGGCGTGCCGTTGTCAACCACCTTCGACAGCACCCCCGCCGACCAGCGATACATCCCCAGGTTGAACATCCCCGCCCCGTTGAACACCACGTTCCCCGCACGATCGATCACCGGCGCGCCGACCTGAAAAAAGTTCGCCGCCATGCCCGGGATGGCCGTCTTCCGATCCGCGATCCGGCCATACGATGCCGACGGCATTCGCCGCTGAAAACTGTTGTTAAGCAAAGTCAGGTCGTTGGTATTGACCAGCCCATTCCCGTCAAAATCCCCCTGCGCCAGCCCCCCTGTCATATCCATATTCTGCTGAACCACCTGCAGATCCAGCCCGTCCGCAATCCC
>JAQGHM010000027.1 GCA_028291615.1 Phycisphaerales bacterium | reverse complement strand
TCGCCGGCACTGCAAAGCGAGCCGGTGCGGGTGGCGGATTCTTCGGGGGATGAGAATGCATTTCCGCTGGGGGTGATGGGGGAGGCATTGGAACTGGCGGCGGAGGATGAGGCGCCGTTGGCGCCCGAGCCGGTGGCCAAGCCTGCGCCGCGGCGCGTGGTGCCGGTTACGCCGGTGCGGGCGTTGCCGGTGGACGGGTGCCCGCATTGCGGGAGCCCGCTGGAGGGTGGGGCGGTGTTTTGTACGGGGTGTGGGTTTAACCTGAAGACGGGGAAGCACGTTTCGACTTCAGTGGCTGAGGGGAATGACGGCGACGCGGGTCATCACGGCGGGTCGGGTGCGCGGGGCGAGCCTACGCCGGCGCTGCGGGTGGCGGCGTTTTGGTTGCTCGTCGCTTGCGGGGTGGCTTCGGTGGTGGTGAGTGCTGGGCGGGTGTGGCGGCCGCTTGCGCCGCTTGGGTCGGCGATGGCATTGGTGGGGGCGCTGGCGGGGATGGTGGGGGCGGTAATATATTTTATTGACGGGGCGATGGAGCGGGGATTGGCGGGGGCGGGGGCGACGCTGGTGGCGATGGTGCTGCTTTGCGTGATCGGGATGCGCCCTTCTGCGCCGGTGGCCGTTGCGCCGCCGCCGCCTGCGCCGGTGGTGGTGGCGACGATGCCGGCGACTGCGCCCGATCCGGGGCCGAAGATTGCGGAGGTTTCCTCGGGGCGGTTCAGCGTGCGTCCGCCTGCGCCCAATGAAGATCCGGTGGCGTATTGGAAGCCGGAACTGCACGACACTGACTCGCGCATTCGGGTGATCGCGATCGGGCAACTTTCGCAGGTGTCGGAGCCGTATCGCCAGGGCGCGGCGGATGCGATCGCGGAGATTGCGGCGGATGAGGACGTGGTGGCGCGGCGGGCGGCGATGTCGGCGCTGAGCGTGGGCAAGACTTCGGCGTCGCTGGCGGCGGCGATCAAAGGGCTGGACGACAAGGACGGGGCGGTGGCGCGGCGGGCGGTGAAGGTGCTGGGGCAGTACCAGGATGAATCGGCGATCGCGCCGCTGCTGGCGAAGTACACGACGCTGGGTGACCCGGTGCTGGCGGCGCTGGCATCGTATCGCGGGACGTCGAAGGAGCGCGTCGTGGAGGCGTATCGCTCGCTGATGAGCAGCGCCGATACCAAGGGGCGGATGGCGATCATCGGCAAGCTGGTGGACGTCGATCCGGCCAGCGCGGCCCCCCTGCTGATGACGTTTGTCGGCGATGGCGATCTGATCATCCGGACGGCGGCGATCAGCACGCTGGCGGAATTGAAATATGAGCCGGCGATCCCGGTGATCGTCGAGCGGCTGCGGGACGATCCGGAGACGGCGGGGCAGGCGCTGATCAAGTTTGGCACGCCGGTGGAAGCAGCGGTGGCGGCGCGGCTTGCGGACTCGGATCCGAAACAGCGGTTGCTGGCGCTGCGGATCTTGAAGGAGATCGCGACGCCGAGCTCGCTGACGGCGATCAAGACGGCGGCGAAGGATGCGGATCTTTCGGTGGCGCTGGCGGCGCGGGACGTGTGGCGCAAGCTCGAGCCGGGGGTGCTGCCGCCGATTGACGAGGCGCTGATGGACCTGGACGGGGAGAAGGAATTGTTGATCCGGGCGCTGACCGCGCTGGCGAAGCTGCCGGTGGATGAACACCAGGCGATCATCTCGGCCAAGCTGTACGCGATCGTGATGGGGAACGGTGAGAAGCCGATCCCTTCACTGGCGTGCGATGCGCTGGTGGTGTGGGCGGATGCGGTGACGCGCGAGCGGTTGATCGCGGCGCTGAAGCCGGACGCCGAGGATGGGAAGCGGGCGTATGCGATTCGGCTGGCGGTGGAGTTCAAGGACCCGCGGGCGGTGCGGCCTCTGTGCGAGTGCCTGGCGGCGGGACGCGACATGGACGCGGTGATGGACGCCTTGCGCGAGTTCGGGACGTTGTCGGAGACATTTTTGATGCGGCTGGTGAGCACGGGCGACAGCGGCCTGCGGGTGAAGCTATTCAACTTGCTGCGCGAGGTGGGGACCCGCAGGTGTTTTATGGTGATCGCCCCACTGGCGAACAATAAGAACACCGAGCCTGAGCTGAAGAAGCAGGCGAAGGAGACGATCATCGCGATCAACCGGCGGTTGAATTCAACGGCGGCGCGCAAGGCGCCACCGATGATGCCGCCGCGCCCATTGCCGCCTATCGAGCCTGCGCCTTTGCTTAAATAATTGGCAGGTTGCATCGCGCCCTCCCCTTGCGTGCGCTCACATTCAAGTTGGTATGTCTCTTGCAGGTTTTTTGATGAACCGCGCTGGAGGTCTGGCCATGGGTCGGGTCGAGCTGCTCTTTGGAGAATTGGCGAGTGAGATCGGGAAAGCAAAGGTGTCGCGGCATGCGCCGCCGGACGCGCGGCTGCCGCTGCGGATGCAGTGCAGGGGAAACCCGACCCCAGGTCGGCGGCGCACCGAGTGGCGGGCGTCGCTGTGGGCGCGAGCGCTGGCGTCGCGCGCGGGGCGCAGGCGGGCGTCGGCGATGGGGTTGGTCGCGATGATCGTGGGCGTGCTGCTGCAGAACCCATTGTGGCGGATCGCGGTGTTGGGCGGCCTGACGGCGGCGGTGGCGCTGGTGGCGGGTGCGTGGACGGAAGTGGCGATGTTGGGCGAGGTGTTGGAGCGGGGGAGGAATTGAGGGAGGAGTAGGCGGTAGGCAGTAGGCGGTAGGCAGAGGGGAGGAGTGGGGAGGCAGTAGCCAGTAGGAGGAGGGGTCGGGCGGAAAAATGTCGGTAGATCCGGGGGGAAATTGTAAGACTTGGTGGGGTTGGGGGTTAGCGGGTTTTTGGGTTTGGGAAGTGAGGGTTTTTCGCGGGTTTTCGCGGGTTTTTTTTGGGTTTGGGAGGGGGAATTGTGGGTGAATTGGGGTGGATCTCGGTGGGTTTGCGGAGGGATTCTGGCTTGGTTTTCCGCCGGCGCGCGTGCGGGGCGGGGTGTTAGGATGGGCGGGAGAAATTTCGCGTTTTGTGGGGATGTCGCATTTGGTCGCGTTTGGTCGCATCTGCGCGAGTTGGCGGGCGGTGGGTTTGGATGGGTTTGTTTGTCGAATTGGTTGAGGGCGGCGGGGGTGGAATGCGGTTTTTTGATTGGGAGAAGGGATTGGTTGTTTGTTTGGTAATGGACGATTCGAGCGGTTGTGGGATCGACGCTGGGAGAAGCAGGCTGCGAGCGGAGGGGGTATTTTCAGCGAGGAGTTTAGGTAAGGGCGGAGCGTTGGCGCGGCGGGCGGATTTTTGTTGCGGGCATTGGACGAGCATGGGCCCCCTTTTTTGGACTATGAGTATCTTAACAGACTCCGAACTAAAATCAAGGGAAATCGGGCGAGGCGCGGCGCGATTTGCGCGGGTTTAGTTTGATGCGATTGCGGGGCGAAACGGCGAGGACGGAGTACCGGCGGCGAAGGGTGCTCCCCCCCGGAAGACCGCGAAGCATAAGCTGGCCGGCGGTATTCTTGTGAGAAGGGAACTCGGCTCCCGTCCCTTTCGTTTCGTCCGGAGATATTCTGAAGGGAACGACGCGGCAGTGTTTTTTGGAATCACTTGGCCATCGTAAATGGAAGCTCCCGTGTCTTTCCGTTCGGCCGTCCATTTCGCTTCGGCCGTTTCGCCTGCCAGCACCCTACCCTGAGCCTAATCGAAGGGCGGGAACGAAACGGGCTGCGGATTTGTTGCCATTTGTCGTCGTGCATTGCTAAAATAATGCAACCGAAAGGAACATCGATGGCGCGTAAACAGCGGAGTTCTAGGATCAATGCGAAACCCGAAACTATTGAATTGCCTGTCTTCATCCCTGGCTCATCAGCAGGTCTAAGGCCCGCAACTGCAGAGGGGTTGAAGGGTCGTGTAATGAACGCGTTCAGCGCGATTTTTGTCGACGAATTATCTCTGGATGCGGCCCTTGGCGCCGTCGGCAACCTAGTGACCGCCGTTGGCAGCCGATTGCAGGCGTCGCGACTTTCCTTGGATACAATTGAGGTCGAGCTTGGCGTGTCGGCGACAGGCAAAGTCGGGTTCTTGGGGTCGGGGGTCGAAGCCGAAGTTGCCGCTTCGATCGTGCTTGGCTTTAAACTTAGTAAGGCTAACTAGCGAAGGGACCACCATTTTAGATCGATCTTCCGCCTTTGTAGTTTTTCGGCAGCGCATCGATGTTGCACTGATGCACACTGCGCTTCAGCAAGTGCCGGGATTTCGTCGCATCGTTCACGTCTTCCAGCTCACCCCGTCCGCGCTTGTAGAGGTTTCTCCCGACCAATATGATGAGTTCATAAAGCACGCCCCTGACTCGCCAATGGTCGCCTATTGTAGCGTTAATGGCCCACTCCGGCTTGCCGGCTTCGCCGAGACGCTACATCCCACGACACCTTCTCGCCAGATCTCGACGAGCTCGCTGCATCAGGCTCATGGTGTCAACACCACAAACAGCTTACCGGGATTCGGGATTAGAATTGCAGTTCTTGACTCGGGATTGGCTCCGCATCCATATCTCCCATCAATTTCGTTTACCTCATGCGCATACGGAAACATGGGTTGGGTTCCGTCGCTCGCGCGAGTAAGCTGCATCCGTCAAAGAATTGATGACTTGGCCGTGCTTGAACAGCAACAACCGATTTTTGACCCGCAGTGCCCGCCCCAAGCAGAGGATGCTTACCTTGGCGCCTGTCAGAACAAGCTAGCGAAGCTGGACGAGGAAGTGTGGTACGAGGTCACCGGAAACAATCGGGCAATCCAAAAGAAGCTTCAGCTCTCAGCACCAGAACACGTCCCGCTAAAGCGTGGCCTATTTGGGGGCTGCAGAAAGATCAGCCCACAAAGCGTGAGTCTCCTTGGAGCTCGATCAAGTCTCGATCTGGAAGACAGAATTGGTCATGGTACGCAACTAGCTGGCATCCTTTCGGCGGTGCCACCGTTGGCCTTTCTAGAAGCAAACGTGATGCCCCCAGATGTGTACCATTACCTAAGCAACCAAACCGTCGAACTCAGCGGGCTAGCCCCGTATGCAGAGCTAGTGATTATCAAATGCTTTGATGCGTTGATGAAGGGCGACTTGTTTACATTGGCAAAAGGAATCGAATATGCTGTCGATGGAGAATGCGATATTATTCTCTGTGCGCTAACGCTTAGCGTTGCCGATATTCAAGCGTTTGGCGGACTTGGAGCAATCCGTCATTTGGAAGATACGATAAAGGCCGCGCGATCTAAGGACGTCTGCGTGATTGCGGCAGCGGGTAACGAAGGATTCGGCAGCGGCTGCTTGACGGTACCCGCGGCGTTCAATTCCGTAATTGCGATTGGCGGAGCGTCTGTAGGCGTCGGGGGAGGAAATGTACGAATGTCCCCGATTTGCAATCTCCCTGGACAGAACGAAAAGATTGACTTCTTTGCTGCCGCCGACATCGCGGACCTTGGAGTCGTTACAACGACGATGGATTTTGGATTCGGTTGCGTCCGCGGAAGTTCGATTTCCGCTGCGGTCGCCGCTGGCTTATTTGCTCGTGCGATGTCATTTGCATATTTGAGCCAGTTGGATCCGGATCTTTGCGTGCAGCTGAACCTGAAATCTGGTGTTCCAACCAAGCGCAGAAAGATGGGCCAGACCCCTCAGAGGAGGCCGAGTTGGTCAACATTTTTGGCAGCTGCTGAAAGCCGCTCCGTTCCAATTTGGGGACCGCGAAATTTACAGGGAAAACTCCTGCGCGATTTTGTGCTCTAGGATCGGCTGCGCTTCTCACTCGCGAGTGGGACAAAGGGGTCTTGCTCCGTCAAACTAAAGAAGCCGCCGCGATCAGATCATCGCGCAAGCGACATTCATGAACGCCTCGTGCACGTAACGGGTGCAGCAGCGCGATTGTCTGCTGGACGGTGCACTGGAAGAACTCGAGCCGCTGCCGTGTTCTTTCGGGCGGCGGGCATTCGTCCGCCTGACCGCGGCTCGCGAGCGAGCGGGCTAAACTGGAGGGGACTGTGAGGGGTCTGGGTTCAGCTAGTTGGTCGCGAGCCACAGCCAGTCTTCGGTGGTGGGGGCGGTGAATTGGTTGGGGGCGGTGGTGCGGGTGGCTTGTTGGTACTCGCCGGTGCGGGGGTTGAACCATTGGGGTTTGGTTGTTGAGGGGAGGCGGTTGGGGTGGAGGTTGAGTTGGCCGCCTGCGGGAAGGTAGGCGAGGGTTA
>JAQGHM010000020.1 GCA_028291615.1 Phycisphaerales bacterium | reverse complement strand
AAATGGCACGTCCCGCGGGATGATGCCGGATAGATGCTTGGAACAGCCCGTTTCATAAAAACGTTCGCTCGCTTGACAACGGATTGCTCATAGATGCGCCGGCGCGCGGGATTGTGGCGCGGTGTGGTCCTTTGTGGCGCGGGGGGCGGGAGCGATTTGAGAATTCCGTGCATTCTCGTGCATTTACATGCATGGGAGGGGAGAGGGGTTTGAGATCTTCGTCGTTGTCGTTGTCGTCGTATTGCGTGCGCATGTCGGGCCTCCATAGGAGCGGGCGGTGGTGCGCGCCGGGGACCTCGATGGCGCAGCAGTGGGGGTGGAATGTGGGTTTTTCGGGTGGGAATGGGGGAAGTTTTTTTTATTTGTTGGGCGCGGGGAGGTGCGCGGCGAGACGTGTTTTCGCGGATGAATAAGGCCCGCTGGGTTATCCAGCGGGCCGGGGGCGCAGGGCGGTGGGTGGGAGCTCTGCGCCTGAGGGGATTCATGCCGGGGGTCAGTCGACATCGACCTGTAACAGGTTGATCGCCTTGACGATCGAGCCGCTCTGGATGGAAAAGGCGAACGATGCAGGGCCGACGCTTGTGAAGCCTGTGGCGATGACTTCCTGCACCACATATGCGCCGGCGGTAAGGTCTGAGAACGTGTAGACGCCGTTGCTGCCGGTGATGGTGGTTTTGATGGCTGCGCCGTCGGCGGCGTCGACGATGCCATTTTTGTTTACATCACGGAACAGGTTGATCCTGACGCTTCCAAAGGGCGCGTTGGCGACGCCTGCGCATTGGCAGAATTGCGTAGAGACGACGCCGGTAATCTTGCCGAGCTGGAAGTCGCCGAAGTTCCCGCCTGCCACGGTGCTGCCGGCGGTGGTGATCTTCACGGGGGCCGGGTTCGGAGTCGTTCGAAGCCAGCCGGCGGGGACCACCTCGCGCACGTTGAACGTGCCAAGGGGTACGTTGGTGAAGGCGTAGCCTCCGCCGGCGTCGGTGAGGGTGGTCAATTCGCCGCTGTCGAGCCGGTTGTTGGCGTTGGCGTCGAGGAAGAGGGTGACGCCGCCGATGCCGGCCTCGCCGGTCTGGCGAATGCCGTCGCCGTTGGCGTCGAGGAACTTAATGCCGCTGATCTGCTTCGCTGTCGCGGGTTTGTTGCCGAATACGCTGGACGTGCGAGCTGCGCCGGTGGCCATCACAACCGCAGCGGGGTTCACTGTGGTTTGCGTCCAGCCGCTGGGGACGACCTCACGGAGCGTGAATGCGCCGGGTGCAACGTTGTAGAAGACGAATCCGCCGCCGACGTTGGTGAGAGTCGTCCGTTCGCCCGTGTCGAGCCGGCCGTTACCGTTCGCGTCGATAAAGATGGTAAAGCCTGAGAGGCCGGGCTCGGTGATGTCGCGGACGCCGTTGCCGTTGGTGTCCTGGAACTTGACGCCGCTGATCTTGCCGAGCTGGAAGTTGCCAAAGTTCCCGCCGGCCAGTGCGCCGGTGGTGGCGGTGACGGTGACGGAATTTGGATTGGCCGTGGTTCGCACCCACCCGTCAGGCACGAGCTCGCGCACGCTGTAGATGCCGGGGAGGACGTTGGTGAAGGCGTAGCCGCCGGCGGCGTCGGTGATGGTTTTGAGTTCGCCGGCATCGAGCTTGTTGTTGCCGTTCGCGTCGAGGAAGAGAGTGACGCCACCGATTCCGGTTTCGCCGGTCTGGCGGATGCCGTCGCCGTTGGCGTCGAGGAACTTGACGCCGTTGACCTGCCTGACACTGGCGGGCTGGTTGCCGAACACGACGCCCGTGCGGGCCGCGCCGCTGGCCATCACGACCGCAGCCGGGTTAAGCGTCGTCTGATTCCATCCGCTGGGGACGACCTCACGGAGCGTGAATGCGCCCGGCCCGACGTTGTAGAAGACGAAGCCGCCGCCGACGGTGGTGAGGGTCGTGCGTTCGCCGCTGTCGAGCGTTCCGTTGCCGTTCGCGTCCATGAACACGGTGAAGCCGGCTAGTCCCGGTTCGGTGCTCTCGCGGGCGCCGTTGCCGTTGCTGTCCTGGAACTTGACGCCGCTGATCTTGCCAAGTTGGAAGTTGCCGAAGTCCCCGCCAGCGAGGTTGGCGCCCGTCGTCGTGACGGTGAGCGAGCCGGGATTGGTCGTCGTTCGCACCCAGCCAGCCGGCACGCGCTCGCGCACGCTGTAGGTGCCGGGCGCTACATCGGTGAACGTGTATCGGCCGTTGGCATCGCTGACGGTGCAGCGTTCGCAGTTGTCGAGGATCCCGTTGCCGTTGATATCGAGAAAGAGGACGACGTTTTGAACACCCGGCTCGCCGGTTTCGCGAATTCCGTCGCCGTTGGTGTCCTGGAATTTCGTGCCGGTGATCGTCGTGGTCGTGGGGACCGGCGCGTCGCCAAAGTCGATCGCTGTAACCGAGCCGCCGCTGATGGTCACGATCGGGAGCGGGTTGGGGGTGGTTTGCGTCCAGCCGGTGGGCACAGCTTCACGAATATCAAAACTTCCGGGGCCAACGCCGGTGAAGGTATAGACGCCGCCCGCGCCGGTGATGGAGGTGACCTCTCCGGCATCGAGCCGATAGTTACCGTTGGTATCGATGAACAGGGTGACGCCGGCGATGCCCGGCTCGCCGGCCTGGCGGAAACCGTCGCCATTGGTGTCCTGGAACTTGGTGCCGCCGATCTGTCCGAGCGTGAAATTGCCGAAGGTTCCGCCCGCCACGGTCGCGCCGGACGCGACTTGAACGGCGGCTGGATTGATGGTGGTCCGCACCGAGCCCGCCGGCACGACCTCGCGGACAGTGTAGACGCCGGGGGCGAGGTTGGCGAAGACGTAGCCGCCACTGGCGTCGGTGAGCGTGCTCGATTCGCCGGCGTCGAGCGTGCCGTTGCCATCGGCGTCGAGAAAGAGGGTGATGCCGGCGAGCCCGGGCTCGCCGGCCTGGCGGATGCCGTCGCCGTTGGTGTCGGTAAACTTGACGCCCACGATCTGCCCCGTGGTTAACGTGACCTGGCGGTTTCCGAAATCGCCGCCGGGCGCGTCAGTGCGGGCGGGGACGATGATGGGGGCGGGATTGGCCGTGGTTTGCACCCAGCCGCTGGGGACGACCTCACGGACGGTCCGCGCGCCTGGCGCGACGTCGATAAAGTGATAGTTCCCGCTGGCGTCGGTGAGCGTGCTGATCTCGCCGGCGTCGAGCGCGCCGTTGCCGTTGCCGTCGAGGAAGATGGTGACGCCTGGCAACCCCGGCTCGCCGCTCTGGCGGATGCCGTCGGCGTTGGTGTCCTGGAATTTAATGCCGGAGATCGAGCCGCACTGGTCGGGTGAGATGATGTTATCGCCCAGCGTGATCGAGCCGTTAAGCGCCAGGGCATTTCCCTGGGTAATCGAAGCCCCGGAGATCATCGTGATGCTCGTCAAGGCGATGACAGCGCCGTAAAAGTCGGTCGTCGAGCCCAGCGTCGCCGAGCTGCCGACCTGCCAGAAGACATTGTCGAAACACGCGGGTGAATTGATGATCTGCACTTTCGACGCCGACGCCGTCGTCAGCGTGCTCCCGATCTGGAAGACGAACATCGCGTTGGGGTTGTTCTTCGCGTCGAGCGTGAGTGTGCCGGTCAATTGGGCGGATGACGAAAACTTGTAGACGCCCGCCACCAACGTCAGGCCGCCGAGGTCCTGGCTGGTGAGATCCTGGGTAGACGGTAGCGCAGCCAGCGTGTTGTAGGCTGTGAAGGCGTCAAGCTCGGCCTGTGCGGCGGCGGCATCGGTTTGGTGGGTCTGCCCGGGCGCGTTGACGATCCCAGGTGGGAAACCCGTGATCGCGGTGCCGGGCGAGACGCCCAGGTCGCCGTTGAGGATCGTCGGGCCGGTGTTGGTCACCGACGCGCCGGCGAGGGCTGCAAAGTTTTGCGCCGTTCCCAAAATCTCCGACAAGAGGCATCGGTTCTCGAGCAACTCGAAGTTGAGGAGCGTGGTGCGCGGCGCCCGCGTTTTGCTGGAGGTCGCCGGCATGGGGCGGCGTTCGGAGACGACAATCGACTTGTTTCTGTGAAGCATGGACGGTCCCTGGTGGTAAGGCACATCAACAACCATTGCTGGCCGGCGGGTGTGCTGGTGCGCTTGTGTTCTGCCTGACGTGGTCGCGACATGTTCGCGCGACGATTTCGCGACCCTGGCGAATTCCAGGCGATCCCCACTTGTCGGAATGGTGCGTGCAGAAGACGGCGACGACGTCCGGGAATGGTGTTTCTCCCGGGCGAGGTCTGGTTAGATCGAGAAGTCGCGCTTCCTCGCGCGGCTATTGTGACTTGTGCCGTGATCTCCTCTAGCCCCACATCACTGCTTTTACTCTACGACATTTCACGATGACGTGTCTGCGCGCAATCGGCCTGATCTATAAAGGAATTAATGTCACCTGACGATATGGCAGTCGGTTATTTGGAAATAAGTGCCTTGGCACGCCCGAATCGCCCGAACGCTTGCGACGGGGGAGCCTCGACCTCATCGACGTGAGATTTTCTTTACCGCAGCATTCCCTTGCCCAGCAGGATCGCCTCGGTCAATCGCGTGGTCATCACCTGGTTGCGGTAGACGAGCGGCAGTAGGAAGCGGAGGTTTTGTTGGGGGCCTCGGAGGTAGTCGCCCAGGGTTGTTCGCCAGTTGTGGCGGTAGGGGGCGAGGGCGTCCTGGAGGTGGGTTTCCTTCAGGGCTTTTTTGATTGCGTCGGAGGCGAAGCAGGCGCTCCAGACGTTGGGGTAGATGTCTTCGCCGGTGGCGGAGTAGAAGCCGCCGGCGGGGCCGACGAGGAGCGTGCGGTTGGCGAGGCCTTCGTGGGCGAGCGCGCCGGCGAGGGGGAGGTCGATTGATTGGGCCTGGTCGATGGGGACGTGGGTGTCGGGCTTCAGAATGCCGTGGCGTTTCAGGACGGCTTCCCAGAGCGCGAGTAGCTCGGCGGGCTTGATGCGGCTTAGCGTTTCGGTCGGCTGCTCGACACATAACTGGATGCACGGGCCGTGCGGGAGGAGCCATGCCCAGGTGAGCTGGCCGTTCAGATCCAGCGACATGGGGACGAGCGGTTTGCCGCCTAGCTCGGCCTGCTTGGCGCCCTTGAACTTAACGAAGGTGTAGCGGTGGACGACGTCGCGGCCCCAGGATTCGGGGAGGCCGAGGAGCTTTTGCTGGGCGTCGGGGAGTGGGCCGCCTAGCACTAGGACCTTGGGATGCAGGTGGGACTTGCCGACGGTCACGTCGAGGCCGGTCTCGTCGATGCGGTGGACCTGCACGTGCTTGGGATTGACGAATTCGACGCCTTCGGCGGTGGCCATCTTTTGGAAGGCGGTGCGGACGTCTTTGTAGTGGGCGACCAGGCTGAGGATGGATTTGGCGCGGTGCTCGGAGCGGGTCGTGGCGTCGGCTGAGGAGAGGAATTGCAAGCCGTAAATGGACGTCGTCTCGATCTTACGGCGCAGCGGGTGGAGGATGGGGTGAAGGTCGAACAGTTCGGGGTTGATCAGCACCAGGCGATCGGGCGGTTTCTCATCGGGGAGGGTGGCGTGGAGGACGTTGAGTTTGGACTTATGTTTCAGCAGGGCCGCGGTGAGATAAGCGGCGGGGTGCTCGCCTAAGACGAGCACGTCAATCGAGGGTGGGGTGGGTGGAGATTTGGCCATGCGCGTCCGCGCGTAAGATACCGCCGAGCCCGCGAATAGAACAGACGCGATCAGCACTTATGGCGAATTGCGCGAATCGGCAATTTTCTTGTGGAAATCAGGCATCGGCGTGCTAATCTACGCCTCATAACCGAGCGCAAGATCGAGTTAAAGGGGGACGAGAGCGACACAGGCCATGCAGAAAAGCGACGGCGCGGAAAACGTTCGGGTGGGCTTAACCGGTTTGCTGGACGGGCCGTCGGTCTTCAGTCCGGATCGGCCGGCAGTGGGCGGGGGCGGCGCGGCGGTTCCGGCATCGGCGGCGATGTGGATCGGCGAAGCGCTGGGGGAGACGATCGAGCGGCTGCGGCGGATGGGGGCGTTGCGGGCGGCGCTCAGTGGGGGGCGTCGGCGGGTTGCGGAGTGAGGCGATAGCGGCTTCCGCGGACGGTGGGGTCGGATTCGCGCTCGAGCAGGCCTCGCTTGAGGAGACGGGCGAGGATGGGGTTGGCGACGCCGGTGCGGCCCTGGGCGTGCCAGTTGTTGTTGATCTCGGCGGTGGAGGGGTGGCCTTCGCGGCGGATGAAGTCGAGGACGGATTCTTCGCCGGTTAATTCAAACTTCTGATAGTGGCGGCGGGGACGATCGGCAGTGTCGGCGGCGGCGTGGGAGGGGACGTGCCCGGAGCTGCGGGTGGTCATGGCCTTGAGTTCGGCCAGCGCGTTTTCGACGCGGTGGAGGACCTGATCGATCTCGTTGATGGCTTGGGCGTGTTGCTGGCGGTCGGCTTGCAATTGGCGGATTTTGGCAGCGAGGTCTGACTCAGGCCCGTGCTTCGAGGTGGTTGACTTCCCTCTCCTGAACAGCTCGTCGTTGCCTGACTTCATATTGTGGTGTGGCCCAATGTCTTCGTTAATAAGTAGTCTCATAAGAGTTTACAATGTGAAGTCTAAAAAGGCAAACTGGGGGATATGGCCTGACAACAACATGCAAACGGCGACACCTCTATGTTTCGGCTGAATGACAGCAGTTATCTTAAAGAGGGTTACAAGTTAGGGAAATGGGCAAAATTATTCTTTTGCAAGGGGGGTTGTGTGCTTGGGTGAGCGCGCGGCGCGCGCGGTAGTCCTTTGTGATTTCAATGCGGTGTGTCTGGGGCGACGCGTTGCTTGGGGCGGTGGGTGGGGCCGATGAAGGTTTCGGTTAGCCAGCGGATGCTGACGAAGAAGACGGGGGTTAGGAAGAGGCCGAAGAAGGTTACGCCCAGCATGCCGAAGAAGACGGTGGTGCCTAATGCCTGGCGCATTTCTGCGCCGGCGCCTTGGGCGATGACGAGGGGGAGAACGCCGAGGATGAAGGCGAAGCTGGTCATTAGGATGGGGCGGAGGCGGAGGCGTGCGGCTTCGATGGCGGCCTCGACGCGGTCCTTGCCGTGCTCTTGTTGCTGCTTGGCGAACTCGACGATCAGCACGGCGTTTTTCGCGGACAGGCCGGCGAGGACGACGAAGCCGATCTGGGTGAAGATGTTGTTGTCGAGGCCGCGGAGCATGACGCCGGCGATGCCGCAGAGGAGGCACATCGGCACGATGAGAATGATGGCGGTGGAGAGGGCGAAGCTTTCATACTCGGCGGAGTGGACCAGCCAGACGAAGAAGATGCAGAGGGGAAAGATGACGAGCGGGTTGGACCAGAAATCGTCGCGCGCGCCGCGCTCCTGATAGGCGAGGTCGGTCCACTCGTAGGAGTAGCCTTGCGGGAGGTTGTCGCGCGCGATCGTGTCCATGATCTCCAGGGCCTGGCCGCTGCTGATGCCGGGGACGGTGCTGCCGTTGATCTCGGCGGACTGGTAGAGGTTGTAGCGGTTGATGCGGTCGGGGCCGACGGTGTCCTGGATCTGCATGAGCGCGCCGAGCGGGACCATCTGCCCGCTTCCGTTGCGGGTCTTGAGCTGGGCGATGTCGGCGGCCTTGGCGCGTGCCTCGGCATGGGCTTGGGCCATGACGCGATAGGTGCGGCCGAGGTAGTTGAAGTCGTTGACGTAGAGGCCGCCGAGGTAGACCTGCAGCGCCTGGAAGATGTCGGTGACCTGGACGTCCTGGCTCTTGGCCTTAGCGCGGTCGAGGTTGACGTAGAGCTGTGGGACGTTGGCGCGGAAGGTGGAGAAGACCTGCGCGAAGCGGGTGTCCTTCATCGCTACGCCGATGAGCTGTTCGCAGGTGGCTTGAAGCTCCTGGGGGGTGGCACGGCCGGTGCGGTCCTCGACCTGCATTTTGAAACCGCCTGCGGTGCCGACGCCGCGCACGGGGGGCGGCGGGAAAACCAGGGCGAAGCCTTCCTGGATCTTGGAGTATTCGCCCATGAGCTTGCCGGTGATGGCGCCGGCGGACATCTCGGGATGTCCGTTGCGCTTGGCGAAATCGTCCATGACGACGAACATGGTTCCGGCGTTGGAGGCATTAACGCCGGTGAAGCCGGAGTAACCGGCGATGGCGAAGGTGTCGCGGACGCCGGGCGTGCTGTTGGCGAACTTGGCCATGCGGCGCATGACGTCTTCGGTGCGGTCGAAGGCGGCGGCGTCGGGCATTTGCAGCACGGCGATGAGGTAACCGCTGTCCTGTTGCGGGATGAAGCCGGTGGGGGTGCGGCTGAAGCCGACGTACGTTAGATAGATGAGCCCGAGGTAGGCGACGAGGGCGATGACCGCGAAACGAATGACGCGGTGTTCGACGGCGACATAGCCGGCTGTGAGCGCGCCCAGCACTCGGTTAAAGATGCGGAAAAACCAGCCGAAGACGAGATTGAGCAGGCGGGCAAACCAATCCTGCTTTCCCTCGCGCGACTTGAGGAGGAGGGCGGACATGGCGGGGCTGAGGGTCAGGGAGTTGATGGCCGAGAGAATGGTCGCGATGGAAATGGTCAGGGCGAACTGGCGGTAGAACTGGCCGGTGATGCCGCTGATGAAGGCGACGGGGACGAAGACGGCGGTGAGACCGAAGGCGATGGCGATGACGGCGGGCGTCACTTCTTCCATCGCCTTGTAGGTGGCCTCACGGGGGGAGAGACCGTGCTCGATCCAGCGCTCGACGTTTTCGACGACGACGATCGCGTCGTCAACGACGATGCCGATCGCCAGCACGAGGCCGAAGAGGGATAGGTTGTTAAATGAGAAGCCGAAGGCCTTCATCACGGCGCAGGTGCCGATGAGGGAGACGGGGACGGCGAGGAGTGGGATGAGCGTTGCCCGCCAGCTTTGCAGGAAGACGAGGACGACGAGGACGACGAGGAGGATGGCTTCGACGAGGGTCTTGATCACGTCCCAGAGGGATTCGCGGACGAAGATGGTGGTGTCGTAGGGGATGGCGTATTCGAGGCCCTTTGGCCAGGTGGGGGCGATGCGCAGTTCCTTCATCTTGGCGACGACGGCATCACGGGTGGCGATGGAGTTGGTGCCGGGAAGCTGGAAGACGGGGACGGCGACGGCGGCAGTGCCGTTGAGGAAGGCGGTGACGTTGTAGTCGGCAGCTCCGAGCTGGACGCTGCCGACGTCGCGGATGCGGGTGACGCTGCCCCCTTCGCCGGTCTTGACGATGATGTCGGCGAACTGGTCGGGGGTGGTGAGGCGGCCCTGGGCATTGACGGTGAGCTGGAACTGGGTAGTGCCGGGCGGGAGGGGCTGACCGCCGACGACGCCGGCGGCGACCTGGAGGTTTTGTTCCTGGATGGCTTTGACGGCGTCGCCGGCGGTCATGTCGCGGGCGGCGAGCTTGTTGGGGTCAAGCCAGATGCGCATGGAGTAGTCGCGCGCGCCGAAGAGGAAGACGTCGCCGACGCCGGGGAGGCGGGCGATCTCGTCGCGAAGCTGGAGGGTGGCGTAGTTGCTGACGTAGAGCGGATCGAACGTGTTGTCGGGGGAGAAGAGCTGGACGACGAGCGTGATCTCGGTGGAGGTTTTCTTGACGGTGATGCCGGTGCGGCGGACTTCCTCGGGAAGCTGGGGCTCGGCGACGGCGACGCGGTTCTGGACCTGGACCTGGGCGATGTCGAGGTTGGTGCCGAGCTTGAAGGTGACGGTCAGGCGCATGCTGCCGTCGTTGGTGCACTGGCTGGACATGTAGAGCATGTTCTCGACGCCGTTCATCTGCTGCTCGATGGGTGTGGCGACGGTGTCGGCGACGGTGCGCGCGTTGGCGCCGGGATAGGTGGCGGATACGACGACGGTGGGCGGGGCGATCTCAGGATACTGCGAGATGGGGATGCTGAATGCGGCGATCGCGCCGACGATCACCATGACGATGGAGATGACGGCGGCGAAGACGGGTCGGTCGATGAAGAAATGGGCGAATTTCATGGGTGTCGGGTTCTTAAAACAGCGTCAGGAGAAGGCGGCCGCAAAGACGCGAAGAGCGCAAAGAACACTGAAGACGGACTATTTATTGTCGTCTGCGGCGCCGCGGTCGGGCGGGGTCGGGTTGGGGGCTGGTAGCGTGCGGGGCGCGGCAACAGCGGGCTGGGTTGTGGGGCGCGTGGTCGCGTTCGGGGCCGCCGGTTTTGTGGCCGGCGGTGTCGAGGGCATGGTGGCGGGCATGAAGCGCGTGGCGGGGAGCGCCTGGGTTGACGCGGCCCCCCCTGCCGTGAGGGGCACGGCGTTGGGATCGAGCGCGACTTGCTGGGGGATGACCTTGGATCCGGGGAAGGCGCGCTGCAGGCCGTTGATGACGATCAATTCGTCGCCGGCGAGTCCAGACTCGATGGCGCGGAACTGGCCGAAGAGCGCGCCGAGCGTGACGGTGCGCGGCTCGATCGTCTGGTCGGGTTTGAGGACGCGGACGTACTTGATGCTCTGGTTGATATCGACCGCGGCGTCGGGGACGAGGATGGCCTGGTATCGCCCACTGCCGGGGACGCGAAGGCGGGCGAACATCCCTTTCTGGAGCCAGCCCTGCGGGTTGGCGAATACGCCGCGGGCGCGGAGGGTTCCGGTCGTGGGGTCGAGGTGGTTGTCGACAAAATCGACGACGCCTTCGTGGGGAAATCCGTCCTCATTACCGAGCTGGAGGAAGCATGGAATCGGTTCGTCGCGGGCGCTGACGCGTTTCTTCTCGTGCGACAGGCGCTGGTACTTGAGGACCGATCCCTCGTCGGCATCGAAGTAGCAGTAGATCGGGTCGATGCTGGCGATCGTGGTCAGGAGGGTGCCGGCGGAAGTGCCGCCGGTGATAAGGTTACCGGGGGTGACGAGCTTGTTTCCGGCGCGGCCGGTGATGAGGGTCTTGACCTGGGTGTACTCGACGTTGAGGCGGGCGGTCTCCGCAGCGGCCTGGGCGGCGGCGACGGCGGCATCGGACTTCATCTTGGCGTAGCGCGCGTCCTGGTATTCCTTTTCCGAACCGCCACCACTGCGTCGGAGGTTCTCGATGCGGACGAGTTCGGCGGCGGCGTTGGCGGCCTGGGCCTTGGCCTGTTCGACCTCGCTGAGGGCGCGGTCGTATTCGGCTTGGTAGGGCTTGGGATCGAGCTTGAACAGCACGGTGCCGGCGTCGACGAGCGATCCTTCCTTGTAGTCGGCGGATTCGAGGTAACCGCTGACGCGGGCGCGAAGGTCAACCTTTTCCTTGGCCTCGAGGTGACCGATGTACTCGTCCCAATCGACCACTTCGCGCCGTAGCGGATGGGCGACGGTGACGGTAGGCGGGGGCGGGGGGGGCGGTTTGGTGGATTGGTCGCAGCCGACCGCTGCGAGTGCCGCGAGTAATGCGATGGTAAAACCGCTTCGCCTGATCATGGATGTTCCTCAAACTTTGCGTCTGTGTCGCGCCGCGATGCGCTCGCGTGCGACGCCCGGAAAAACGGGCGGTGAGCCCGCGTAAGGGTGAACTGTATTGCTGTGGCGGGGGAGAGTCCACTTTGGCGGGAAAAAGGGGGTGGTTGTGGGGGGATTGCGCAATTCTCGCCGTTGGACACGGCCCGCAAGCGAGCCGGCTAAAAGGTTTGGCATGTTCGGCGGTGTTGGTGTTACGTGCCATTACTCGCTGGTTGCGGGCCTTAGGGCGGGGCCGATGCGGCGGGCGAGGCTTGCGACTACCGCTACCAGTTCTGAGGGTTCGACGGGCTTGACGACGTGGGTCTGGTAGCCCGCCAGCAGTGCACGGCGGCGGTCCTCGGAGCGGGCGAATGCCGTGAGCGCGGCGGCGGGGAGGCGGTCGCCGCTGGCAAGGGACTCACGAACCTGGCGGATAAACTCATATCCATCCATTGCGGGCATGCCGATGTCGCTGAGCAGGATGTCGGGCAGTTCGTTCTTCAGGCACCGAAACGCCTCGTCAGCGGAGGCGGCGGCGGTGACCTGGGCGTTGCAGTCGCCCAGCAGGCGCTTGACCAGGTTGCGGGCGTCGGCGTCGTCATCGACGACCAGGACCTTGATGCCGGTCAGGTCGGCACGATCGCATTCGAGCGTGCTGGCGGAGAAGGCGCGGGCGGCGGCACGTTCGCCATTGCTGGGAGCTTGGTCGTGATTGTCATCCGGCGCGGTCGTGCGCAGAGCGCTGATCGGAAGGCTGACGATGAAAGTAGCGCCGCTGCCCTCGCCGTTGCTACGGGCTTCGACGGTGCCGCCGTGGAGTTCGACGAGATTTTTGACGATCGCGAGGCCAAGGCCCAGGCCGCCGTAGCGGCGGGTGGTGGAGGCGTCGGCTTGGCGGAAGCGCTCGAAGACGTGGGGGAGGAACTCGGGCTTGATCCCCTGGCCGCTGTCGGTGACGGAGATTTCGACCGACGATTGCGAGCGCCGGCAGGTAATCATGATCCGTCCGCCGCGCGGCGTGAACTTGACGGCGTTGGAGAGGAGGTTCCAGAGGACCTGCTGCAATCGCCCGGGGTCGCCTAAGACTGCGCCGCAGGGGTCAATGACGTGCTGGACGCGGATCTCCTTGGCGTCGGCGGCGGGGCGAATGGATTCGACGGCGGCGTCGATGACGACGGTGGGATCGACGCTGCGGACGTCGAGGCGGATCTTGCCGGAGATGATGCGGCTCATATCGAGCAGATCTTCGATAAGCTGCGCCTGGAGGCGGGCGTTGCGCTCGATCACTTCGATTCCGCTGGCGACTTCTGCGGCATCGTCGGGGGAGCGGCGGAGCATGGTGGCCCAGCCGAGGATGGCATTGAGCGGGGTGCGGAGCTCGTGGCTGAGGGTGGCGAGGAACTCATCCTTCATGCGGCCGGCGCGTTCGGCTTCGGCACGGGCGGCGCGTTCGCTTTCGAGGAGTTGGCGGATCTCCCGGATCTGGTCGCGGATCTGGTACTGGCGGAGGCGGCTGCGGACGGCGGTCTGTGCGGCGCTGATGACCGAGCGCATGGGGGCGGGGCGCTCTAGCAGGGTAACGTTGGCGAGGGAGCGGAGGACGCGGAGGGCCATTGAGGAGGACTCGACGCCGCCGCGCATGAGGACGAGCACGGGGAGCTCGGACCAGGTGGGCTGATTGCCGAGGATGTCGAGGAGTTCCTGGATGCCATCGGCGGCGATGGCCTCTTCGGTAATGAGGGCAGCGCCTGCGCCCTTGAGAATCTCGGCGCTCAGGCGATGGAGGTCCGTGCAGACGAGGCTGTGGAGCGACGCGCGTTCGAGGAGGGCGCGGGTGACCTGGCCGTCCCTGGCGGTGGGGGCGAGAACGAGGACGCGGGTGGCGAGATGTTGGGGGTCGTCGGTGGCGTTCACCGTCGTGCCTCATAATCGCTGACCGGCGCGGTGCGTTCGACATCGGACCGGACCAACAATGGGACGCCGGTCAGGATGCCCTGAAATTGCGTGAGCGGCTGGCTGAGGTGAATGCCGTCCTGATCGAAGCGGAGTTCTCGGATGCTTTCCTCGTGAGCGCCGCTGCGCTTCTTCACGACCGAGATGGCCTTTTTCACCTTGCCGGCGTTTTCGAAATAGCGGAGCAGGATGACCGAATCGGCGAGGTAGCTGGCGTCGACCGGGCTTTGCATGCTGCCGCCCATGAGGCCGTGCTGGGCGACGACCATGAGCGTGGTGACGCCCTTGCGGCCGAGGTAGCTGAGAAGCTCGTGGAGCTGGATGGTGAGGAAGCGTTCCTCGGGCATGGAGTTGAGGTAGCCGTTGAGGCTGTCGATGACGACGACGCGTGCGCCGTGGCGTTCGACGGCGTCGCGGACCATGTGGCCGAACTCGCCGGGCGAGACCTCGGCGGGATCGATCTGCTGGACGCGGAGTTGGCCGGCGGCGGTGCCCTGCTTGAAATGGACGCCCAGGGCGGTCATGCGGGCTTCGAGGGTGGCGACGCTTTCGTCGAAGGCGAAGACGACGGCGTGGTCGCCGCGCTCGGCGGCGGCGACGGCGTATTGGACGGCGATGGTGGATTTGCCTGCGCCGGCGGGGCCGATCAGGAGGGTGCTGGTGCCGCGGTCCGGCCCGCCGCCGAGGAGGGCGTCGAGGGCGGTGACGCCGCTCTTGATCTGACCGCGCGGGAAGTCTCCGTTATGTTCGGAGGCGATCAGGCGCGGGTACACGGTCAGCCCGCCGGGGAGGATGGAGAAGTCATGATACCCGCCGCGATACTGGGTGCCGCGGAACTTAAGAATGCGCATGCGGCGGCGCTCTGCGCCGTACTCGGGAGCCATCTGTTCAAGGGCGAGCACGCCATGGGCGATGCTCTGGAGTTGCGTGTCCTTGTCTTCGTTGGTGCGGTCGTCGAGCAATAGGACGGTGCACTGGCGGCCGATGAAGAACTGCTTGAGCGCGAGGATCTGGCGGCGATAGCGCAGCGAATTCTGGGCGAGGAGGCGCATCTCGGAGAGGGAATCGAAAACGACGCGCTGCGGGTTGACGCGCTGCACGGCGTCGAGGACGGCCTTGGTCGTCTCGCTGAGCTCGACCTCGGAGGGGTGGTACATCGTGAGCTGGGTGTCGCTGGTGAGGTCTTTTTCGCTGGCGACGAGCTCGACGATCTCGAGGCCTTCGAGGGACCAGCCGTGGGAGCGGGCGACCTCGAGGAGTTCTTCGCGGGTCTCGGAGAGGGTGACGTAGAGGCCCTTTTCGCCGAGGCGCTGACCTTCGATGAGGTATTGGAGCGAGAGGGTGGTCTTGCCTGCGCCGGGGTCGCCGTCGACCAGATAGAGGCGATGGGGGAGGAAGCCGCCGCCTAGGATATCGTCGAGGCCGGGGATGCCGGTGCGCGATCGGGGGTGTCGGGTTGGTTGCTTGAGCATAGTTTGCGTACAGATCAAATTGCGTGCCTGCCACCGCCTGCGGCGGTTTCGAATTACGCCGCTTAAGATAGCGACAGGTCGAATGGTGGAGAACGGCAAATTTGCGCGGTGGGCGGGCGTGAATTAACCAACTGGATCGGTGGCGGTAGAAGGAGCATGAACGGCTGGAATTGGCGTGCATTTTGGCAGTTGACGGCTTGGTTTTGTCTCGCGCTTTGCGCGTTTGGGGCGGGGGCGGTGGAGGGGGTGAAGCCGGTTAGTTTTATCCGCGATATTGCGCCGGTATTTGTACGGCAATGTCAGGCATGTCACGGGCCGGAGAAGGCGAAGGGGACGTATCGGATTGATAGTTTCGAGCGGCTGATGAAGCCTGGGGATAGCAAGGATGCGCCGGTTTCGGCGGGCAAGCCGGGGGAGAGCGCAATCTATCGGTTGATCACCGCAAAGGACGAGGACGACCGGATGCCGCAGAAGGCTGACCCGCTGCCGGCGGCGCAGGTGGCGCTGGTGCGGCGGTGGATCGAGGAGGGGGCGAAATTTGATGGGCCGGACGTTACTGCGCCGCTGGCGTCTATGGTGGAGGATCTGGAGCACACTGCGCCGCCGGAGGTTTATCGCCAGCCGGTGGCGGTGACGGCGCTGGCGTTCAGCCCGGACGGCGGGCAACTGGCGGTCAGCGGATATCACGAGGTGACGCTTTGGGACCCGGCGGAGGGCAAGCTGCTGGGGCGGATCAAGAAACTGGCGGAGCGGACGACGGGGTTGGCGTATTCGCCGGATGGGAAGTGGCTGGCGATCGCGGGGGGTACGCCGGGGACGATGGGGGAGGTGCGGTTGTGCGAGGTGGGATCGACGGGGGTGGGGAAGGTGCTGGAGCGGATCGGCGACGTGATGCTGGTCGTGCGATTCAACCCGGATGGAACACGGCTGGCGGCGGGGGGCGCGGATAATGCGATTCGCATCTATGACTTGAAGAGCGGTAAGCGGGAACTGCTGATCGAGCAGCATGCGGATTGGGTGACGGATCTTGCCTTTAGCCCGGACGGTTTGCGGTTGGCTTCGGCGAGCCGGGACAAGTCGGCGCGCATCTTTGACACAAAGACCGGTGGTATGCATGCGGCGTTTCTGGCGCATGAGGAGCCGGTGTTCGGCGTGGCTTGGGATGCGGCAGGAAAGAACGTATTCAGCGCCGGGCGGGATCGTAAGATTCGCGAGTGGAATGCGAGCGATGTGAAGCCGGTTGGTGAGATTGCTGGATTTGCGGCGGAGCCATTTCGCCTTGAGACGCTGGATGGGATGCTCTTTTGCAGTTGCGCGGACGGGGTGGTGCGACAATATTCGCAGGAGAAGCGCGAGTTGGTGCGGGCGTATCCGAAAGCGCCGGAGTGGGTTTATTGCGTGGCGGTGGACGCGAAGAATCGCAGGGTGGCGGCGGGATGTTACAATGGCGAGGTGCGGGTGTGGGATGTGGAGGATGGGAAGCCGGTGAGCACGTTCGTGGCGGCGCCGGGATATGATGCAAAGCCGGCGGCGCGGTGATCGGAACTTCGGGAAAGGTATTCATGACATTTATGATCGCTCGGCGTACGGCTTGGGTTGTTCTAGCGGCGCTGGTTTTTGCAGCGCCGGGTTTTGCGGCCGATGCGCCGCCGACGCCGGAGGCGATTCGCACGCAGGCGCAGGCGTGCGCGGATGCGATGTTGAAGGGGGATTTGGAAACGTTCGCGAACTTCACGCATCCCAAGCTGATCGAGCTGATGGGCGGGCGGCAGAAATTCATCGATGCCATCAAACTGGGGAACGCCGAGATGAAGGCGCAGAAGTCGGCGATCACCGGTTTTAACACGGGTGCGCCTGAGGGCGTGGTCAAGGGCGGGAATGACCTGTTCGCGGTGGTGCCGATGACGCTGACGGTCACGCAGCGTGACACCAAGATTTCGCACGAGGGCTACCTGGTGGCGGTGTCGAGCGACGGAGGGACGAAGTGGACGTTCATCACCGGGGACGAGCGGGCGAAGTTAAAGCTGATCCTGCCCAACCTGCCCGACGACCTGAAATTACCGACGCCGCCGGCGAAAGCGGCGGAGAAGCCGGCGGAGAAGAAATAAGTGCTTCAAGGGGCGACGGTGGGTTTGGTGGTCGGCTGGGTTGACGCGGTTTTTTCTGGCGGGCGAATGCCCAGGCCGATCAAGGCGTTCAACTCGGGCGGCGGGTCGGCAAGACGCGGGAATAGTTTTTTCAATGCGGCGATGGTCGTCGCGGTGTGAACGATTTCGCGTCCGGCGGCGGCGGTGGCGCGCCCTTCAATCGTAAACGTTAGAGGCTGGTGGGGCGAAAGTTTTTTTGGAAGCGTGATTTCAAGATCGGTTTCGAGCTTCCCTTTGAGGATCGTCTCGTTCTTCAGGATGTATTCCGCCGCGTCGCCTGCGAGCGCGAGGGTGATGGGCCCGTCGAAGTCGCGGCGCGTGGCTTTCACTTTTATCCGGACAGTCGTCCCGGCTGCGCCGTCGATCTTTTCGTTGTCCACGCTTAGTGTGAAATCGGGCAGCATGATCTGGCCTTCGAGCCGGTAGACCGCGGCTGGCCCGGCCGCGCCGGTAAGATCCTGCGCGACGATGTCGTAATCGCCGTCCTTGGGGATCGTGAAATCGAGGCTGCCTTCGTCATCGGGGATGGGCGTGGCGTCGCCGCCCTTGGGCTCGGGGCGGGCGAACTTTGATTCGGCCAGACGCGTGCCGCTGTCGCTATTGAGGATCTGCAGCGACATCATCGCGGGCGAGCCGAGGCTGCGGGTGCGGGCGCGAAGCGAAAGATGGTCGCCCTTTTTGGCGCTGAGGCGATAAAAGTCGCGCGCACCTGGTTCGGTGATCCGGCCGCTGATGTTCACCGGAAGTGTGACCCGGGCGGCAGTCGCCTGCGAATGATGGGGTTTGGTGGCGACGAAATCTTCGTTGCTGTCTGCATGCACGGAGACGAATCCGGAGGCCCGGCCGCCGGGGAGCTTGAGCGGGACAGTCTGACGAGCGGCGCTCGGGTTGAGCATGACGCTCTGTGAATCGAATCGGTCGCCCCCGGGCCCTTCGAAAGTGAATGTTGTTTGCGAGCCCCGTTTGCCGGCGAGCGGGAACGCGACCGTGACCGCGGGAAAATCTCCGACGCGAAGGCGGTAGCGGTATTCTGAGCCGCCTTCGTAGTTCGCGTCGCGAAGTTCCAGCAGGTATTCGCCGGCGGCGGCGAACGTGTGGGCGAAGCGGAGGTCTGCGCCGAGGCCTGGCGTGTCGTCGCAGTAGGCCAGTTCTTGTCCGGAGGAATCGAGCAGTCGGACGATGGGGTCGGCTCGGGAGTTGAGCCGCTGGGCGATTACCTCAAATGCCACGCGCTGGCCCTTCCTGGCGGCGAAGCGGTAGTAGTGATTGGCGAGCGGCTGGGCGTCAGTTTCGATAGCGGCGGGGAGCGTAAGCGGCTGGGCGTTTTTCGGGGTCGTGTTGTTGTCGGCGCGGGCGGTGGTGGGGATGTCGTCGATGAAGAAGAGGCGGAGGCTGGAGACGCCGGTGGCGGTCATGAAGCGCAGCGCGCCGATGCCGACGGGGGCGGCGGGTGAGACCGTTAAGCGCAAGCGGGCGACGTCGGCGTCCTTGGCGGGGGTGGGATCGGCGGTTACGGGGAAGGTGGCCCAGAAACCTGGGGCGGATTTGGCGGAGACATGAAAGTCGACGTCCGTCACCGTGCCAATTGTCGCCGCGAACGGCACGGAGAACGGGAGCGGGTCGGGGGCGGGACCGCGCTGCGCGAGGGCGGGGAGCGCGAGCAATGCAAGGACGACGATGGCTGGGAAGCGCTTTTGTTTCATGATGTCGGGCGAAACCGCGAAGCGACTGCCGGCGGCATTGCGCTAGTCATGCGAGGATGTCCATGACGGGTTTGCCGTCGGAAATGTTGACGGGGCGGTCGCCCAGGCCGCGCACCTGCGTCGATGGGTCGATGCCTAGCAGGTAGAAGACCGTGGCGGCGAGATCGTCGGGGCGGACGGGGTCTTTGGCGGGGTAGGCGCCGTTCTTGTCGGATGCGCCGTAGACGAAGCCGCGCTTTACGCCGCCGCCGGCGAGGAGGACCGTGTAGCATTGCGGCCAGTGGTCGCGGCTGGCCTGGCTGTTGATCTTGGGCGTGCGTCCGAACTCGCCCATCCAGAGCACCAGGGTGGTATCGAGCAGGCCGCGATCTTCGAGGTCGTTCAGCAGCGTCGGCAGGGTCTGATTGGTGATGGGCAGGTGGTACTTTTCGACGATCGGGTACATGTGCGTGTTGTTGAAGCCGTGCGTGTCCCAGCCGCCGGAGGTGAAGCTCTGGCCGCCGATCGAATCGGAGAAGTAAACCGTGATGAACTTGGCGCCGGCTTCGACGAGTCGGCGCGAGAGGAGGAGGGATTGGCCGTAGGTGTGGCGGCCGTAGGCGTCGCGCAGGGCGGGCTTTTCGGCCGACAGGTTGAAGGCGTCGCGCAGCTTTGTCGAATTCAGCATCGCCAGCGCCTTGGTGTAATAATCGTCGAGCCCGCGCGCCGCGGCAGACTGATCGAGGATGCGCGACTGTCGGTCGATCAGCTTCTGCAGCTCGCGGCGCTCTTCCAGGCGCCCGATCGACAGGTCCGATGGCAGGCTCAGCTCCGGCAGCGCAAAATCAGGACTGTTCGGATCCTGGGAGAAGAAGAACGGGTCGTTCGCCTTGCCGAGGAAGCTGGCGTGCTGTCCCGGCGTTACCGCGCCGTCGCGGATCAGGTAGGGGTACGACACCGACGTCGGCACTTCGCCGCTCGACGGCGCGAGGCGGGAGACGACTGATCCGTACGCGGGGAAGAGGTCGAGCGTGTCCTTCAGACGAATGTCATCCACGGGGGGCGCGTGGCCGGTCAGCGCGTAGTATGAGGCTGAGTTGTGGTTCTTCATGGTGTGGGTCATGCTGCGAATCAGCGTGACCTTGTCCATGATCTTGGCGACGCGCGGCAGGTGCTCGGAAACAGGGAGGCCCGGCACGTTCGAGGAAATGCCCTTGTGCGGCCCGCGGATGCCTTCGGGGGCATCGGGCTTCATGTCGAACATGTCGATATGACTGGGGCCGCCGAACTGATAGAGGAAGATGACCGACTTGGCGCGGGGGGCGATCGCCTTGAGCGCTTTTTCGGGAGACGTCCACGGGGCTGCGGCGGGTTTTTCTTCGGCGCGGAGGATCTTGGGGATGGTGAGGCCGAGCAGGCCGAGGCCACCTACGCGCAGGAGACTGCGGCGCGAATGCGCGGCGGCAAGGAAGCTGTTGCAGGCGGAGGAGGGTTTGTGTTTGGACATGGCGGTCTTCCCTGCAGATTCTTACCGGCGCAGGACGAACTCCTTCGCATTCAACAGCGCCCAGGCGACATCTTCCAACCCCTTGCGCCGATCCTTCGCCTCGCGCACGTGGTTGACCATGGCGCTGCGCTCTTCATCCGTCGGCGGGCTCGTCAGGGCGGCCCATTAAAGCTCCGCAACCGCCTCTCCATCTGTCTTTCCGGACTTGATCAACTGCGTCAGGCGATTGTCGGAATCCGCCAGTAAGCTTGCGATCTCGGGGCCGCTGATGAGTTGAAACGCTTGGCCGAGCGTGGTGTCCATCGAGCGTTCGCACTCGCAGACGAGCTCGCGCGCGGGTTTGCCGAAGGTGACCAGGAACATGTCTGCTTGGGAGGGGCGGCTCTTGCGCGCCTTGGTCACGCGCACGCCGGGGATCTCGCCGGCGCGCATTCCCCTGGGATAGCCGTTGAACTCCGCCGGGACGCCGGTCACCTGGTGCTGTGCGTCGAGCAGTTGCTCGGCCGTCAGGCGGCGCGGGATCGCGTGGGAATAGTTGATCTCATCGTCGGCATTGGTCGCGTTGGGTTCGGAAGATAATCCATAAGCCTGCGAGCTCATGATCAGGCGGATCATATATCGCACGTCATACTTGTGCGCGACGAAATCCTTCGCCAGGGCGTCGAGCAATTCCGGGTGGCTGGCTGGATTGGTGGGGCGGAAGTCGTCCACCGGATCGACCAGGCCGCGGCCCATGAGGTGAAACCAGATGCGGTTCACCTGCGCTTTGGCGAAGAACGGATTCGCCGGCGACGTCACCCAGTTCGCCAGCGCGTCGATGCGGCTGGCGTCATTGGAAACTTCAGTCCCCGCCCCCAGCAACAGCGGCTTGACCGAGCGGTCGCCGCGCGGGTCCTTCACGTCGCCTTCGCGGGCTTCGTAGACGATCTGTTCGCCGACGAACTCGTGCTTGTCATTCTTATCGCCGCGGCGGTTTTCGAGCACCTTATAATCGACACGGGCGAAGACGTCGGCCCAGCCGTAATAATCGTCCTGCGTCCAGCGGTCGAAGGGGTGGTTGTGGCACTGGGCGCACTGGAGGCGGACGCCGAGGAAGAGCTGGGCCGTCGCCTCGCCGCGGACGACCGGGTCGCGATTGGCGCGGTAATAGTTCGTTGCCGGCGACGTGTACGTGCTGCCGCGCGCCGCCAGCAATTCGCGGACGAATTGATCGAGCGGCTTATTCTGGGCGATCCCCTGACGAATCCAGTGATGGAAATTCTGTACCCCCTTGCGATCCAGCGCCCGTTCCTCGTTGCGGAGCAGGTCCGACCACTTCATCGCCCACTGGTCGGCGTACTCCGGGCGATCGAACAAGCGATCGATCAGGCGCGAGCGCTTGTCTATCGTGGCGTCGGCGAGAAACGTCTTAGCCTCGGCCACCGTCGGCAGGACGCCGATTAGGTCGAGATATGCGCGGCGGAGAAATTCCAGATCGTTCGCCGGATCGGATTGATTGATCCGCAGCATGCGCAGCTTGGCTAGGACCTGATCGTCGATGTAATTCGCGGAAGCCACCGGCGTCCACGCGAAGTCCGGCCGCGCGGGCACGAACGCCAGTCGCACCGGTTGCTGCATTTGCAGGAAGCGCACGATCACGGTCGTCTCCCCCATGCGCAGGCGGCGAACGACACCGTCGGCCGAGATCTTCGCCAGGTCCGCCGACTGCTCGTAAACCGCCAGGTTGGAAACATCGCGTCGCGAGCCGTCGGAGAATACGGCGAGCGCTTTGATCGTCACGCCCTCCGCCGGCTCGACCAGCACCTGCTGCGCGGGCGATACTTCAAGGCGCACCAGGGTGGGCGTGCCTGCGCCGTCAGGGGGCGTGCCGGTCTCGATCCAGCGGCGGAAGATGTTGTACTCGAGGGAATCGGTGCGAAAGCGCTGGCCCCCTTCGTGGGCGATCTGGGCCGTGGCCTTGAGCAGGATGAGGCTGCGATCGGGATCGATCGCGTTGGTGCGGCGGGCGAAGAGATCGTGGGTGAGGGCGGCGTAATCCAGATCGGGGTCCTGACCGCGCAGGGAGAGCTTGAAGCCGCCCTTGCCGGTCTTGTTCCCGTGACAGGCGCCGGCGTTGCAGCCGGCCTTGGAGATGACGGCCATCACGTCGTTGCGGAAGGAAACCTCAGCGCGAGCTCCATCTGCCTGCGCAAATGGCGCCGCCGCGGTCAGGGTAAGAAGGGCGAGGATGGATCGCGAAAAGTAATGCACGAGATGGATGGTGGCAGTCGTCGCCGCACGGGTCTTCCGCCTCACTCTACCGTCGCCAAAGGCATATGTTAGCGGCAGCGGCCGATTACCAATACTCAATTGCCCGCCCCGAACGACGGCCGCTTCCGTTGCAATGAATGAAGAGCAGCCGGGACGGCCGCACCACAAAACCTCAATCCACCTGCTCCTCCGCCGCTTCGCCGCGTTCGACGATGTCGCCTTTGGTGAAGAGGATCGTCTTCATTTCCGTCCGCCAATCGTCCTTGGTGCGCAGGAGGAACTCCAGGTCCATCCCGAAATGCTTGAACTCCTCCTTCTGCGCGTTGGCCATGATTGCCTTGGCCTGTTTGTCGGTCTCCACCGCCATGCGCTGCTCGTACCAGTTGATCGCCTCGGCCTCCTCGATCAGCGACGCGATCATCCGCGCGAAGGTTCGCGTCTCCTTGGGCAGCTCGTCGGGGGGCTCATGGTATTGGTCGAATCCCATTGTTTTTTGCTCCAATCTAAAGGTGGCGCGATTATAGCGCGGCCACGGGCAGCGTCGGGAGGGGCAATCTGGGCCGGAAGGCACGAAGGCGTTGAGGCATGCAGCGAAGAAGGGATGAGATGGATCATCCATCCCCCCCCTTTTGCCCTTCCCCCGCCGCCGCCCTATCGTGGACAGTGATGAGCGTGAAGCGTAAGTGGTTCCTCCGCATCCTGCTGGGCGTCGTCGTCCTGGTCCTGTTGCTGCTTTTGGCAGTGCAGGTGGTGCTCTGGACGGAGCTGCCGAAGAACTGGGTGCTCGGGGCGATTCAGGAGAAGCTGCAACTGCGGGTGGGGACGCAGCAGCTCGGGACTGGCTGGAGCGGGCGGACGTCGCTGAGCGGCGTAACGCTTTCGCTGCCGCTGGCCGAAGAGGCGTTTCTGCAGACGCCGCGGTTGACGGTTGAGCATACCGGCCTGCTCGCGCTGATCCTCGGGCGGCCGCTGCGGGTGGAATCTATCACGATCGAGCGGCCGAACCTGCTGGTGCGGCAGCAGGCGGACGGACGGTGGAACCTGGAGGAAGTCACCGAGTTGATCCGCCGCGCGGGGGGCGGAAAGACGGCCGATACGCAGGGGCAGCCGAAGACGGCGAGCGGCGCGCCGCAGCTTCCGCGGGTGAGCGTGCGCGATGCGGTGGTGCGGCTGGTGGATGTCCGCGGACGGCAGGCGACGGTGTCGCTATTGAACATCGAAGGGCAGCCGGAGGGGCCGCTGGTCTGGAAGTATAAAGCTTCGATCCCGGACCGGCTGGAGGTGGCCGGTGAGATCGCGCCCGGCGCGGATTGGCAGCATGAGGCGAGCGTTCGGCTGAATAATCTCGGGCCGTGGGTGCGGCCGTTCCTTTCGAACCCATCCATCGCGACGATCGAGACGCTGGAGCGCTTTAAGCTCGACGGGCGGTGGAACGGGCGGGTGGAGGGGTCGCTCAAGGGACGGCTGGATCTGCGGACGTTATTCGTCGGCGGGTATACGGCGACGGGGCCGGTGACGATTGCGTTCGATCAGGGGGGCGCGGTTGGCGCGGGCGGTGGCGGCGTGACGATGGTCTCGGCGGCGGGAGTGACGATCACGTCCCCCTTTAAGGAGCAGATTCCCGAAGGGCGGATCGAGGGGGGGACGATCGCGCTGGATGGCAAGAGCGTGAGCGCGAAGGATCTGTCGCTCGCGTTCGCCGGGGGCGAGCTGCGCCTGGGCGGCGGCTACGCCTGGAGCAGCGGCGATGGGAAGGTCGAAGCTTCGTGGAATAACCTGATCCTCCCCAAGGGCGCGGTGCATGGCGGGTCGCTGACCGCGTCGCTCCGCCAGCCGTGGCCGAACCAGCCGGTCATCGACGTGACGCTGAACAGCAACGGCCATCGCGGTGGCGATTCGTGGGACGCACGCTTGACCCTTGCGGGGGCGGGGCGGGCGTGGGATCAGATCGACTGGAAGCTCACCGCGCCGGCGCTGGCTTATCGCACGCCGGGGCAGGCGTACACCCTTGATCAACTCCAGGCGACGCTCTCCACCCGCGGCAACCTGCTGACGCTCGACAGCCTGTCGATTCCGCCGGGTGAGCTCTACGGGAAATGGCGGCGCGGCACGCTGGCGGCTAAGGGGAATTATCATCTGGTGCAGGGCGATTGGAACGTCTACTTGGCCGGGACGGACTGGCCGGTCGCCATCGGCGCCGCCGGGCAGACGCCCGCCCGTTTCACGATTAGCGCCTATGGTGATCGCGCGTGGGCCCGGCTGGAGGAGTTGTTCGTGGACGGCGCGGGCGTGCGCGTCTGGGCAAACGGGAATCTCTCCTATCGCGCCCCGGGAATGCCGGTCGAGCTGAACGTATATGGTTGGTACCCGCCGCTGGATTACACCTGGCGCGAGCAGGGTGGCGTGACGAGCGAAGAGGTGAAGCTCTCGGGCATGCTGACTTCCGAATTGCACCTGACCAAAGCCGCGTGGCCGGTGGATCTCAAGATCGACGGCGCGCTCTACGCCAAAGACTTCCGGATGAAGGGGCATCCGCTGGGCGATGTCGCGATGAAGCTGGAGGGATCGGCCGGGCCGGAGCACGTGAGCGTCGGTACTTCTCGACTGGAGTTCCTCAGCGGGGTCTGGGGGCTGAACGGCGACTACCGGTATGACAATCGAATGACCAAGCTGGAGGTCACGCTGCAGGAGTTGTCGTTGGCGCAGCTCGACAACTTTGTCGGCCCGCCCCCCAACGTGCGCGGCACGGTCAGCGGGCGGTGGAACGTGCACCTGCCGGCCTTCGACGTCAACCGCATGAGGGTCGAGGGAGAGTATTCGATTCACGACCTGGCGCGGTTCAACCCGCCGCCGCCGACCACGTCGCCCGCGGTCGCGGCGGCGCTGGACAAGCCGGCCGGCACGCGGCCCGTCAGCACGAACCCCGCCGCCCAGACGGTCACTGCGCCCGCCCTGCCTGCCACTCCCGCGGCCTACGCGCTCGCCACCGCGCCCACGACGACGACGACGACGACGACGACGACGCGCGCGACGACCGCCCCGACCACCCGCGCCTCCGCCACGCCGATCGCCGACATCATCACCGGCAAGGTTGCCGTCGCGCGCGGGACCGTCACGCTCGATCCGATCCTGGCAAAGCGCAAGGACGGCGAGACGCGGGCACTGGTTTCCTTCCCCGTCAACGCGCCGCGGCGCATGCACGTTGAGGCTACCACCGCCGCATGGCCGCTGGAGTTTGCCGACTCCGATACGCATGAGACCAGCAACGTCCTCTTCTGGGCGCAGACCAAAGGGCTCGACATCGACCTGAAACAGTTGACCGCCACCGGCCCGCTCAACGTCCAGGCGACGATCGCGCGGAACAACCGCACGGTGGCGAGCGTTGACATCGCCTCGACGATCGCCGGCCGCCGACTCGATCTGAAATCGATCAAGGGCGAAGGGCTGGGGGGCAAGATCGCGGGCGATGGTTACCTCTACCTCGACGACCCGCTGCAAAGCGCCGGCCGGGTGGAATGGGAGAACATCGACGCCGAATCGGTCATCGCCCTCGCCCCCTTCACCAGGGGTTTGGTCGGCCGCTACACCGGCTCGGTGCGCTTCTCCCCGACCGACCCCAAGACCGACCCGCAGGCGACCGGCCCCTTCGCCATCGGCGGGACGATCAAATCCGCCGGCGGCGCCTGGCATGGCATGCAGATCGGTGACGCTGCGTTCACCGCCCACGCCGACTACCGCCGCGCCGTCCTCGACCACCTCGACTGGAACCTCGCCGGCGGGACGCTCAAGGGGTGGATGCGCTACACGAACTACGGGGACGAACCGTTCCTGCACGTCAACCTCGCGTTCGACAAGCTCAACCTCGATCAGATCGTCGGCGCCGCAAGGCCCGCCGGACAGGCGCACAAACCGCTTCCCGGCCTGCTCAGCGGCACCGCGGTGGCGGCGGGCAACCCCTTCTCCGTCGAGCGCCGCAAGGAGGCGTCGGGCGACATCCGCGTTCGCGTAACCGACTCGGATCTGGCCAACGTCCCGGTGGTCAACGTGCTCTACTCGCTGCTGTCGGTCAAGCTGGGCCCCCCGCTCCCCACTGGCCGCGGCTTCGCCGAGGCGCGGCTCGAGGGGGAGCGCCTGGAGATCCCGGTCATCCGCTACTTCAACCGCGGCGTGGACATCTGGGCCAGCGCCGCGGTGCTCAACATCTTCAAGGGCGTCGACAGCCCCATCGAAGGCACCGCCGCCGGCTCGGCGCGCCCGCTCAAGGACCTGAAGCTCCCCTTTATGGCGGACGTCGATCAGATCCTGGGAGCCCTGCAAGGCGCCGTCGCCACCGCGAGCATCCAGGGAACGCTGAAAGACCCGCAACCTAAGGTCATCCCCTTTGCGCAGACGGGTGAGGCCTTCCGCCGCTTCATGGTTGGCGAGGTGAAGAACGAAGTAAGGGGAACGGCGGGGCGGTGAGGGGAGCGTGACGCTTGAAGGCCGGTCGGCTGGAGCTTGGCAAGAGGATCCTGTTCCACACCGCGGCGTATTGGGCGCATATGCCTTGATACGGTGTGGGACGCGCTCAGCAAGCTGAGCCGATAATGGTGTGCGCGTGTTATTTGGCGGTGGGGGGGAAGGCGGATTTGTATGCTTCCAGAAGATGTTTGCTGGCGTCTTCGGGGGTGGTGTATTGGCCTTGCTCGATTTTGGCGGCGGTCTGGTTGGCGGCGGCGGCGACTTTGGCGAGGGATTGGCGGAAGGTTTTGGGGGAGATTTTCAGGTCCTGCAGGAGGGAATTGACGGAGATTTTCCATTCGCCTTTGATGTAGACCATCATGGTAGGACGCTGGGCGTTGGGGAAGAGGACGGCGGCGGTGTCGCCGGCGACGGTGATTTTAGCGGTGTTGATGTCTTCGGTGGTGGTGGCGTCGACGGAGTGAAGCATGGCGTCGGCGATGTCGGGGCCGAATTTTTCGGCGGCTTGCTTGCGGAGGTTGGCGAGCGCGCCGTCGCATTTGGCGAGGACTGCGGCTAAGGCGCGCTCGCGGGTGGCGGCGGCGTAGTAGAGGGGGAGGGCTTTCTCGGATTCGTTGGGGCCTACGAGTTTGTCGTACATGAGGAGGGCGGCGCGGGGGGCGGAGCCGTCCTGGGAGGGGGTGGGTTTGGCGCTGGCGGCCGAGACCAAAAGGGCGGAGATCGCCAGTAGGAATGTGAACAGATTCGGGATTCGCATGAGAGTTCCGCCTCGATCAAGACGCCACCGCGATCAAGCGCTCTGTCGTTCCGGCTGGGATTCGCGGGCGAGACGGCGGGCAATATCGCTCAAAAGTTGTACTACGGCAGCGTCCGCGGTTTCAGACTCGGCGGGCTGCGACGAAAACCCGTGAACGATCTGATTTCTGAGTTGCGACGCCAATTCAACTCGATGGAACTCCTCAGGAGACAAGAGGCCTGCCGAGTAGAGTTCCTTCAACATTTGTCGCGGCATACTGCCCCAACCTGCTTCCTGTCCCGAAGCGCGGAGCCGCATTCGCATCGCTGCTTCGAGCGAAGCCCATGCAGCGACTACCGCCAGCCGCGAAAATCCCGTGCGGGTTAGTTGCTCGGCTTGATGCAGTGATTGGGAAATATCTTCGTTGGAAAACTCGGTCGCACCGCGCATTTCCCTGGCTCGAGGATTCTCTGACTCCAGGATGGCGAAATCAAACCGCCACCCGGGTTGCGAACCCGTTATTTCAGCGTATCTCTGCATGTTACCGTCTGCAGCCACCTCGTCGCGGTTCTTCTTGATCGCAACTAAGACACCCTCAGTTCCGCGGCGACCGACGATCTCTACGTGGAAGTCCTTCGCGAATGGGGGCAATTCGTCGGGGGCGGGCCGGACAATGACGTCGTAGCCTTGGCTGCGGTAGGCTTGGGCAACCTGATTGAATTCTTGTTCGAAATCCATGGTTCACTTTGGCAGAGGGAAGGGATCTGTTGGCTCGTCAATTCGAATGTATACAAACTCGTTTCCGGCCTGCACCATCGCAACGATGAGCTTTGACGCTCCGACAAAAACGAAAGGGGCATCAATCCGAACGTGAGTGATTTCGGCCTGCCTGATCTGGCGGTCATCGCGATAAACGATGTTCTGCATCGCGTCCAATATGGGTTTGGACATGTTATCAAGGTCCAGCGAAGGCTTATCTCCCGTGTGAAAATTGATTATAACCGCCTTTAGCTTCCCTGTGAGCGGAGTTGTGGCCCAATTCTTTGAGGCCTCAGATTCGACGGCGGCTCGCCAGTTCAAAAGGGCCGAGCTACCTGCGGATTGGTTTGATATAGGGACGCCGACGACCACGTACTCTAAGTGCATGCCGCCGTCTCCCTTCCACCACGATGATCGCGAACGGTCTCACACGGATATCGACGGTCTCCACCCGCTATTTGGCAAACCGGATGCAGACGACTGAGCCGTAACTCCTGTCACAATAACGTCTCAGGTGATATTGGGCAAACATTACCAGCGGTGGTGGGTGCGAGTGAAAATTGACGTCGGCGAAGCGGAGGCTGTAGCCTTCCGGTCGAGCGAATGCGCACTCCGTGCAAGAGGTGATGCGATGGGATTGCGAATCGGCGTTGCCTTGGGCTTTGGAGTGTGGCTGTTGGGGATCTCGTCGGGGCGGGCACAAGTTCGGACGGATGGGACGCTGGGTGCGCGGCAGACGCTGGCGGGGCCGGATGTTTTGATACCTTCTTCGCTGGGGCAGGTGCGCGGGGGGAATTTGTTTCATTCGTTTGCGCAGTTTGATGTGGCGGATGGGGGGTCGGCTACGTTTAGCGGGGGTTCGTCGATTCACAATGTGCTTGCTCGGGTGACGGGCGGGGCGGCTTCGCAGATTAATGGTCGGTTGGCTTGCGATATCGATGGAGCGAATGTTTACCTGATCAATCCAGCGGGGATTGTTTTTGGGGCGAATGGAAGTCTTGATGTGCGGGGGTCGTTCGTGGCGACTACGGCGGATTCGGTGGGGTTGAAGGATGGGGGGCGGTTTGTGGCAAATCCGGCGCGGGCGGGGGTTTTGACATCGGCTGCGCCGGCGGCGTTTGGGTTTTTGAAACGGACGGGGCCTGGGCCGGTGATTCGGTTTGATGGCGGGGCGCTGGCGGTGCCGGATGGGAAGGCGATCTCGTTCGTCGCGGGCGGCATCGAGATTTCGGCGGGGGAACTGACGGCGGTGGATGGGCGGGTGAATTTGATCGCGCCGCCGGCGGGGGCTACGGTTTCGATGGATCCTTCGAGCCTGGATGGGGCGATTACGATGAACCACGCCGCGGGGCGGGGGCCGATCACGATTTCAACGGGGTCGTTCATCGATGTCAGCGGGGATGTTGGCGGGCGGATCAGCATGCAGGGTGGGGCGGTGTTCATGACGGATGGGGCGACGCTCTATTCGAACACGACGGGGGCGGGGCCGGGGCGGGGGATCGATGTGAGCGTGGATTCGTTGCGGATGACGGCTGGCGGGTCGATCGAGGCGGATTCTTCGTCGGCGGGTCGCGGCGGTGCAGTGGTGGTGCGGGCGACCGGGGCGGTGGACGTGGATGACGCGGACACGGGGCGGGTGACTGGGATTACCACGCATGCGCTGGATGTGGGCCTCGGTGGGGATCTGACGATCAGGGCGGGGCTTGTGCGAGTGGTCGGCCAGGGTGGGATTATCTCGGGCGCGCCGGCGGCGGGGGATGCGGGGCGGTTGGCGGTGATCGCGGATTCGATGCAGATCCTGCGCAGCGGCGGGATCAGCGGGAGCAGTTTTGGCATGGGGGCGGCGGCTGATGTGATGATCAGCGTCACCAATGACCTGACGCTGGACGGGGGCGGGTCGCCGATCACGGGGATCTCGGCGCTGGGCGGTGGAGTGGGGAGCAATGGCGGGCATGGTGGGGTGATCTTCGTGAAGGCGCGGTCGATGACGATCGCCAACGGGGCGTCGATCGATGCGAGCACCTTTGGACATGGGGCGGGCGGAGCGATCAACGTGCGCGTGGGACGGTCGCTGGTGATCGATGGGGGTGGGACGAATCAGCTCACGGGGATTTTGTGCGAGACGCTTAGTTCCAGCGAAGCGGGGAACGGCGGCGACGTGACGGTGGCGGCGCGGTCGCTGCGGTTGCAGAACGGCGGGCAGATCAGCACGAGCACGGATGGGGCGGGGAATGCGGGGCGGTTGACGTTGAACGTGCGGCGCGGGTTGGAGGTGGATGGGGCGGGGATGTCGGCGCTGCCGACGGGAATTTTTTCGCAGACGCAGGGGACGGGGCTTGGCGGTGATGTGCTGGTGAATGCGGGATCGCTGACGATGGTGAGCGGCGGGCTGCTGGATGACAGCACGTTTGGGCTGGGAGATGCGGGGCGGTTGACGGTGCGAGTGAGCGGTGCGCTGAAGGTGGACCAGGCGGGGATTTTTTCGGACAATGGGGAGACGGGTGCGCCGGGTCGGGGCGGGCAGTTGACTGTGGAGGCGGGGACGATCGAGTTGACTCATGGCGGGCAGATCAATGCGGGGACGAAGGGGAGCGGGGATGCGGGGGAGTTGGTGGTGACGGCGGATTCGATTCGGCTGGACAGCGGCGGATTGATCCGGGCGCGGACGCAGGGGACGGGGGCAGCGGGGACGCTGACGATCAACGCGCGGCGGGATCTGACGGTCGCCGATGGCGGGATTTTTTCGGACAGTGCGGCGGGAGCGGGGCGCGGTGGGGATGTGATGATTCAAGGTGGCGAGATAGTGGTAAGTGGCGCGGGGACGATCTCGGCGGGGAGCCAGGCCGCGCGGGCGGGGACGGTGATGTTGAATGCGGGCGCCGTGCGCATCGTGGATGGGGGGCGGGTGACGGTGCGGTCGGAGTCGGGGACGGCGGGGGATATCGTGATCGATGCGTCGCGGGAGATTCTGGTGAGCGACCGGCGGGCGGGGGTATCGGCGGCGACGTTGCGGCTCGATGAATCGAAAAGCACGGGGATCAGTGCGCAAGCCGTGGGTGGGGATGGGGGGAACATCACGCTGACTACGCCTGGGGTTTTGACGGTGCGGAACAGTTTGATCACGGCGCGGGCGGCGGGTGCGGGGGCGGCGATCACGATTGATCCGCCGGTGGTCTTGCTGATTGGGAGCGTGATCGACGGGCAGACGAATGGGGGGCGGGACGTGCGGGTGACGATCGATCCGGTGGCGCGGGTGTTGTCGGTAGATTCGGTGATTTTGTCGAATAATCAGAGCGTGCCGTCGCCTGTCGATTTGGCGGGGGTGTTGACGCCGTTTTCGCTTGAGCTGGCGACTAGTGAGCTGACGCTGGTGGAGGAATGTCCTCGGCGGATTGGGAGTGGGATGAGCTCGTTTTTGATTTTGGGGCGCGGGGGGACGCCGGCGGAGGGGGGCGGGTTGATGCCGGCGCTGGATTTGTCGGGGCGGTAGCGGCATCAGCGTCTCAATCGCGCCGCAAAGGCCCAGAGAAAGGCAGAGAGAGATACTGGTCCTTGTCTGGGAAGGATGCACAGCGAAGATGCGGGGATGGAACTGCCTGCGAGCGGACATGATCCGGTTTTGATGAACGAGGTGCTGGAGGCGCTGGCGCCTGCGGAGGGGAAGACGATCGTGGATTGCACGCTGGGGCGGGCGGGGCATGCGGTGGAGATTGCGCGGCGGTTGGGGCGGACGGGGAGGCTTATTGGGCTGGATGTTGATCCTCGGAATTTGGAGTTTGCTCGGGAGAGGCTGGTGGGGAAACCAGAAACCGGAAACAAGAAACCAGAAGGGGATCAATTCAAAGACAAAGAGACAGACAAGAATGTCTGCCCCACCTTGGAGGGGAAAGAGATGTTGCCGCAGTGTGAGGTGCGGTTGTTTCATGCTAATTTTGCGGAGTTGGGGGATGTGCTGGGGGAGTTGGGGATTTCGGGGGTGGATGGGGTTTTGGCGGATCTGGGGATCAGCACCAATCAGTTGTTCGATCCGCATTACGGGCTTTCGTTTGGCAGGGACGCGCCTCTGGACATGCGGATCGACTCGCGGATCAGGCGTTCGGCGGCGGATTTGGTCAATTCTTTGCCGGAGGAGGAGCTGGCGAACGTCCTATATCAACTGGCACAGGAGCGTTATTCGCGGCGAATTGCCAGAAAGATTGCGGAGGAGCGCCGGATATCGCCGATTACCACTACAGAGCGACTCGCTGAGATCGTGCGTTCGGCCATTGGACATACGAAAGAGAAGATCGATCAGGCGACGCGGACGTTCCTGGCGCTGCGGATGGCCGTGAACCAGGAGATGGAAAACACCGAGGCGTTGTTGAAAAACGCCCCGCGGTTTTTGAACAAGGGCGGCCGGTTTGCGGTGATCAGTTTTCAGTCGATGGAAGATCGGCTGGCAAAGCAGGCGTTTCGGGTCGCTGAGCAGACCGGCGCGGTGCGGTTGCTGACGAAGAGGCCCGTGGGGCCTGGCGACGAGGAAGTTTTGCGGAATCCGCGGAGCCGGTCGGCGAAGCTGAGAGTGGTGGAAAAGGTTTAGCCAGATCAACCGAGTTCAGGACGGACTTACACTTCGGACAGGGTCGTAGCCATGACGCGAGAAACGAAAATCGGATTGCTGGTGGGGTTGGCGTTTATCATCGTGATCGGGATTTTGTTGTCCGATCAGTTGATGCGATCGACCGAGCCGCCGGCTGCGCCGCTGGCGAATGTCGGCGATACCCTGCGCAAGGGTACGACGACGCCGGCTTCGCACAATCGGCCTGCGCCGGTGGCTGTTTCGTCGCAGGATGTTTCGCCGGACAACGAGGTGCCGACGCGCGAGGAGATCACGCGGCGTCCGCCGCCGGTGACGTTCGTGCAGATCGGGCGCGGCGGGGCGGATGGGAATGCGGGTGGCGGCGGGAACGTGGTGATCGGGTCGGGTGGGCAGAATCAAAATGGCGGCGCGCCGGTTGGGAACACGGGGACGCCGGGCGCGGGGCGGACGAATAACGGCGGTGACGTGGCGCGCGGGCCGACCGGCGGATCGCGTCAGGAACGGACGATTGCGGATGTGGCGGCGGACATGGGCGAGGCGCTGGTGGGGGCGGATGGTCAGCCGTTGCGGGCGAGCCGGCCGGTGGGGCAGACGGGACAGACTGCGGGCGGGGCGCAGCGTGGGGCGACGACGCCGCTGGCGAATGGCGCGATGAAGCAGTACACGGTGGAGGTGGGGGATAGCCTTTCGAAGATCGCGCTGCGGCAGATGGGGGCGAACACGAAGGCGAACCGCGAAGCGATCATCAAGGCGAACCCGACGCTGCAGGCCGATCCGGATAAAGTCGTGATCGGGCAAACGTACAACATTCCGTCGGCTCCTGGAGTGAGTGCGCAGGCCCAGGGGCGTGCGCCGACACCGACGCCACCGCAGCCGGCGCCGGAGCGGACAACGACGCCGATTAAGGCGGCGGGGGCGGAGTATTGGTACCAGGTGCAGCCGGGGGACAATTTGTGGAAGATCGCCAAGGAACAGCTTGGGGATACGACGACGGTGCCGGCGATCAAGGAGTTGAACAAGGCGAACGTGAAGAACTGGGACGTGCTGCCGGCGGGGACGAAGCTGCGGATGCCGGCGCGGCCGCTGGCGTCGGTGCAGTAAGAGTAGGCGGTAGGCAGGGAAGACGTAAGCGCGGAGCGCGAGTCATGGTCAAGATGCTGGTTTGCGTGGTTTGTGCGATGACGCTGGCGGTGATGACGCTGCAGCTTCGGCAGCAGCGGTTGGAGCTGAATTACAAGATCAGCCAGTTGCACCGGCAGATCGAATCGCACCAGGCGCGGCTTTGGAATCAGCAGTTGCAGATCGCGGTGTATACAGCGCCCAATGCGATTCAGCAGACGGTGAGCAATCGGGATCTTCATTTGGTGCCGCGGTCGCCGCTGCCGCAGGGGATGGCGGCGGCGGGGAATTGGAATGCGGATCCGGATGCTGAATAAAGGATGAATGCGGAAGGATGAAGGATGAATCAAGGCGGGGAGAATTTTGATCTGCGGAAGCGCACGTTGGATTTTGCGCTTCGGATCATTCGGCTTTGTGCCCGAGTGCCAAATACGCCCGAGGGGTGGGCCATTCGGAAGCAACTCATCAAGAGTGGGACGTCGCCGGGCGCGCATTATCGCGAGGCCTGCCGGGCGCGATCCGTGGCAGAGTTCATAAGCAAGATGGAAGGTGGCCTGCAGGAACTCGATGAGACGGCGTACTGGCTCGAGATCCTGACCCATTCCAAAATACGCGACACGCCGGACGTGCAAGAACTGAGCGTGGAGACGAACGAGTTGATCTCCATTTTCGTTAGCTGCGCAAAGAACGCCAAATCGCGCTAACGTGCATTTTCCGATTCATCCTTCATCCTTCATCATTCATCCTTTCTTCTCTGCGTTGCCGATAAATTATCGGACCAAGGAGTTTCCCCCATGCCTACGTTCTCGGCTCGTCGTGCTGCGGCCATCATGATCGCCTTGTTTGCTGCGCTGTCGGGGATGATCGGACGGGTGGCTTATCTGCAGACTTTTGGGCGCGAGCGGACCATCAACTCTGCGGAGCGGCAGCAGCATCTGACGGAGAAGCTGACCTCGCGGCGGGGGTGCATTTACGACTCGAACGGCTGCCTGATGGCGGGGACGATCCAGACGCAGACGCTCTATGTCGATCCGAAGTTCATGCAGGATAGTTACTCGGTTGAGGGCAAGAGCCTGGTGACGATGGACCAGGATATCCGCAAGCTCTGCAAGCTGATCGACAAGGAGTCATACACGCTTTCGCAGATGCTCAGCGATAAGTATGAGACGCGCTATTTGAAGATCGCGGAGAATCTGGACGAGCGCGCGGTGGATGAGATTTTGAAGCTGAACATCCCGGGGATCGGAGTGCAGCCGCAGAACCAGCGGTATTATCCGATGGGGGCGATCGCGGCGCATTTGCTGGGGGGCGTGGGCAAAGATGACCTGGGGCAGCAGGAGAAAGGGCTGGAAGGGCTGGAGCTGAAGTTCAATAAGGAACTGGCGGGGAAGGACGGGTCTCAGCGGGTTTTGAAAGATGCGCGGCGGCGCGCGATTGCGGTGGCGGCGGAGGATTATTTTCCGCCGCAGCATGGGCAGCATTTGATCCTGACGATCGACTCGAACCTGCAGATGATCTCGGAGCAGGAACTGGCGCGGACGTGCGAAGAATTCAAGGCGAATCGCGGGGAAGTCGTCGTGATGGATCCGCGGACGGGGGACATTCTGGCGCTGGCGAACTGGCCCAGTTTTAACCCGCAAAATTTGGACGACTCTACGCAGGAAGTTCGGCGGAATCGCTGCCTGACTGATCCGTATGAGCCGGGTTCGACGTTCAAGCCCTTTATTGCGGGGCCGGCGCTGCGGGAGCATATCACGAGCGTGGCGGAGATTTTTCCGGTGCATGGGCCGCACTACCGCACGTCGTACGGGCGCAAGGTGACGGACGTGCACGGGTACGATCAACTGGCGTTCTGGGACGTGCTGGTGAAGTCGTCGAACATCGGCATGTGCATGCTGGGTGAGCGAATGGGGAATGAGAAGTTGAACGGCGCGATTCGGTCGTTCGGGTTTGGGCATCAGACCGGGATCGAACTGCCCGGCGAGGATCCGGGGCGGGTGAATCCGCTGGCGAAGTGGACGAAATACAGTACGGAATCGGTGTCACAGGGGTACGAGGTAATGGTGACGCCGCTGCAGTTGTGCAGGGCGTTTTGCGCTTATGCGAACGGCGGCCACCTGGTGACGCCGCGGGTGATCAAGGGATCTTTAGCGTCGGATGGCTCGATCGCCTCGCGCGTCGAAAGCACGAGCTTGCAGTTGATGCCGCAGGTGCTGGACCCGGCAACGGCGATGGAAGTGCGGCGGGTGCTGTGCGACGTGGTGGTGCGCGGGACGGCGACGCGGGCGCGGAGCAAGACGTGGAACATCTTCGGCAAGACGGGTACGGCGCACGTGAGCGGCGGCAAGGAAGGGTACAGCGATTCGAAGTTTACCAGCAGCTTCATGTCGGGTGCGCCATTCGAGAACCCGCGCATCGTGGTGACGATGATCATCCACGAGCCGGACAAGGCGCTGGCACACTACGGCGGCACGGTGGCCGCGCCGGGGGCGGCGAAGCTGATTGATCGTGCGCTGGCGTATTTGCAGGTGCCGTCGTCGCCGGATCTACCGCTGCCGCCGGCGCAGGTGGCGGCGGGGTTGTTTAATTACAGTGAGAAGATTTACAAGATTGGGACAGTGGCGAGCGTGAAGGAGTGAGGGGTCTGCAAGACGAGCGTCATCCCCCTGCCAATCGTCGGAGCATGCCGGCAAGGCCGGTGGTGACCTGGGCCATCCGAGGGTAGTCCAGCTTGTCGGGCGTATCGCTGGGCTTGTGGTAGTGGGGATTTCGGAAGAAGGCGGTGTCGGTGACCATGACGGCCGGGTAACCCTGCTGCCAGAAGGACCAGTGGTCGGACATGCCGGTGCCGTCGATGCGATTGGGCGCCGCGACCCAGAGGGCGGGGAAACGGACGCTCCTGCGGAAGAGTCGCTTGCAGCGGCGCGTAAGCCAGAACGAGGGGAAATTCCCGACGAACGCGATGAAGTCACCGCGCGTGGGGAGAAGCCATTTCCACGGTGGCCTGCCGAGCGGAAGCGGATAATCCTGAGTGCCGCGCTCATCGCGGTAGTAGCCGATCATCTCAAGATTGATCATGCCGCGGATATCTTCGTCGCGCTCGCGGCAGCGTTTGGCGTAGACGGTGCTGCCCATCTCTGGGCCTTTGTAAAACGGTGGTTCTTCATTGACGAAGGCGACGAAGCGGACGGTATCGCGGCAGGAAGTGCCCGCGAGAAGGCGCGCGACTTCGAGAACGCCGGCAACTGCGGAGGCGTTGTCGTCGGCGGCGGGGCTGCCGTCGATGGAATCGTAATGAGCGCCGACGATCCAGATGCGGCGGGGGTGCTTGCGACCGACGATCTCACACTCGATCTTGCGGACGGGTTTGCCGTAGGCGGGAAATTCATGGGCGATCGGTGCGTAGCCGAAGGAGGTGAGAGTGTCTTCGATGTAGCGGGCGGTGGCTTCGAGCGCGCCGTAGCGGTGCGGAACGTTGCGCTCGCCAATGACGCCGGCGAGCATGTCGACGTGGCGATGGAGGCGGGAAGCGAGGTCAGTCAGAGCATGAGGATTCGGCTTTGGCATTCGCGCATCACCTCGCGAAGAAGAACCGGACGAGCATGTAGCAGATCGCGAAGCCGTAGGCGCAGACGAAGCGGTTGAGCGGAGTGCGGTCGCGGTCGTGTCGTTGGAGGTAGCGGCCCCAGGCGACGAGGGCGAGGGCCATCAGGACGGGCGTGAAGACCAGGTTGAGGAGGCGGAAGGTTGGGGAGTGGATGATGTGTTGGCTGGTGAAGAGAAGGCTGATCGCGCCGGCGGCGATGCCGGCAAGCTGGCAGACGATGGCCCGGGGGAGGTGAACGATCGAGGGATTGGGCTGCTCTTGGGCGACGGCAACCCAGAAGCGGGAAATAAGTTCGGCGAGGCCTTCCATGAGTAGGCCGCCGAAGAGTTCGAGGAGGAGTTCGATCAGGACTTCCATGGGGATCCGAAGTGTCTTGCAGAGACGCTAGGAGCGCGAAGAAGAAGTTGAATGTGGTTCAGATATGTTACGCGCATCTGGCACGGGCGAGACGCCCGTGATACGGGGTCTACATCAGCCCCTTCAGCGTTTCGAGGTTTACGGCGTCCCAGTCGCGGCCGGCTTCGTCTTTTTCTTTGGGGGTTTCGAGGATCTTGGGAATGTTCTTCCAGCGCTTGTCGCGGACGATTGGGCGGAAGCCGTCGAGGCCGATCGTGCCTTTGCCGATGTGGTCGTGGCGGTCGACTCGGCTGCCGAGTTCCTTCTTGGAATCGTTGAGGTGGAGCACCTTGATGCGGTCTATGCCGACGGTGATTTCGATCTCCTTGATGAACTTGGCGTATTTTCGGCCGCGAAAGTCGTAGCCGGCGGCGAAGAGGTGGGCGGTGTCCAGGCAGACGGCGAGGCGGTCGGGGTCTTTCGCGAGGTCGATGATGGTGGCGAGGTGTTCCAGGCGGTGGCCTAGACAGGTGCCCTGGCCGGCGGTGATTTCCAAGCACGTGATCACCTTGCCTTTGCGGACGCGGGCGTGAATAAGATCGAGGGCGGCGGCGACGCGTTCGAGACCTGACTCTTCTCCACAACCGACGTGAGCACCGGGGTGGGTGACGAGATAGGGGATGCCCAGGAGGGTGCAGCGGGCGAGTTCTTCGACGAAGAGGTCGATGCTCTTTTGCCAGAGGGCGTCATCGGGGGAGGCGAGGTTGATCAGGTAGCTGTCGTGGCTGACGGTTTGGGCGAAGCTGAGACGCGTGCAGTGGGATTTCCAGGCGTCGATGATGTCGGGCTCGAGGGGCTTGGCTTTCCACTGCTGCTGGTTCTTGGTGAAGACCTGTGTCGTGTCGAAGCCGAGACGCTCGGCGTCTAGCAGAGCGTTGTGCATGCCGCCGGCGATTGATAGATGGGAACCAAACATGCGGGATATGATGCGGGTGGCTTGCGCCGGGTCAACTCATCGGCTTGTTATTCGGCTACTGCTTTAAGGACTTTATGGACGAAGCTGCGATCACGCGATACATCATCGAGACGTTTGCGGATGTTCAGACCGCCGCGGCGGATGGGAACACGTTTTTCTTTATCGGCGCGGAGCGGCAGATGCCGTTTGTGACGCTGGTGACCAATGACCTTTACGATCAGGCGTCGGCGCTGGATCGGCCGGGGGTTTTTCGGCTCAATATCGGGGTGGGGAAGGAGACGTGTCTTGCGCTCGTGGGCAAAGTCGAGGAAGGCAGCGGGCACGACTTTGCCGCGCTCGATCGTCTCCTGCCGCACCCGGTTTACGGGCGGATGCACTGGGTCTGCGTGCTGAATCCCGGCGCGGCGACGATAGAGCGGGTGAAGTCGCTGCTGGCCGAGGCGCATGCGCTGGCGGCGGGGCGAAGCGCGCGGCGGGCGGGACGGGATTGAGATTACTTCGAATTGGTTGCTTTGGCGCCGACCCACTCCAGTTCCACCAGTAGCGGCCGATGATCCGATGCGGCCTTTTCGTCGAGCACTTCGCTGCTGATGACGCGCCAGCCCTGAGTTTTGAGGGTCATCACCCAGTCGATCTTGATCCTTGGTTTGTCGGCGGGGAAGGTGGGCGGGTGGTCAGGGCCGGCGGTGTCGGTCCAGCTCTCGAGCATCGATTTCATCGTCTGGCTGTCGGGCTGGGCGTTGAGGTCGCCGACGAGGATCGTGACTGGGGCGTCGGGGCGGACGAGAACGCGGCTGATCTCCTTGGTCTGGGCGAGGCGGTCGGTTTCGTCCTTCAAGTGATCCAGGTGGGTGCCGACGAAGGTGATGGCCGGAAGACCGGGTGGATGGACGACAACTTCAAGCGCGGCGCGGGGTTCGCGGCCTTGCGTGAACGGGAGAGCGTGGGTTTTGGTTTCGACGATCGGGAAGCGCGAGAGGATCGCTTCGCCGTAGCCGCCGCCGCCGTAGTCCATCGCCTTGCCGAAGACGCCATGCATGTTCGTGAGTTTGGCGAGTTCGGCGGTTTCGTCGACGCCGCTGCTGCGCTTGGTTTTCGAATCGACCTCCTGGAGGGCGACGAGGTCGGCCTTGGAATCGGTGATGACCTTGGCGGTGCGGGCGAGGTCGATCTGCTTGTCGGTCATGCCTGCGCCATGCTGGATGTTGTAGGTGAGGACGCGCAGGCGCGCTGGCTTGGCGGCGGGCTCGTCGGCGAACGCGTATGCGGCGCTGAGCAGCAGGACGAAAGAGGCGACGGCGGGCCACGGGCGGATTGACGATTTCATGGAGCGGAGTCTACAGTCAGGGCGTCGACAGGTGGAGGGTGCGCCTGCAAGCGAGTCGGTCTAATAAAGCGGCGCGAATGTTGGACCTATCGCGGTTTGATATTCAGGCGATGGGGGCGGGGGTGTCGCCGGTCTTCTGAGGATCGCTGGTCGCGGGAGTTGCTGTTACGGCCGCGGGCGTTTCCTGTGCCGGTGCCGGCGGCGCGGTATCGCGCGGCGGTTTGGCCCAGGGGAGGCGGCGCAGCACTTTGCGCGTGGGCCTGAGCATGGGCAGAAGGGTGCGCACTTCCCATGGTAACGCGGGATAAGGCCGATCGTCGGTCAGCGACGGCCGTTCTTTCAGGCACTCGAACGTCTGTTGTTCGAACTGCCAGCGCGCGAGCCATTCTTCGCCGTAGTTTACCTGGTGACTGGCGACGCCGTTGGTATCGACGATCTTGAAGCCGCGCTTCTGCAGGTGCACGAGCGTCTGGCCGTAGGCGGCCTTGCTGGCGTTGCTGACGCGGTGGAACATCGAGTCGCAACTGATCATCGAGCCGAGTTGCACGCCGAAGCCGCCGCCGGCGAGCTTGCCGTCCTGCCAAGCTTCGTAGCTGTGGGCGAAACCCATCTTGTTGAGGCCGATCAATCCGCGGATCAGTTCTTCGCTGACCCAGGTCTTGCCTTCGCGCGAGGGGTCGGCGCAGCCGCGGACAACTTCCTCGAAGGCGGTGTTGTAACGGATTTCAAAGAGTGGGGAGAAGATGTAGCGCTTCTGCTTGCGGGGGAACTCGACCTTGTCGAGGTATTGCACGCCGCGATGGCTGCTGTCGGTCCAAGCAACCGGCCCGGAGACGCCGTTCAGCCAGTTGACCATGTGCCCGCAGATGTAGTGCCAGAGGACGGAGACGGGGTCGTCGCTGACCGGCGCGGACTTGAGCATGTGATAGAAACGGAGCATTACGACAAACCGATCAGTGAGAACCCTACGAACTATTATTGGCATAATAGCCGCGCCGCTTTAAATTCGCGCGCGGCCGTAGCCGGGCCGACCAGCATGGACCATGCTATCAGGGCTGGGCGTTTTGCAGGACCGCCTTTTTCTTCGATTCTTCCAGTGCGCGTTTGAGCACGTCCGGGGCGAGCCAAGCGACGTGGCCGTCGCCGAAGAGGGCATTGGCACCGTCCCCCTGCTCCAGGGCGGCTTGGTCGTAGGCGACGATGATCTCGGCCGAGCCGGGTTGGTTGCCCGTCATCGGATTGACGGCGCCATACTGGAGCAGGATGATGTCCGTCCCGCCCTTGGCCGGGCCGAAGGGAGACTTGATCGCCTCCTGCGGCAGGTCTTGCGTCTTGGTCAGGGTCGCGAGATCGGGCGGGAATTTGCCCTTGTTTTCATTCGAGTAGAGCATGATCGCCTGACCGACCTGGCGCAGGTTGGCGGCGCTGGTGGTGCGGTCGGCGTCGCCTTCAAACTCGGTCATCGTCGGGATGCCCAGCGCCAGCCAGATGATCGGCGAATCGATCCACGCCAACGGCGAGAGCAGCGGGTTGCCGACCGTGCGGGTCTTGAGCAAGCCGTCCGGCGTCGCCTTGACCGTGATCGCGTCGTTGCCGACGTATTGCAAAAGCCGCTGCATCGACGGGATGAGGTCCGCGCCGGAGATTTTGCCGTCGTCAGCCGCGCCGTCGTGGAAGCCGCCACCGAAACTGTTGAGCGCCGAGACGATCAGGAGGCCGACGGGGTAAATATTTTCGGTGACCTTCGCGCCCGAGGCGTAGAACATCGGGCCGTCGTCGCCGGTGCGCTTACGCGCGGCGACGTACTCCGGATTGTCCAGGATGCTCTTGCCGCCGTCCTTGATGTGGCGGGCGGCGTCTTCGACGATCTGCGGGTAGAGCGAGAGGACGAATTTATCGCCGATAACGGCCCAGGCGGGGGAAAACGGCGCGCCCCAGTGGCCCAGCTCCAGGTATTCGATCTTAATGCCGTCGACGTCGAGCACGCGGAGGCGGGTGCGGTTGTCGTCGCCACCAAACGCCTTGGCGATCATGCCGCGCAGCGTGTTGAGCGTCTTGTTGAACTTCTCGGCGTCGCGGACGTTCGTCACCAGCGTCCAGCCGGTGAGCGCGAAGCCGCCTTGTGACGTGGCGTTGTAGACAACCCACTGGTCGCCCAGTGCTTCGAGCACGGTCTTGAGCGGCAGGCCCATTCCTTCGGCGCCCTGCTCAAGTTGGGTGAATGCCTGCTTGGCGTCGTCGCCGGCGATGTTGATGATCGATGCCTTGAGCTGGTCGTAGGTCTTGGCGGGGTCGAGGCGCACGGCGGCGGCGGCCATCGCATCCTGCGGGATGACCTTCATCATCGCCGGATCGACCGCGGGCTGGGCGATCAGCCCGAGCATGCCACGGGCCGGGCCGTCGGTGCGGACGAGCGTGCGGGTGACGAACTGCCGGTCTTCGATGACGGTTTTCTCCGCCACGCCGATGACGTTGTCGATGCCGACTTCGCCGAGCAGTTTGTCCCAGTTGCGCACCAGGACCTGCATGTCGGCGTTCCCCTCGCGCTCGACGAGCCTGCGCACCAGGTTGAGCGAGCCCTTGCTGTCGAGATAGGTCGTGAAGACCGCGTCGCCGGGGATTTTGCCGACGCAATTCAGAAACGCCGGCGAAGTCTTCAGATTGGCATCGATCTTTCCCTTCACGAGCTTTGGCACGAATTCTTCCGCGCCATCGCCGAGGAACACCACGAACGTATCGCCCACGAATCCCCAGGTGACGTGGGCCTTGCCCTCGCGATCGGGTTTGGTGTAGACCCAGGATTTTTCGAGCTTGACCATCTTCAGTCGCTCGCCCACGCGCTCTTTCATGCGCAGGTGGATCGGCTTGAAGTGTTCTTCGAAGCTTTTGCGCTTCGCGCCCAGGTCGATCATCAGGACGCTCTGCGGGTTGAAGCGATTTTTCCCCTGCTTGAGTTCGAGCAGCGCGAAGCATCCTTCGCACTGTACGGCGTCCATCAGTAGCTGCGGCAAGTGCAGGGAGACCCGTTCGCCACCGTCAGCGCCGTCGGGCATTTCCAGGAGCATCTCCTGGAATAATTGGCGCCAGGGGACCATGAATCGCTCGTCGGCGAGCATCTTGGCGGTCGCGGTGCCTTGCAATGCGGCGTTGGGGGACCAGCCGACGTAGACCATCGTGGAGGCGGGCAAGCGATCGGTGAGGGGTTGTGCGCGCGCAGTCAGGGATGCGATCGATATCAGCGCGAGAAACGGGGCGAAACCGCGAAGCGACTTTCGCGCTCCTCTTGCCACCGGACGATTCTGCGTCATTGCGCGCCTTTCTTTTCTTCAGCCTGCTTCTGCCTGGCGAGCGTCGCCTGCGCATTGGCCGTCAGGACGTACTCCACGTGCCCATCGCCATACAGCATGTTGACTCCGCGTGAGTTGGGCCTGAACTTCTCGTGCGCCAGGATCACATCCGCGCCCGTCTGGCTGTTCTTGCCAGCGCCGAGGTATTCGTAATCGCAATCCTTGTTGATCCAGAGCGCCTGCTCTTCCTTGGTCTTCTCCAGCGGCGCCCGCGTCTTGGTCTGCGGGTTGACGAAAATTTCGGCTGTGACGTCCTGCGTCAGCAGCAACTCGCCCATCGTCTTGGGGTACTTGCCCTTGTTCTCGTTGGCGTAGAGCAGCATCGCCTGGCCGATCTGCCGCAGGTTGCTGCCGCTCTTGACCATGTTGGCGGCGCCACGGGCGCGGCTGAGTGACGGGAGCAGGAAACCGGCGGTCATTGCCTGTTCCACTGCCATCGCCGAGCCCATCCCGCCTGATGCGAGGATGTCGCTGCCGGGGAAGGGCGTGATCTGCTTGAGGTGCCAGCCGGTCTTATCCGACCATGCCACCGCCGCCGCCGGTGTCACGTGCGGCATCAACTTGGCTAACGTCGGCAACACGAGCGCCGGTGTCTTGGCGCCGAACATGTCCGCCATGCCCAGGTAAACGCGCGAGAGCATCAACACTTCCTGATAACCCTCGGCCGCGTTCTTCGGCAGGTCGTTGAAACTGATCGCCGTGATGCGCTCGCCGCCAAGCCGCTTGCGCATCGCCGCAAAGCCGGGATTATCCAGGATCGACGGTGCCTTTGACGCCACGTGATCGGCCGCCCCGCTCACCACCTGCGGGTAAAGGCCGACGTACAAATTCCCGTCCTTGATCGCCCACGACGGCGCGACGAACGGGACCGCCAGATAGTGGATCGTCAGGTCGCCCTGCTTGCTGGTGTTGAACGCGATCGTGATCTTCTCGCCGGCGGTTCCTTCCTTCATCATCCCGTTGAGCAACTGCTCGAGCTGCGACAACGCCTTGTCCGCTTTTCCGGCGTCCTTGAGGCGATTGACCACCGTCATGCCAAGAATGCCGGTGCCGCCGACGCCCGGGTCTGAATAAACCGACCATTCGTCCCCGAGCGTGTTGAGTATGTCCCCCTGCAGGTCCATGCCGATCGCCTGCTTGACTTCATCGAGCCCCTGCTCGAAATCCGCGCTCGCGCCGGCGTCGATCTTCTTGACCATCTCGCGGATCGTGCCGAGCAGACCGCCGAAATCGAAGTGGCCCGCCGCTGCCATCGTCGCCGTCTTGGGGATCGACTTGAGCGTCCCCTCCGACAGCGGCGGCGCATCCAGAAGCGCCTTCACCAACCCCGTGCGCGGCTCGGGTGACTCGACAAATGCCTGGGTTGACCACTCCTGGCCGTCGAACGAACCAGCGTAGACCAGGCGCTTCAACGTTGCGATGCCAACTGCGTCGCGGATCGCCGGCCATTTCTGCTTCGCCTCGGCCGGCGCGAAAGTGGCGATCACCTGATCCATCTGCTCAACGCCCCCTTCCACGTCCACGTACGCGATCACGACCGGATCTTTCCCCACTTCCGTCAGCGCCGCCTTGAATTCCTTCCGTTGCGAGATCGGCACGACCGGTTTCTTTTTCGCGCTGATCTCCACGTTGCCAAAGACGACGACCACCAGGCCGTCCTGTTCCTCCGCGCGGTAAGGGAAGGGCGGCTGGCCCTTCGAGGTGATCAATTTATCCAACTCCGCAACTAGTTGCTTCCCCTCCTTGCCGGCGTCGCAGAGCAGCGCGAGCTTGGGCATGGGGAAGTCGGGGTTGGTCACGTCCACGCCGCCGAAGTAGAGCGCCGACGGGTGACGCCACATCGGCCCACCGATCGCCGGGATCATGGCGGTGACGTGGGCGGCGTCTTCGTCATCTTTGCCGATGCGCTCGAGCAGGCGCGGGATCGATTCGCTGGCGAGCTGCGCCAGGTTGGACGCATCGATGACGGCCTTGAGGTGCGAGCCGGCGTAACCCGGGCCCATGGACTCGCTGCCGCTCCAGCCGATGTAGGCGACGGCGTCCTGGGGGATGCGATCGGCGAGCGGCTGGGCGTGCGCCGGGAGCGAGAACAAAGTCAAGATCAACATCGACGCGAAGAGGCAACTCGAGCGCTTCATCGAACGCCGCCTTTCTTATTGGCCTTTTGTTTTTCGATTGCTTGCATGGCGTACGGCATCTGCTGAAATTCGGCATGCCCGTCGCCGTAGAGGATATTCATACCCTGCCCGCCGTGAGCGCCGGGCTTTTCATATAAAAGGATCGTCTCGGCGCCTGCGGTCACGTTCATGCCGGCGCCAAGGTAGATGTAATCGGAGTGCTCATTCACCCATTTCACCTGGTCATCCATCGCGAGATTTGCCGCGCGCGGGAACTGGTTGTTCCCTGATGGACAGACGAAGACCTCCGCTGTGATGTCCTGGGTTTTTATCAGAGTACCCAGATCAGGGGGATACTTCCCTTTGTTTTCGTTGGCATAAAGCATGATCGCCATCCCGATTTGCCGCATGTCCGAGCCGCATTTTACGCGGTTGGCCGTTTCGCGTGCGCGGTTGAGCGAGGGCAGGAGGATGCTCACGAGCAGGGCTTGCTCGGCGATGATCAATTGCCCACCTCCGCCGGGCGTCAGCAGGTCGCTGCCGGGGAAGGGTGAGACGGCCTTGTAGTGCCATCCGCTGGCGTCGGTCCAGGCGACATCGCCGGACGGCGTCAGATGCGGCATGATCTTGCGCAGCGGCGGGATCGCCATGGCGGGCGTCTGCGCGCCGAAGAGGTCAGCGCCGCCGAGGTAAAGCCGCGAGATCATCAGCACCTGTTGATACCCCTCGGGCGCGGTCTTGGGGAGGTTGGCGAATCCGATGCCGGATGCCGCCTGTCCACCTAGTCGCTTGCGCACCGCGAGGTAGTCTTCATTATCGAGGATCGACTTGTTCCGGCCGCCCCCTTGCTCGACGGCTGCTTCCACCACCTGCGGATAAAGCCCGAGATAGAGGTTGCCATCTTTGATCGCCCAGCTCGGGGAGACGAACGGGACAGCCAAATGATGCAGCGTCGTTCCGGCGATCGGCGTCCGCTGGATCGCGATCGTGGGGGCGTTGGGGCCCAAGGCTGATTTGGCGAGAGAGTTGATCACATCCTCGAGCCGGGTCAGCGACGCCTCCAGCTTGGTCGGGTTCTTTGCTCGATTGACGATCGTGTAGCCGAGGATTCCCTGGCCGGCTGCCATCGGGTCCAGGTAGGCCGCCCACTCGTCACCGAAGAGGTCGAAGACGTCGGTCTGGAGGTCCAGGCCGATCGAGTCGCGAATCTGGGCGAGGACCGCGTCCACCTGTTGCCCTGCCTGCGGGCTCATCGCGGTGGCGAACGATCGAATCCCTGAAACCAGCCCACCCAGGTCGAACTTGCCGGCGGACATTACGGTGGCCGTCTGCGGCACCGCCTTGAGGATGTCGTTGCCGAGGGGCGTTGAGAACAATCCGGCGGCCGCGCCTTTGCGGGGGGACGGGGCCTCGATGAACGCCTGCGTGATCCAGTCTTTCTGGTCAAAGCCCGCGGTGACGATCAATCGCTTGGTCCCCGTGAGACCCATCGAATCGCGCGTGTTGGCCCAGCTTTGGCCGGCGGGCGATCCGGCGGTCATCTGGTCCGCGAGGCGCACGATTGCTTCCATATCTATATAGACGGAGGCGACCGGGTCTTTTTGCACTTGGGCCAGCGCCGCCTTGAACGCCGGGCTCGATGTCAGCGCTGCAATCGGCTGCTTCTTCGGGCCGAACCAGCTTTGCGTTCCAACCGATGTCACCACCATCCCCCCCTGCTCTTCGACCTTGATCTCGAACGGTGGCCGCGCCTGCGTCACCGCGTTGCGGATCTTGTCCGCCAGCGCCTTGCCGTTCGCGCCGGCATCGCACAGCATCGCGAACTTCGGCATCGGCGGGCCGTTCGGATTCCCCGGAGTGAAGCCGCCGAAGTAAAACGCCGAGGGGTGCCGCCACATCGCGCCGGCATAGGACGTGAAGAGCGCGAGCGGCTCGGCGGCGTTCGGCTCCTTCGCGGCAATCAGCTTGAACAGGCGCGGCAATGCGTCGCTGATCACTTCCTGTAATTTAGAATCCTTCAGCACGGCTTCGAGATGCGAGCCGGCGTAGCCTGGCCCCATCGAGTCGCTGCCGCTCCAGCCAATGTAGATGAGGGCGTCGGCTGGCACACGATCCGCCAGCGGCTGCGCTTTTGCAGACCCCGCCACGACCAACAACGCCACGACGACTGACACGACCCACTTTTGCATTGAAGGCTCCTTGGATGATGTGCAATCACCTTACCCCCGCGCCGTCGGCTTGCCAAGAGAATGTCAGACCCCTTACTTACCGATACAGAACGCCGAAAAAATACGTCCCAGCAGATCGTCGGGCGACATCCGGCCCAGCACCGACCCCAGCGATTCCAGGGCCTCGCGCAACTCCATTGCCACGACTTCGGCTCCGTGGTCGACCGCGTCCACCGCTCGGCCCAGCGCGTCGCGCGCCTCTCCGATCGCGCGCACGTGTCGCGCATTTAGCGCAAGTCCACCGCCGCCAACGTCCGCCCCAAACGCCAACGCATCAAGTCGAGCACGCAGCGCATCCAGACCTACGCCGGTCTCCGCCGAGACGACGACGGTCTCCTGGGTTTCCCAAGCACCGTCATCCTGAGGGAGTTTAGACGACTGAAGGATCTCCGCGGAATTAGAGGCCATTTGACTGCCGGCCAAATCCTTCGCAAGCTCAGGATGACGTTTAGCAGCGTCCGTCAGATCCACCTTGGTCCTAATCACCAAATCCGCCTTGCGCTCCAACTCGATCGACCCAAACGAACAGAGCGCCTCTCTGACAAGAATGACCAGATCCGCCTCCCCCACCTCCCGCATCGCCTGCGCATGCATCTGCCGCGCAATCCCCTCCTCTTCACTGCCGACCGCCGACTGCCCACTGCCGACTTCCTCCACCCCCGCCACGTCCACCACCCGCACCATTCCCCGCGCCAGCCGCACCTCCGCCCAGATCGCATCGCGCGTCGTCCCTGCGATGTTCGACACCACCGCCCGCTGCCGCCCCGCGAGCGCGTTAAGCAGCGTACTCTTTCCCGCATTCGGCCTGCCGACCAGGACGATCCGCGGCTCATGACTGAGACGCTCGAACCGCGCGCTCTCCGCCAAGATCCCTTCCAGCACGCCGATCGCCGCCGTACACCGCTCCCGCACTTCCGCAGCCGACAGGAACGTCACATCCTCATCCGAAAAATCGATCCCCACCTCCACCAGCGCCAGCGCCTGCGCCACCCCGTCCATCACCGGCGTCAATCGCCTCGCCAACTCGCCCGCCAGCAGTTGCCGCGCCGCGCGCAACTCGCGCTCGCTCTGCGCCGCGATCGTCGCCGCCACGCCTTCCGCCTGCGTCAGGTCCATCCGCCCGTTGAAGTACGCTCGCGCCGTAAACTCCCCCGCCTCCGCCAGCCGAGCTCCGCGCCGCACGATCTCGTCGAGCAGCATCCGCCCCAGCAACGGGCTGCCCGGCACGTGAAACTCCACCAGATCCTCCCCGGTGTAACTCCGCGGCCCGGCAAACCAGTACACCCATCCGGTCACCCCAGGCCAAATCCGCGCAGCTAGTGCAGACCCTCCAGATATGTCATCCTGAGCTTGCGAAGGATCTAGCCGGCAGTCGATGTCAGTGTACTTCCCGCCAGATCCTTCGGTCGTTGAAACTC
>JAQGHM010000388.1 GCA_028291615.1 Phycisphaerales bacterium | reverse complement strand
CCCTGCTTTACGAGATCTTCCAGAACAACTGGATCTGGCGCACGCACCAGGCCTTCAACCGGCAATTCGAAAACTTCCGCCGCTTCTACGGCGGCTTCCTCGCGCTGGCGCTCAAACACCGCTTCGTGACAACCGCAATCACGCTGACCTTCGTCGTCGGCTCCTGTTTCCTACTCCCGTTCATCGGCCGCGACTTTTTCCCGTCCGTGGACGCTGGCCAGATCCGCCTCCACGTGCGCGCGCCCGCGGGAACGCGCCTCGAGGAATCCGAAAAATACTTCGCCCAGGTCGAGGAGTTCCTCCGCCAGCAGATCCCGCCGAAGGAAATCGTCACGATGCTGGACAACATCGGCATCCCCAACAGCGGCATCAACCTCTCGCTGAGCGACGGCTCGCAGATCTCCCCCGCGGACGGCGAGATCCTGATCGCCTTGAGCGAAGAGCACCACCCGACCGCCGGCTACATGAAGAAGATCCGCAAGGAACTTCCCAAGCGGTTCCCCGGATTGACCTTCTATTTCGCGCCCAGCGACATCGCGACCCAGGTGCTGAACTTCGGCCTCCCCGCGCCGATCGACGTGCAGATCCTCGGCCCCAAGACAGCGCAGGAAAAGAACCTGGAAATCGCCGAGTCTTTGCGCAAGCAGATCGCCGGCGTTCCAGGAGCGGCCGACGTGCACATCCACCAGGTGACCAACACGCCTGACCTCCGCGTCGCCGTCGATCGCACCAAGGCCGACCAGCTCGGCGTCACCCAGCGCGACGTTGCCAACAACCTCCTCGTCTCCCTCTCGTCGAGCGGCCAGACTGCGCCCAACTACTGGCTCGACCCCAAGCGCGGCGTGCAATATACCGTTGCGGTCATGACCCCCCAACACCGCATCAACACGATGAGCTCCCTGCAGAACACGCCCGTTGTCACCCCCGGCGGCCGCGACGCGCAGCTTCTCGGAAACATCTCCGACATCAGCCGTGGCTACAGCCCGACCAACATCACCCACTACAACATCGCCCCCACCTTCGACGTGCAGGCCAGCGTGCAGGGCTCGGACCTCGGCGCGGTCTCCAACAAGATCGAGGAGATCGTCGCCAAGATGCGCCCCAACCTCCCGCCCGGCACGGTGATCAACCTGCGCGGGCAGGTCGAGAGCATGAACTCGTCCTTCAAAGGCTTGGCGATCGGCATCGTCGGCGCGGTCATCCTGGTGTACCTGCTGATGGCGGTAAACTTCCAGTCGTGGCTCGACCCGCTGATCATTCTCATGGCGTTGCCCGCCGCGGTCGCCGGTATCTTCTGGATGCTCTTCGCGTCGCGGACGACGATCAGCGTGCCGTCGCTCATGGGCTCGATTATGTGCATCGGCGTGGCGACGGCGAATAGTATTCTGATGATCACGTTCGCCAACGACCAGCGCAAAGAGCAGGGCATGAACGCGCACGACGCCGCGCTGGCGGCTGGCATGACGCGCCTGCGGCCGGTCATCATGACCGCGCTGGCGATGATCATCGGCATGCTCCCGATGTCGCTGGGCGTGGGCGAAGGGGGCGAACAAAACGCCCCGCTCGGCCGCGCCGTCATCGGTGGCCTGACGGTCGCGACCTTTGCCACGCTATTTTTCGTACCACTGGTTTACAGCGTGTTGCGCAAGAGCGCCCCGCACCGGGCGGTCGAACCGGAACTGCAAGAGCCGTCTGATCTGCCGGTTGCCGCCCGAGCCTGATGACGAAATGGGAAACTGACATGGAACGCACTCAAGCCACGACATCCTCGCCCGCCAACCCGCATCCGCCCGCCAACGGAAACGGTGCATCGGGACACGATGACCAGATCGACCTGAACGTGCCCATGCCCCGGCCGGCGTGGGTCGTTCTCGCCGCCGTTCTGGCCATCGGTGCACTGGTCGCCTTGCTGCTCACGGGTTGGATTCCTCGCCAGCGCGACGGTAAGGAACTCAACGCCGACGCCGACGAAGCCGCCAACGCGCCCGTCGCCGTGAACGTCACCCGTCCGCACCGTGCCCCGACCGTCGTCAAAATCGATCTGCCCGGCACCCTGCGCCCGTGGCAGGAGGTTTCGATCTTCGCCCGCACGACCGGTTACCTGAAGAAATACAACGTCGATATCAGCAACGAGATCGAAGCGGGCAAGGTCATGGCCGAGATCGATACGCCGGAAGTCAACGAGGAACTCGCTCAATCCCAGGCCGCCCTTTTGCAGGCCAAGGCGTCGGTTATCCGGACATCCGCGGACCGCGACTTGGCGAAGTCCACCCTTCAGCGCTTCGTCGCCATGAAAGAAACCCAGAGCGTCACGCCTCAGCAACTTGACGAGAAAAAGTCTGCGCTAGATGTCGCCGAGTCGCAGGTCCAATCCGCCATCGCCAACGTCGCCGCCGCCGAAGCAACCGTCCGCCGACTCACCGAGATGCAACGTTTCGCCACGGTCGTAGCGCCCTTTTCAGGCGTCGTCACCGGTCGCGCCTACGACGTGGGCTCCTTGATCAGCGCCAACCCGACCAACATCGACATCAAGCCGATGTTCAAGATCGCCCAGAACGACATCCTGCGCGCCTTCGTCAACGTCCCACAATCCGCCGCCCTGCAAATCAAGAAAGGCATGGAAGTTCAGATTACCGTGCGCGAACGGTCAGGTCGCATCTTTCCCGGCACGGTGATGGGTACGACGAACTACCTCGACCCCACCAACCGCTCGCTGCTCACCGAGGTTAAGGTGCAGAACCCGCGCGAGGCCGACGGCACCTTCGCGCTCCTGCCCGGCATGTACATCCAGGCCGGCTTCACCATCAACCGCGACACCCCGCCGCTGGTCGTCCCCGGCCCCGCGTTGATTGCCAATGCGTCAGGCACGCAAGTGGCCGTGGTGAGCGACGGGGTGGTGCACTTCAAGAAGGTGGAGATCGGCCAGGACTTCGGCAACGAGATCGAAATCGTCGGCGGTCTGAGCGGCGATGAGCAGATCATCGCCAACCCCGGCGAACGCGTCGTCGAGGGCGTGGCCGTCAGTGCCGCCATGAATCCGTCGGATCAACAGTCGCCCGCAGCGTCACCCGCGCGCGTGAAGGTATCGGCAGCAAAAGAATAAGCGGTTACGATTGGGGGCATGAACGCTCGACAACTCGCGCCTGATCCCATCCGCCGTCAGATGCTGGCGACCGGCGTGGGCTTGATGGGCCTCAGCTTGGCGCCATCGTGGTGGACGCAGGCGCTGGCAGCCAACCCCGACGCGCCGCCGCGAGAGCCGCTCAACCGATTTCCGCGCATGGTGCAGGAATACTTCGTCCGCCGCGTCCGCGAAGCCGAGCGGAAGGGCGAGACGCTACGAAACGCGCTCAAGACAAAGGAAGACGCGCAGCAATACGTCGCCGCCGTGCGCGAGAAAATCAAAACCTGCTTCGGCCCCCTGCCGGAAAAGACGCCTCTGAACCGGCGCGTGACCGGCATTGTCGATCGCGACACCTACCGCATCGAGAAGGTAATCTTCGAAAGCCGTCCCAACTTCCTCGTCACCGCCAACCTCTACATCCCTAAAGGCCGCAAGTTTCCACTCCCAGGTGTGGTCGGCACCTGCGGCCACTCCGATGACGGCAAGGCCCACGAAAGCTACCAATCGTTCTCCCAGGGCCTGGCGCGCATGGGCTACGTCGTGCTGATCTACGACCCGCTAGGCCAGGGCGAGCGCATCCAGTACCCCGACGAACAACTCAAATCCCGCATCGGCATCGGCGTCAAGGAACACCTCCTCGCAGGCAACCAGCAGTTCCTCATCGACGAATTCCTAGGCACATGGCGCGCATGGGACGGCGTGCGAGCGCTCGACTACCTCCTCACCCGCGAAGAAGTCGACCCGCGGCACGTCGGCATCACCGGCAACTCCGGCGGCGGCACGCTCACCACCTGGCTCTGCGGCATTGAACCGCGCTGGACGATGGCCGCCCCCTCCTGCTTCGTCACGACGTTCCGCCGCAACATGGAAAACGAGCTCCCCGCCGACACCGAGCAGTGCCCGCCGCGGACACTTGCGCTGGGCCTCGATCACTGCGACTTCCTAGCGGCCATGGCCCCCAAACCGGTCATCATCCTCTCGCAGGAGAAGGATTATTTCGACACCCGCGGCGCCGCCGAGGCGTACGCCAGACTCAAGCGCCTGTACGGCCTGCTCGGGGCGGAGGAGAACATCGCCCTCTTCGTCGGCCCGCGCCCGCACGGCTATTGGATCGAAAACCGCGAGGCGATGTACCGCTGGTTTAACCACATCACCGGCGTATCCGATGCGAAGGTCGAACCACAACTCACAATCGAAAAGGATGAGACGCTCTGGTGCACGCCACGGGGACAGGTCGCCGACCTGAAATCCCGCCCGATCACCGCGTTCACCCGCGAGCGCTCGCAACAACTGACCCGCGTCCGCCAGGCGCTGACCGATGATGCGCTCCGCGCAGCCGTCGCCGAAGTGTTGCACCTGCCCGAACGAAAAGCCGCGCCCGACTACAGAATCCTCCGCCCGATCGGCGGCCGTGGCTATCCGAAGAAATCCTCCACCACCTACGCCGTCGAAACTGAACCAGGCATACAAGCCCTCATCCATCTGCTCACCGACCAACCCCACCTCGCGCGACCGCCGCAAAACATTGAGCGCGCCGTTCTATACGTTGCCCACCATTCCAGTGATGCCGAGCTGCGCGATGAATCGCTCATCGCCGAGATCATCAAGGACGACCCCACCGCCGCCTTCTACGCCTGCGACGTCCGCGGCATCGGCGAATCCAAACCCGACACCTGCGGCAAAGACACCTTCCTGCAACCCTACGGCAGCGACTACTTCTACGCGATTCACTCAGTAATGCTCGACTATCCCTACGTCGGCCAGAAGACGCACGACCTGCTCTGCGTGCTCGATTGGATGGCCGCGAACGGGCACAAGGACGTGCACGTGTTGGCGAAGGGTTGGGGCGCGATTCCCGCGACGTTCGCCGCGCTCCTTTCGCCGTTGGTGACGCGCGTGACGCTGAAGAACGCCCTGACCTCGTACGCCGAGGTCGCCGAGAGTGAGACTTACCGCTGGCCGCTGTCTTCCCTATTGCCCGGCGTTCTAAAGCGCTTCGACTTGCCCGACTGTTACCGCGCCTTGGCGTCGAAGAAGTTGAAGCAGATCGAAACCTGGGGCCCGATGGCGGCGGGATGACGACGGAGATTACGAACTAACCAGCTCACCAGCCTTGTAAGTGTGCGCCACGCTAATCGCATTCCCGTCGCGATGAAACAGGACAAGGTCCGCCGGCGCGCCGGCGGTTAAACCCGCGGACACGGCCAATCCCATAAACCCAGCCGGCCGAACCGACGCCATCTCCCACGCTTCGGCCAATCCCGCGAGCCCGCTGCTTACCATGTGCTCAACGCCGCGCACCAGCATCTGCGCCGAGCCGGCCAGCATCATCTCGTTGTCCGCCAGATGAAGCCGCCCCTCAGGTGTCAGCACCACGCGCCCACCGACCGGCGTACTATACGCACCGGGCGGCATCCCGCTCAGTGAGACCGCATCGCTCACCAGCATCGCCCGCTCCCCCTTCACTTTCAGCACAACCTTGATCACTTGGTCCGGCAGATGGAAGCCGTCAGCGATAAGACAACTCCACAGCTCGTCCTGCGCGAGCTGTTCCCAGAGATAATTCGGATGCCGCGGCAGCATCAGGTGCGCGGCGTTGCCCAAGTGAGTGGACATCCGCGCGCCGGCGCGGACGGCATCACGGATCTGCTCCGGCGTCGCCGAGGTATGCCCGATCGAGACCGTAACCCCACCTTCCGTGCAGCGGGTAATGAAGTCGGCGCTGCCCGGCCACTCGGGCGACATCGTGACGATGCGGATACGACCGCCCGCGGCCTCCTGCCATTGCTTGAAGAGTTCCCAGTCCGGCGGCCGCACGAATTCCCGCGGGTGCGCGCCGCGCGCGCCGTCGTCGGGCGAGATGAACGGCCCTTCGAGATGAATGCCGGCGACCCCGCGGGCAGTCACGGCATCCCGCTCGCACGCCCGCGCGATCGTGCGCATGGCCGCGGCGATCGCGTCCGGGCTATTGGTGATGACGGTCGGGAAGCACGAGGTGACGCCCTCGCGCCAAAGCGCGCGGATCAGATTGCCGACAGTGTCGTCAGCGAGCGGAAGGCTGTTGATGTCGTGGCCGGCGTAACCGTTGATCTGCAGATCGACCAGCCCGGGAGCGGCGATCGGGAGATTCGAATTGCCTGCCCCCTGTGGATCGAGCAGATCGATCGATTGGATCGCGCCTCCCTCGATGCGTAGTTCAATCGGCTGGCCTGTTGCGTAGTGGATGGCCCGCATTTCAGGCTCCGAAAGAATCGCGATCGGCATACAGCGTGCAATCGGCGTGTTGGCGCAGGATGGTGGACGGGCAGTCGGTCGAGATCGGCCCGTTCAACGTCCGCTGCACCGCCGCGCGCTTCGTCGGGCCAGGAACTGAGCAGAACAGATGCGCTCCGCCAAGCAGCGTCGGGATGGTCAGCGTCACCGCGTGCGTCGGCACGGCGGCGAACGAGGGGAAGCACCCATCATTCACCTGCTGCCGGCGGCAGGCATCATCCAGCGCCACCGGCTTGATCGTGTCCGGGTCATCGAATTTCGCAACCGGCGGATCGTTGAAGGCGATATGGCCGTTCTCGCCGATGCCGAGGCAGACGATGTCGATCGGCTCCTCGCGCAGGAGCGCGCCATAGCGGCGGCATTCATCATCGATGGAATTGGAGCTGTCGATCAGGTGGACCCGGCCGGGCTTGACGCGGTCGAACAAGTGGTTGCGCAGGTACGTGCCGAATCGCTGCGGCGCCCTAGCGGGGAGCCCGATGTACTCGTCCATGTGAAACGCTGTGATGCGCGACCAATCGATCCCCGTGGCTGCGACCAGCGTTTCCAGCATCTCGTTCTGCGACGGGGCGGCTGCGAAGATCATGCGGAGGTTACGCCGCTCGGCCTGAAGTTGCTTGATCTTCGCGGCGACGTGCGCGCCGACGGCGGCGCCGAGCGCTCGGCGGTCGGCATAGACGTTCACCCGCAGGCGGTCAACCGTTTGAGTCATACCTCGCTCCACAATGCCCGGATCGCATCCAGCGTCATGCGGCTTCCGGTCCGCTGCGTCCCGTCGTCCGGGATAAAATGCGTCTCGATCGTGAACAGCCCATCGTATCCGTCAGCGGCGAGCGCGCGAAAATGCGCGATCCACGGCACGCTCCCCGACCCCAGCGGCACGCAACGCGGCTTGCCGTCGTGACCGATGTAAGCGTCCTTAAGATGAACGTGGGCGAGCACGTCCTTTAAATGCCCATAGCCGGCGGGAAACGCCTCGCGGCCGCCATAGGCTTCGTTCCCCGGGTCCCAAAGCGCCTTGACCGCGGACGAGTCAACACCGCGGACGATCTGCGCCACTTCGCCGGCAAACCCGCCATTACACGACGGCTCATTCTCCACAAGCAACAGCACTCCCGCGCGGGTGGCGACGTCGGCGGCGCGTTTCAAATGGCGGACGATGTCATCGTGATAGCGACCGGGATCACTCTCGCGCCAGAAGGAGAAAATACGAATCCGCCGCGCCTCAAGTAATTGAGCAATGGCGATCACGCGCTCAAGCTTGGCAAAGTGCGCCTCGACGTCTTCTTCCTGCTGGCCAAAACGATCGCCCGATGCGACCGGTCGCGCCGGGTCGAGCGCACACTTAAAAAGCGGCGATGCAATCGCGGAGACGAACAGACCCCGCGACTTCACCCGCCGAAGCACGTTGCCCACCTGCTCGTCATTTAGCGTGACGACGTTCTTGCCATCCACGACGCGAACTTCGACGTGCTTCAACCCCTGCGCCGCGACCCAGTCGAGCGCTTCGTCGAAGTTCGCTGAGACTTCGTCGGTCAGGATTCCCAATCGGTCCAAGGTCAAGCGGCGGCCCTCCGGATCGGCGATTGTATGGACGAGGCGGCGGTGACGCCAGAATATGCCGCAATCAGCGCGCCCGCGGCGCAGCAACGTGCAGCAGCCGTTCCAGCACCGGCTCAAATGCGTCCGACTGGTGAACGAAGCCCAGGTCAGTCGGATGCGAGCTATCCACCGTGTCCTCACCGTCCACCGCGAGTAACTGGCCGCCCGGCAGATAGGCGAGGTTCGCGTCCCCCGCCGCGACTAGCGCATCGTATGCCTTGCGCAGCGCCGCTCGACTTTGGGCATTTTTTCGCCCTTTGGATTCAATTAGAAAGGCGTCCGCATACGTGCGATCTTCCACCAGCAGGATCGGCGTGGTCGGGCGCGACTTGCGGATGGCCGCAACCAGCGGCGCGGTTCGCTCCGCGACGGTTTTGGCATCCATGTTTGGCAGGCAATCGATCACGTAGACCGCCGGGTCCAGCTCCGCCAGCATCGCGCCGATCTCGACGTCCATCGTGCCATTCCCCGAGAAGCCCAGGTTGATCACCGGACGATCGAGTCGTCGCCCCAGGATCGCCGGATGACACATCCCGGGGCGAGATGCGCAGCCGCCCTGCGTGATCGACGTGCCGTAGAAGACGATCGGCTTGGCCCGTTCCGCCGGCCTGGGCACCGCCTTCGCGAGCATCGCGCCATTCGGAATGCCGATTTCCACCGATGTGACGCCATTGTAGAGCGGCAAATAAAGCAGGTATTCCCGCTTCCCCGCGGGGATATTGCTCACCAGCGTGACGCTGTTCGCCTGGGCTGTCGGCTTGCCCACCGCCAGCCAATGCCAGCGGCCGTCGTCCATCTTCACGTAAAGATCCAACCCGCTCACGCCCGTCGCGGCCATGTGCGGCAACGCCAGGTTCGCCTTGGTAAGCGTCCAGCGCGCGGCGATCGTCGTGGCATCGCTCTCGAAGCGAACACAGAGCCCGGCTGAATCGTGCGCCAGGTTCCACACCGGCGCTCGCGCCACGCCCTGCGCCTTCGCGGGCAGGCGATCGTACGGCGCTTTGGTTTCCGTCCACCCCTGTCCCTCCACGCCCAGCGGACGAATGTCATAGAACAGAATCGCGCCGTCCTCGCTGGGCTTGGCAGTCGCAGGATCGATAATGTCCGCGGCCAACGCAGGTCTGAGGTGAGCGAAGAACAGGAGAATGACGACAGGTGTGAAGCGAAGACGATTCATGATTGCTCCCTCCGTTAAAGCGATTGACCAGCCTCATCGTCATAGTCCTCTATGGCCGGGCGAACTTTCACAAGAGTCCGAAGCCGCCGCCCTTGCCAGCTTATCAGGCTGAGCTATTATGTTAGAGGCCGTTGTGGTTCGCTGGCGAAGGCTCCACCCACTCCTTCATCGCACTGCAACGGCTTTTTTTATGCGCCCCCTTTCCCTTTGCGAAACCTACTGAAATAGCAGCGCCCGGATTCGAACCGGGGACCTTGGGATTATGAATCCCGCGCTCTACCAACTGAGCTACGCTGCCGATACGGGGTCAAAGATATAGCGATTGTAGGACGGTTGGCAAGGTTGGTTCAACGGGGTCACTGGGACATGACGCGGCTGATGGTGAAGATCGGCAACAGGAGGGCCAAGGCGACGCCGCCGATGATGAAGCCCATGATGATGATCATGGCGGGCTCGATGTAGCGGGTGAGGTCTGCGATCTGTTCCTTGAGTTCGGATTCGGCGTAGGTGGACACCTGTTCCATGACGAAGCCGAGCTTGCCGCTCTTCTCGCCGCTGTGGAGCATTTGGGTGACCGAGCGGGGGACCAGTTGGCTTTGGAAGAGGGGTTCGGAGAGTTGCTTGCCGCCCTGGATCTGGTCGCTGACGACGGTCCAGAGGTCACGGTAATACTGGTTGCCGGTGAGGTCGCGGGCGGTGTTGACGCAATCGACCAGGGTGATGCCGGCGCCGGACATGGTGCCGATCATGCGCAGGCCGCGGGCGAGGTGGAGCTTGCGGAACATCTTGCCCATCAGCGGGATGCGGAGCTGGATGTAATGCCAGACCCGCGCGCCCCCTTCGGTGCTGACGTAAAACCAGGTGATGACGATCGTGGCGACGATGCCGATGATGAGGCCCATCCAGTGTCCGACGATGAAGTCGCTGATGTTCATCAGGATCTTGGTGGGGACGGGGAGGGCGGCTTTCTTGGAGGCGTAGATGACGGTGAACTTGGGGAGGACGAAGGCGAGGAGGAAGACGGTGGTGCTGAGCGCGAAGGCGAGCATGATGCCGGGGTAGGTCAGGGCGCCCTGCACTTTGCGGATGGTTTCCTGCTCGTCGCGCATGTAGGCGACGGCGCGGTTGAGCAGCTTGCTGAGCATGCCGGATTTTTCGCTGGCGCGGATAAGGGAGATGAAGAGACGCGGGAAGCTGCGGGGGTGGCGCGAGAGGGAGGAGGAGAAGTCGCGGCCTTCCTGGACGTTGCGCGAGAGATCTTCGATGAGGCGCTTGACGTTGGGCTTTTCGCACTGCGATCCGATGCAGTCGAGGGCTTCGGTGAGGGTGACGCCGGTCTCGATCATGATGGAGAGCTGATGGGCGATCTGGATGACGTCGGCGCGGGGGATCTTGATGTCGGCTTGTTCGTCGGCCATGGCGCTGGTGGAGACGGCGTCGGATTCGGCGTCGCTGGCGAGGCGGATGGTGGTGGGGTAGTTCCCCTGGGCGCGGAGGAGTTGCTGGGCGTGGGTGATCGAATCGGCGACGAGCGTGCCGGTAGCGGCATTGCCGGAGGAATCGCGGGCGGTGTAGACGTAGGCGGCCATAGTGAGGGTCTCTAACGAAGGTATCGGGCGTAGGGGATGGGGGGTTGAGGAGGAGGAAAACGAGGATGGAGGATGGATGGCGGATGGCGGCGGCTTGGTTTTGCGCCGGCGCGGGAAAAATGTGCCGTGATCGCTGCTTTGCGGGAGGGAGTGGACGTAAGCGTTGATTGGCTGGGGAGTTGGAGGCGAAATGGAGGTGAGACGGGAGGGGGCAAAGTGAGGGTTTTTCGAGGGTTTTTGAGGGTTTTTCGCGGGTTTGGCGTGGCGCAGTGAGGGGGAATCGGGGGTGAAGTGAGGATCGGATGGATCGCGGAGTGTGGCAGGTTGTTCGCAGCGCATGGTTCCTCCCTATCACGTGGGGTGATGCGCGTTTGGGACCTCGCGCGCGCAGCAGCGTGGTGGAATGTTGGATTTTTGAGGAGATTTTGGGGGAAGAGTTTTTTATTTTTGGGCGGCGGGGAGGTGCGCGCGCGAACGTTGGGGGCGCGGGTGGGGGATGATCGCATGCTTAGCACGACAGAAAGGTGTTGATAAGATCCTTTAACCAAGGAGACCTTCGTGCTGCTTCGGGACGAGGAATACAAGCGATTGAAGGATGACGACTACGACGATAGCCCCTGGACCAAGGAAGAGCTTCAGACGCTCGCCTGGGAGGCGGGTAAGCAGGCGGGGTGGGACGAGATGCCGGAGGACGATGTCGCTCTGGCAAACAAGACAAGATCTCTGACACATCTCTGACACCTTCGCGGTGACATATCCAAGGGTGCGAAACCGCAAGCGATTTTCGTGGGTGTTGTTTGGATTTCAGTCTTCGGGTTTGAGGGAAGGTTCTGGATTGTTAACACGAGTCGCGCTATGGTGAGGACCCACGGAACAAGCTCCGTGGGCTTTGGGGCGCTTTCGTGAACACGGGGCACTTGGAATGGCAGGCGACGAATTGGATGCTCGGGCGCGGGTGGAGGCTGTTTACCGGTCTGAGTCTCGGCGCGTGTTTGCTACGTTGGTTCGGTTGTTGGGGGATTTTGATTTGGCTGAGGAGGCGATGCACGATGCGTTTGCTTCGGCGGTGGAGCGGTGGGGGGTGGAGGGGGTGCCGGCGAATCCGCGGGGTTGGTTGATTTCTGCGGGGCGGTTCAAGGCGATCGATGCGATGCGGCGGCGGGCGCGGTTTGATGCATCGCTGGGGGAGTTGGCGGAGCGGCTTAATACGCAGGTGGACGATCCGGCGGGGCGGGATGATGAGGGGATTGACGATGATCGGTTGCGGCTGATTTTTACGTGTTGCCATCCGGCGCTGCCGGCGGAGGCGCGGGTGGCGCTGACGTTGCGGGAGGTTTGCGGGCTGACGACGGAGGAGATTGCGAGCGCGTTTTTGGTTACGCCGCCGACCATCGCGCAGCGGATCGTGCGGGCTAAATCCAAGATCAAGGCGGCGGGGATTCCTTACCAGGTGCCGGGGCGGGCGGATCTGGCGGAGCGGCTGGAGACGGTTTTGTATGTGATTTACCTGGTGTTTAACGAGGGGTACTCGGCTTCGTCGGGGGAGATGCTGACGCGGGCGGATTTGTCGGGGGAGGCGATTCGGCTGGGGCGGTTGCTGGTGGAACTGTTGCCGGAGGCGGAGGGGGTGGGGTTGCTGGGGCTGATGTTGTTGCAGGAATCGCGGCGCGGGGCGCGGACATCGGCGGCGGGGGAGGTGGTTTTGCTGGAGGATCAGGATCGGTCGGTGTGGAACCGAGAGCAGATTGGGGAGGGGCTCGCACTGGTGGAGCGGGCGCTTTCCACGCAGCGGTTTGGCGCGTATACGGTGCAGGCTGCGATTGCGGCGGTGCATGCGCAGGCGGGTTCGGCGGCGGCGACGGACTGGGGGCAGATCGCGGCGCTGTATGACGTGCTGTTGCGCGTTGAGGGGTCGCCGGTGGTCGAGTTGAATCGCGCGGTGGCGGTGGCGATGCGGGATGGGGCGGCGGCGGGACTGGCGCTAGTTGATGCGATTCTAGCGCGGGGGGAGTTGGGGGAGTATCACTATGCGCACGCGGCGCGCGCGGATCTTTGCCGGCGGCTGGGGAAGAACGCGGAGGCGCGTGCGTCTTATGAACGGGCGCTGGGGCTGGCGCGTCAGGAGCCGGAGCGGCGGTTTTTGCGGCAGCGGATTGTGGAGTTGACGGTTTGAAAGTGACGTGGGGAAGATTTCGTCGCAGCGGGTGAAGTGCTCAACTTGAGAGCTTACCGTTTATGTTGGCTGCGACGTAGGCGAGGTTGATGCCCCCGAAGAACGATGAGTATTCGGGGGGGCTAAGGAAGCCCATGTTTCCACCGCCGGCATCCCACACCGTCACGACGGTCCCCGCAAGCCCGGCCGATTTTGCTTTCTGTTGAAGTTCCTGCCGTGCCTTTTTCTTCAGCGGGAAGGACTGGCGAGCATGGGCGGCATCAAGTTTGATGAGGATGAGATCGACCCCCTGTATCTTGACCTGGGCAACGTCCAGTTCTGGCATGGTTATCCCTTGTGGATGGCGTTGGTCATGGTTCAGTGCGAAAATCCATCCCGTTGATGGATTATCGGGAGGTCCGCATAAACTGCCAGCGGTGATTTCCCTTAGCTCGTCCGAGCATTGAGCAGTGACGTTTTATTTTTTTTCGACGGGTTGTCGATTCTGGCATGCGCGGAACGACTATGTGGCGTAAGGGGACATTTAAGACCTCGCGATTCAAGGAGATAGAACATGCGATTCATGATCATCGTCAAGGCGACCAAGGAGAGCGAAGCGGGGATTATGCCCAATGAGACGCTGCTTTCGGAGATGGGGAAATTTAATGAGGAGCTGGTGAAGGCTGGGATCATGCAGGCGGGGGAGGGGCTTCAGCCCAGTTCGAAGGGGGCGCGGGTTCGGTTTTCGGGGAGCAAGCGGACGGTGGTTGATGGGCCGTTTGCGGAGACGAAGGAGTTGATCGCTGGTTTTTGGATGTGGAAGTGCAAGTCCAAGGCGGAGGCGATCGAGTGGGTGAAGCGGTGTCCGAATCCGATGCAGGGGGAGTCGGAGATTGAGATTCGGCAGGTGTTTGAGGCGGAGGATTTCGGGGCGGAGTTTACACCGGAGTTGCGGGAGCAGGAGGAGCGGTTGCGCGGGGAGTTGGAGAAGCGGGCGAAGAAGTAGGAAAACGCGGCCGCAAAGACGCAAAGAGCGCAAAGGGAAGCTAGTTATTTTAGAAGCTGTTAATCAAACCTTTTTTTAGGAGATGCCATGCGAGTTGAGGCTTATTTGAATTTTGACGGGCGTTGTGAGGAAGCGATTGAGTTTTACAAGAAGGCGCTGGGGGCGGAGGTGACGATGTTGATGCGCTTCAAGGACAGTCCCGAGCCGTCGGCGCCGGGATGCGCGCCGATGTCGGCGGACAAGGTGATGCACGCGAGCTTGCGGATTGGGGATTCGACGGTGATGGCTTCGGATTGTCACGGCCTGGGGAAGCCGGAGTTCAAGGGGGTTTCGTTGTCGATCTCGACGGCGAACGATGCGCAGGCCGAGCGGGTTTTCGCGGCGGTGAGCGAAGGCGGGACCGTATCGATGCCGCTGACGAAGACGTTCTTTTCATCGCGGTTTGGCGTCGTAACGGATCGGTTTGGGGTGACGTGGATGATCGTCGTTGCGCAGTGATGAGGGTCGAGCTGCGTGGGAGTCGTTCATGAAATACCTGTGTCTTGGGTACCACGACCCGACGTGGGCGGCGATGTCGGAGGCGGAGCGCAAGGCGCTGCTGGACGACACGCTTGCCTATGAGAATGTCCTTCGGAAGAATGGGCATTATATTGATGGCAAGGCGCTGAATGACGCCCGGTCGGCGGCGACGCTGCGGTTTGAGAAGGGGAGCGTGATGGTCACGGATGGGCCCTTTGCTGAAACCAAGGAGCAACTGGGCGGCGTGCTGGTGCTGGAGGCAACGGACCTCAATCACGCGATCCAACTGATGTCACAGATGCCGTGCATGCGGCTGGGCGGCGCGGTGGAGATTCGAGCGATCAACGAAGCGATTTCCCCCTGATGGAGCGAACCTCATGAAATACCTGTTGCTGATTTACATGGAAGAACGGGCGATCAACGAGGCGGAGCGCGAGCAGTGCTATCACGATTCCACCCGGCTGGCGCAGGACCTGCACGGGGCGGGGCAGTTTTTGGGAGCGAACCCGCTGAAGCCGGTAGCGACGGCGACCAGCGTACGGGTGCGGGAGGGGAAGCGGCTTTTGACGGATGGGCCGTTTGCGGAGACGCGCGAACAGCTTGGCGGGTATTTTCTGATCGACGCGCCTGACCTTGATGCGGCGATCGGCATTGCGTCGCGGATACCTGGGGCGCGGAGGGGGACGGTGGAGATCCGGCCGGTGGTGGAACTTTCCGGGCTACCGGGCGCGGGCTGATGGAGAGTCGCGGATGAAATACATGTTGCTTTGTTATGATGACGAGGTGGCCTGGGAAAAGGCTGGTAAGGCGTCGCATGCGCAGGCCATCGACGAGGCGGTGGGGCTGACGCATGAGATGCATGCGAAGGGGCAGTATTTGATGGCAGCGCCGCTTCAGCCGGTATCGACGGCGACGAGCGTTCGCGTGCGGGATGGGAAGCGATTGGTCACGAATGGCCCGTTCGCGGAGACGGCCGAGGTGCTGGGCGGGTTCTACCTGATCGACGTGGCGGATTTGCAGCAGGCGATTGAGTTTGCGTCGCGGCATCCGGGTGCGCGGGTGGGCGGGGGCGGCGTTGAGATTCGTCCGGTTTTAGAGGTTCCCGGTCTGCCTGAGAATTAGAACGCGCGGCAGCGGTTTGGAAAAACAAAATTTTTTGCTTGATTCATTCCGTTATAGGAATATTATGAGCCGATGGCCCGAGCAGCGACAACTTCCGACGTGTTCAACGCGATTGCCGAGCCTCGGCGGCGTCAGATTCTGGATCTGCTCGCGCGCCGTGGCGAGCAAGGGGTGGGGGAACTGGTCGGCGCGATGCGGATCGGTCAGCCCGCGGTGTCGAAGCACCTGGGGGTGTTGCGGCGGGTGCGGATTGTTTCGGTCAGCCGGCGCGGGCGGCGGCGCGTGTACCGGCTTAATGCGAAGGAGTTGAAACCCGTGCATGACTGGGTGAAGGGTTACGAGCAGTTCTGGAGTCATCAGATCAATCGGATCAAGGCGCGGGCCGAGCAAAAGGCGCGTGAACAGGACCAACCAACATCGGAGAAATGACCATGAATACGACGAATGTGGAACAGGCGGTTGAGACGTTCGAATTCATCAGGGACGAGGTGATCGATGCGCCGATCGAGATCGTCTTTGCGGCGGTGCTGGACGAGCTGGGGCCGGAAGGACAGATGCCCGACGGCACGGCGATGTCGATGAAGGTCGAGCCGTGGCCGGGCGGGCGCTGGTTGCGCGACCTGGGGAACAACACCGGGCATTTCTGGGGGCACGTGCAGGTGATCAAGCCGCCGACGCTGCTGGAACTCAGCGGGCCGATGTTCATGTCGTATCCGGCAGCGAATCACGTGCAGTACCGGTTGAGCGCCGAGGGGAAGGGGACGCGGCTTAAGTTCGTGCACAAGTCGATTGGGCTGATTCCGAAAGAGCATCTCGAAGGGATGCAGATGGGGTGGAACTACAAGCTGAAGCGGATCAGCGAACTGGCGGCGCGGCGGCAGAAGGCGCGGTAGCCTGTAAAAATAGGGCCGCAAAGACGCAGAGAGCGCAAAGAAGATTGGCAATTTCATACTTTCAGGGAGATTTCACTATGAACTCGATCGATCTGATTCGTTGGGCGCTGCAGTTGAGCGACGGCCTTACTGCCCGGTTGGTTTCGGATATGCGCAGCGCACCGATGACGCCGTCCACGCCGGGTGGCAAGGGGGGCGACGGCAATCATTCGATCTGGACCCTGGGGCATTTGTGCGTCGTCGAAGGGGGAATCCCGCAGATTCTGTTTGGGGAGAATAACCCGGTCGAGCACTGGAAGCCGTTGTTTAACATGGGAACGCAGTGCATTTCGGACGCGAGCGCGTATCCGTCGTTCGACGAACTGCTTCGGACTTACCGCGACCTGCGGGCGCGAAACCTGAAGCTGCTGGACCAGATCGGGGAGGCGGGGCTGGACCGGACGCCGAAACAGGTGCCGCCTGGGTTTGAGGAGGAGATGAAGACGTTCGGTCGGACGTTTTTGGTGATCGCGTTGCACAACATGTTTCATGCCGGCGAAGTCGCTGACGTGCGGCGGGTTGCGGGGATTAAGCCGCTGTTGTGATCCGATGGGAGTTCTTGCTAATATCAGCCTATGGCCCGAACTTTTGGAGGCTGGCCCGTGAAGGGAAAACGAGGCGCATTTATGAACGTTACAGAAGCGGAAAAGAACTTCGGCGAGTTAGTCAATAAGGTCTACGCCGAGGGGATAAGCGTTGACTTGGAGCGCGATGACAAAGTGATCGCGCGCTTGACACCGGTTGAACCGGGGTCACCACTTACCATTGGCGAGCTGAATGCATTTCTGCGCGGCCTTCCGTCGTTGGGCGAGGATGCTGACGACTTTTCACAGGACGTTCGTGCCATCCGCGCTGAGTTTCCGGCTGAAGGCAACCCATGGGACTGATGGTCGACACGAACGTCTTCATCGCCTTCGAGAAGAGCGGCAGCCCAATCGATTTTTCTTCGTGGGATACGTCGCAGAAAGTCTACATCAGCGTCGTGGTAGTCTCTGAGTTATTGATGGGGGTTCATCGCGCGAATACGGAAGAGCGACGACGACGCCGATCTACGTTCGTTGAAGCGATTATCTCCGGGGTTGGGGTGCTGGATTTTACGGTTGCAGCCGCGCGGGTTCATGCTGAGATTCATGCCGACCTGGCGACGAAGGGTCAATTGATCGGCGCTCACGATTTGATCATTGCCGCTTCGGCGCGGAGCCATGGGCTGGCGTTGCTGACTGAGAATGTGCAGGAGTTTTCGCGCGTGCCGGGGTTGCGCGTGATTCCGTTTCGGCCTTGATGGAAGCGTTTAGAAGGAGCAATGCTATGAGCGGTGTACGAGTTCTCGTGGGGACGCGCAAGGGCGCATTCATCCTGACTTCTGATGGGAAGCGGGAGCGGTGGGATGTGACTGGGCCGCATTTTGGCGGGTGGGAGATTTATCACATGAAGGGGTCGGCGGTGGATCCGAATCGGATTTACGCGTCGCAGTCCAGCAGTTGGTTTGGGCAGATCATTCAACGGTCTAATGATGGGGGGAAGACCTGGGAGCAGCCGGGGACCAAGGCGGGGGAGGCGACGGCTACGCCTGAGGGGATGCCCAAGGCGGAGAGCAACAAGTTTGTTTACGTGGG
>JAQGHM010000364.1 GCA_028291615.1 Phycisphaerales bacterium | reverse complement strand
TACGGAAAAGGTCTTCCCAGCCGTCGTGCGTCTCGACGTGGCAGCCGAGACCTACCGCGACGGCAAGCGCGACCTCTCGCGCGGGATCGGCTCCGGCGTAATCATCGACGAAAAAGGCCGCGTGCTGACCAACTACCACGTCGCCGGCCGGGCCGCTGAGATCTACATTACGCTCGCCAACAAGGAGCGCGTCCCCGCCCACCTGATCGGCGACGACCACTGGACCGACCTGGCGATCGTCCAACTCGACATGGACACGATCAAGAAGAAGAACATCTCGTTCAAGTTCGCCGAATTGGGGACGAGCTCGAACCTGGTGCCCGGGCAGGACGTGATGGCCATCGGCACGCCGTTCGGCTTGGCGCGCACGCTGACGCTGGGCGTGGTTTCGAACAACGATCGCACGTTTTATCCCGATCGCATGGACATCAACGGTTACGAGACCGGCGATTTCGCCAACTGGATCCAGATGGATACGCCGATCAACCCCGGAAACTCGGGTGGCCCGCTGGTGGACATGACCGGAAAGATCGTCGGCATTAACACTCGCGGCGGTGGCCAAAACCTGAACTTCGCCGTGCCGATCGACACGGCTCGCGAGGTAATCAAGGCCATCCTCGCCTCGGCCAATGAGACGCAAAAAGGCAAAGTCACGCGCGCGGACCTTGGCTTGGATCTCAAGCCATTGCAGGACCTCGAAAGCTTCTACGCCGTCGACATCAACAAGGGCGTCCTGATCAACAGCGTCGAGCGCAACAGCCCGGCGCAAAAGGCCGGCGTCAAGACGCAGGACATCCTGGAAGACATCAACGGACAGGCGACCAACGCGCGGTTCCCCGAGGAGATCGCGGCGATCCGCAAGGCGATCGCCGACCTGCCCATCGGCAAGGATGCAAACCTGACGGTGCGGCGCGGGAAGGAAACTCTGCACCTCAAAGCCAGCCCGGAAAAACTGACCTCCGCCCTGGGCGAAGAGAAGGAAGCCAAAACCTGGGGCATGAGCGTGCGCGACGTCACCCGCCGTTACGCCAACGAGCGGCAACTGGACGACGACGACGGAGTCTGGATCACGACCCTCAGCCCCGGTTACCCCGCCGGCAAGGCCGAGCTGCAAGTCGGCGATGTCGTGCGCTCGGTGAACATGAAACCAGTCAAGGACGTGGATGAATTCATCAAACTTTACGATGCGTCGGTGAAGAACAAGGACCCCAAGGTATTGGTCGAAGTCAGCCGGAATCGCGGGAAACAGACCGCGGTGCTGAAGATCACGTATTAACCGGCCAGTTAGCGCAACGAAATTCCCTCGGAGAACTCATGCAACGATTTTCAATGGTGTTGGTCCTGGTCTGCCTGTCGTGGTCGGCGTCGGCGGTGACGCCCGAGGCGGCGCAAAAGCTGGTCACAGAGGTGAGCCCGTCGCTGGTGGCGGTGCAGTACACGTATGACGGCGAGCTGGGGCGGCGCGATCTCGTGGGGGCCGGGCTGGTGATTGGGGAGGACGGGCTGATCGTCACGTCGATGACGTTGACGCCGCAATTGCTGCCCGACGTGCAGATGAAGGATTTCAAGATCATCATCCCCGGCGACGAACTGAAGGAGATCGACGCGACGTTCGTCGGGCGCGATGAGCGGTCCAACCTGACGTTCTTGCGCGCCAACGCGCCCAAGGAGACGGATAAGGAAAAGATGCACTGGAAGCCGGTGAAGTTCGAGGATGTGCCGGTACAGGTCGGGGAGGAGATCCTGTCGGTGGGAATGCTGGGGAAGACCGCCTCGTACCAGGCCTATTTCACCCAGGCGCTGGTTTCGGCGAACCTGCGCGGCGAGAACCGCCACGTGCTGGTGACGCCGAACGGGCTGGCCGGGGTTGGATCGCCGGTGTTCAACACGGCGGGAAAGGCGGTCGGCTGGGTGCCGATGCAGGCGGGTCAGCTCATCACGCTCAATGACACCAATCCGCAGAACCAGTTGCAAAGCCTGTACGCGCCGCCGCGGATGTTCCTGCCGACGAAGGAATTCTCGCTCAGCCTGAAAGACCCGCCCATCGCCGGTGAGCCGCTCAAGCTGCCATGGCTCGGCGTAGCGCAGATGACCGGGCTTAAGAAGGAAGTCGCCGATTACTACGGCCTCACCGGCCAACCGGCGGTGCAGGTGGGTGACGTGGTGAAAGGAACGCCGGCCGACAAGGCGGGCATGAAACCCGGCAATGTGATTGTGAAGATGAACGGCAAGCCGCTGGAGCGCGGCGACGAGCCGGACGAGGCAGCGATGATCCTGATGAAGAACGTGAAGCAGATGAAGGTGGGAACCGAGGTAACATTCTCGATCATCACCGAGCCGAACAAGCCGCCGACAGACCTCAAGGTGACCCTCGTCGAACGCCCCAAGGAAGAGAATCAGGCGGCGCGGTTCTTCGCCGAGGACATGGGTTTCACGGCGCGGGAGATCGTCTTCCAGGACACCTATCGTCGAAAATTGCCGGCTGAACAGAAGGGCGTGGTGATCGCCCTGGTAAAGCCGGCCGGCGCCGCCCAGGCTGGGAAACTGGAGCGGGGTGACTTGATCACCAAGCTAAACCAGACGCCAATAACCGACGTCGAGCAGTTCAAGAAGGTGTATCAGGAATTCCGCAAAGCCAAGCCGAAAGAAGCGGTGGTTTTGGAAGCCGTCCGAGGGGGAAACGACGAGATCATCCGGCTGGAGCCGCCGCAATGACGGACGTCGGCCGACGGCGGGGGGTCGGTGAACATCGAGCCGAGCCGGTCTGGGCGGACCCCCAGCGCAGGCGGATGGCTGCCGGGGTCATGGGCCTGTTGCTGCTCACGGCAATCGTGATGGGGGGGCTGTGTGGGAACGAGTTCGTCTTCTGGGACGATAGGGAGACGATCTCCAATAACCCGAGGCTCAACCCGCCTTCGTGGGCGTCGGTGGGCTATTACTGGCGACACGGGCAGATGGGGCTCTACGTGCCGGTCACATACACCGTCTGGAGCGGATTGGCTGCGGGTGGACAACTCGACGCGCCGGACCCGGTGCGAGGCGTGCGTCTGAACCCCTGGGTGTTCCATACGTTCAATGTCGCGGTGCACGGGGTGAACGTGCTGCTCGTGTTCGCGATCCTCCGGCTGCTGGTCGGCCAGGGGTGGGGGGCTTGGCTGGGGGCGGCGCTCTTCGCCGTTCACCCCGTGCAGGTGGAACCCGTCGCGTGGGCCTCAGGCACCAAGGACCTACTGTGCGGGACGTTCTCGCTTGTCGCGGTCTGGCAGTACGTGCTTTACGCGACGCGGAACCATGAAGGCAGGGTGCATACAACGGGGGTGGCGGGGGATGGGGGGTGGGGGGGGTTGCCGCAGGTCGCGCACTATCTGATCGGCCTGTTCGCGCTGGTGCTCGGCGAGCTGTCCAAGCCGACGGCGATGGTCACGCCGGCGATCGTGGCTGCGATCGACTTCTGGCTCGTGGGGCGGCCGGTGCGGCGGGTGGCGCGCGACGCGGGAATCTGGTTGGCCGCGGCGCTCCCACTCATGATTGTCGCGCGGGTGGTGCAGTCGGTCGCGCCCGAATACGTGGTCCCCCTCTGGGCGCGGCCGTTGCTGGCGGGATTCTCGGTCTCGTATTATTTTGGGAAACTGGTCGCGCCGGTTCGGTTGGCGTTCGACTACGGCTGGCGGCCATTGCGGCTTGTCGAGCACGGGTGGTTTTATGCCGCATGGCTGGCGCCGGTGGCGATCGGAGTGGTGGCGTGGCGGTTTCGTCGCCGCTGGCCGGCGGTTTGGGTCGGCGGGTTGGTCTTCGTGGCGGGGGTCGCGCCGGTGCTCGGGATCACGCAATTCATGTATCAGGAGTTCTCGCAGGTGGCGGACCACTACCTTTACCTGGCGATGCTCGGCCCGGCGATTACGCTGGCGTGGGCGGTCGGCAACGCGCCGGCGGCGTGGCGCGGGCGGGTGGTCGCCGCCGCCGCGCTATGGCTCGCGCTGCTCGGCGTGCGGGCGGTGGCGCAGGTACCGGTCTGGTGCGACACCCTCTCGCTGGCGTCGCACAATATTGCGGTCAATCCCGCCAGTTTTGGCTCGTACAACAACCTGGGCGCGGCGTACGACCTCCAAGGGGCTGCCCTGGAGCGAGAGGGAAGCGCGGCGGAGGCGCGGGCGTGCTACGGGCGGTCAATCGATGCCTACCGCCACGCGCTGGACGTGGAGCCGACGCACCAGAAATCTTGGGCAAACCTCGCCATGGCCTACGTGCGCCGCGCGGGGGTCGAATCAACGCGGACGGGGCAGGTCGCAGACCTTCGGGAGGCGGCGCGGCTGATCGAGGCGCGGATGTCCCGCCCCGGCTGGGGAACGCAGATTACGCCTGCGGTATTGGGGGAGATTTACTCCCGAAGCGGCGACTGGGCGGAGGCGGCGCGCTGGTTGGCAGAGGCGGTGGTGCGTGAGCCGGGCAACCGAGACGCCGCCGAGCGTCTCGCGGCGGTGCGGGCGAAGTTGCCTGCGGGAACGACCGTGCCGGCGACCGCTCCCGTGCCGGGCCGTCCGGCGATGGCGCCGCCCGCCGGCGGTCGGTGACCCGCAGCACGGACCGCTTCGTCATTTACCGGGTAAGGATTTGACCGCCACCGAGCCCCAACGGTAGATTAGCGAATTGTTCCGACGCGCAGCGTCAGCGCCCCGGTTTGTCCACGAGCGCCGCTGCATGGTTTCACACCTAGGTTGCTCGCACCTTCGAGCGGAGGTTTTCGCATGCCCCCCATCCAGCAGCAGCAGACGTCCCGCGGTGGTTTAATTGCCGCCCTGGTTGTCTCGATCGTGTTCGCCGTAGGTTTCCTGATCTGGGCGTTCATGAGCAACGCCGACCTGACCAGAGCCCAGAACGAAAACCTCGCCCTTAAGACCAAGTACGGCAAGGTGATCGGGGAAGGATCGCTGGGGAACATCGGCGATCTGCAGGGGCAGATGAGCCTGGACCCCGAGAAGCCGCGCACCGTCAATCTGGTGGACGCTGCAATTGAGCAGCGTAACTCGCTGGTGAGGTTAATCAGCGGTGCCGAGGGTACCGAGAAGAAGGCCACGGATGACGTGCTGTCCACAATCGCCGCCCTGAAAGACCCGAAAATGAATCCAGCGTTGCAGGGCGTTGCGATTCCTGAGAACGCCGGACTGACGGCAATCGTTAAGACGCTGGCGGACAAGGCCAAGAACGACGCCGATGCGGTCAAGAAGGCCAACGACGACCTGAAGTCTGCAAACCAGCAGTTGCAGGCGGGGATGGCGAGCCAGAAGGATGAGATCGCCAAGCGCGACGCGGCGGTGGCCGAGGCGCAAGCTGCGATGAACAAGGCGGTCGCCGACGCCAAGGCCGCGATCGATGACAAGCAGAAGCAGGTGGATGATTTCTCGGCCAAGGCCGCCGCGTCCGATAAGGCGATGACGGACAGGGACGCAGAAGTCCAAGTCCAGACGCAGACGCTGCAGCGATCGCTGGCGAAGGCCAAATCGGACTACGAGGCGCTGCTCGGCAAATTCGCCCAGTACCGCCCGAACGTGAAGGATTCGATCGTCCGCAACGTGGACGCCACGATCACGCAGGTAGCGCCGGACAGCGTCTGCTACATCAACCTGGGCTTTGGCGATCACGTCAGCCCCGGGCTGACGTTTGAAGTGTATGACAAGTTCGAAGGCATCCCGAAGATCGGCGACGGCACGAGTTCGCTCGATATGCCCAAGGGCAAGGCATCGCTCGAGATCATCAGCGTCGGCCAGAACTCGAGCCAGTGCCGCGTGCTGGGGACAAAGTCGGGCGCGACCGTCGCGCAGGGCGACCTGTGCGCCAACCTGGTTTACGACAAGAACATCAAGCCGGTGTTCTACGTTTACGGCAAGTTCGACATGGATCAGAACGGCGTGGCGACCGAGGCCGAGGCCGAGGTGATCAAGAACCTGATCACGCGCTGGGGCGGTAAGATCTCGGACAAGGTGAACATCGACGTGGATTTCGTCGTCTTCGGCAAGGAGCCGACGATCCCGACTTACAGCGCCGAAGAACTGGCCCAGCCGCTTCAGAAGGCCAAGGCGGACGAGGCCAAGGCCGCGCTGGAAGCTTACAACAAGATCCGCGACGAGGCGGTCAGCCTGCACATCCCGGTGATGAACCAGAACCGATTCCTGTATTACACGGGGTATTTTGATTCGTCGAAGAAGTAAGCGGTAGAAGCGAGAAGTCAGAAGCGAGTAGCGAGTAGCGAGAAGGCACGGTCAATGCGACCGTGCCTTTTTCTCGCTTCTGGATTCTCGCTACTCACTTCTTGTTGAGTATTCCCATCTTGCGCGCGACGCCCATGACGACCCGTTTGTCGGCTTTGCCTTTGGCGTTGATGCCTCTGGCTAGGACTGACGGGCAGAGGATCAGGGTCAGGGGGGAGGCGCAGCGTTGTTCGACGGCCATGGTTTTGAGGTGTTTGATCTCGCCTTTTTTGAGGGGGAGGCTTTTGAGGATCTCCTTGAGGAGCTTGCCCTGGTGGTTGACGGCGCGGGGGGAGGCCTGGCGCTTTTTCAGGTTGTTGATGACGACCAGGAGCAGGACCAGGCCGGTGCCGATCAGGGCGACGACGTAGAAGACCTTGGGGTCGGTCGTGCCGCCAACGTTATCGGAGATGCTCTTGAAGACGTCTTCCTGCTTGAGTTGGGCGAGGAGGGAGTACATTGAGGTTTCCCGTAATTATCCAGCGGCCTTGGTGCCGCGCATCAGTTCGGCTACGCCCTTGAGTACGCCTAACGCGTAGCGGCGGACGCGGAGGTTGTCGTCGGACTTGGCGAGGCGGCCGACCTCGTTAAGCAGTTGCCACCAACCGATCGACTTCAGCGCCCAGAGGGCGGAGATGCGGTGCTCGGGGCGCTGATCCTGGAGCATGGCGGCGAGGGCGACGGTGGCGTTCTTGACCTTCATGCAGTGCAGCGCCTTGATCGCGTTGGCGCGTTCGCGGTTGTTTATGGCGCCGCTCGCGCGGGCGCGGGCGGCTAGCATCGGGAGGAACTGGGCCCCCTGCTTGGCCTCGAGCACTTCGATCGCGTTGGCGCGGACGCGCGGGTCGGCGTCATTCAGCACGCGCTCTAGCAGGACGTCGGGCGGCGTTCCTTCGAGCTCGCCGAGCAGCGTGATCGCCTTGCTGCGAAGCTTGGCGTTGGGATCGCCGCAAAGCTGGCTGACCGCCGGGCGGAGGAGCTCGCCCAAGCCCAATTCCTGGGTGATCTGCATGGCCTTGAGGCGATGTTCGACGGCGCCGGTGGCGAGGCGGCGGGCGAGGCGCTGGACGGCATCGGGGAGCATCTTGAGCATGGCCTTGCCTGCGCTCTTGCGGGTGGCCTTGTCGAGACGGTCGAAGCGCTGCCAGAAGTTTTCGAAGCCGGCCTGTCCGATGGCGCGGGTGACGACGCGGCGGACGGACTCGGGGGCGGCGATCATCAGTTGCAGGAGCATGTTCTCAAAGTCCGCGGGGCGGCGGCGGACGATCTCGCGAGCGGCGAGGCGGACCAGGCGCTCGTCGGGATCAGAGAGGAAGGCGCGGAACAGTTGCACGGATGCGCCGCGCGGACGGGCGGCGGCGACGCGCAGCAGGCGGAGGCGGGCGGCGAAGTGAACCGGCTCGGGGCCGGCGGCGTGCTCGCGGAGACGTTCGAGGCGCTGATCCTGGACGACGTCGTGAACGCCGGAACGGCCGATCCACTCGGCGATGCGAGCGCCATCGGCGACATCGCGGCGCTCGATGTCGTGGGCGAGCTCGACGTCAATGAGCCAGGGGGCGCGGCTGACCTGGTGCATGCAGAGGGTGAGCTGATGATCCTTGAGCCAGTGCGTCTTGCGCAGCAGCGCGTCGAGCACCGGGGCTTCGTCGATGTGGGAGAAAACGGTGCCGAAGTGGGAGCGGAGCTGGCCGTGACTGGCGCCGAGGAGGAAGGCCTCAACGTGCTCGCTGGCCGGCGGTTGCTGGAGACGGCGGACCATCGGGGACTGCCCGCCGTGCTTGGCGGTGTGGAGGATGGCGAGTGTCTTGCTGCCGGGCCAGTCGCAGAGGAGGAGGGCGGCGCGGAGGAGCTCGGGGCCGTGCTTGCCGCGGTGGACGTCCATGGCGCGGGCGACGGCCTGCTCGATGTCAGGGCGGTTATCGATGATGTCCTTGTAGGCCTGGGCGCGCTGGGGATCGTCGAGGCGGACGAGGTTGCGGGTTTCGGTGGCGATCCAGCGGGCGAGCGCGACGACGGCCTCGACGGCGGCCTTGGACGTGGCCTCGTCGAGGTCGTGAAGATTCTCGGAGAGGACGTAAGCGAGCTTCCCCTGGCGGCCCAGTGCGATGAGCTTGAGGGCGGCGAGTCGCTGATCCAGATCCTTGCTGCGGCCGCACTCGCGGAGGGCGTGGTGGAAGACGCGGACGTTTTCGAGGATGAGGAGCTTGAGGGTGTCGGGGAAGGAGTCGTAAAGGGAGATGACGCCGCCGAGCCCGCGGGTGGTCTCACGCTTCATGAGCGCGTCGATGGCCATGGCCTGCTCGTCGGGGTTGCCGAGTTGGACAGCCTCAAGGAGGACGTCGTCGGCGGCCTCGTTCTTGGAATGGACCAGAGCGTGGAGGAGCTGTTGGATCATCGTCATAAGAGTTATCGGACTAGGACGGGGGAGAACGTGAGGCGGGATGTTCGGGGAAGACGACGATGGAAGATGGAAGATGGAGGATGGCAGGCGAGGGACTTTGGGGCTGAGGCGAGGTGGCTTCGTTTTACGCCGGCGCGCAACAATGTGGCTTTTTGTGGCGCGGTGTGGCGCTGCGCGGTGGGTCGGCGCGGGGGCGATTTGAAGAAGCCGTGCATTCCCGTGCATGTTCGTGCATTGGGGGGAAGGTGGTTGGAGATCGTCGCGCTTGCGCATATTGGTCCTCTATAGGTACGGGTGGCGGTGCGCGGCTGGGACCTTGTTCGCGCATCGCTCGCGGAAAATGTGGGTTTGGGAGCTGATTTCGAGGCTTGAGGACGGGATTTTTCTGTTTTGGGGAGGGGCGCGCGCGGAGGGTCGTGATAGCTGAACGGCCGTCTGCTTATATTGCCGCTCGGCGGTACGATGTGCTCATGAGGCGACTGTTCCGTGTCCTGTTCTATGCGACGACGGTGCTCTCGCTTCTCCTGTGCTTAGGGATGTCAGGCCTGTGGGTGCGGAGCTACTGGGTCGCGGACCGGTACTGCAATGGGGCCGGTGCCTTCGCAGTTTCGACCGGAGGAATGCTAAGCGTCCTTGGCCGGCCCAGTTCGCTGCCGGCCGGGACCCCCGCGCTGAGTGGTACTCTATCGCCGCGAGGTTACCGGAGTCTGCAACCAACCCGCCTTGCTCCACGCCGTGCCTCGGCGTCTCAGCCGGGATATCAGAGCAGCTTCGACTTCGTCGGCGTCTCGTGGTTTCTGACTTATGGGGGCAAGGTGGGCCGCGGGTATATCACACCGTTCTTTCAGGCGACCGCGCCGCATTGGATTGGCGTGGCCCTGTTCGGCGTCCTGCCCGGGATCTTCCTGCTGCGCCGGCTACCACGGTGGGTGCGAGGGTTGCGTCGACGAGGCTTGGACGCCGGGTGCTGCGGGTCTTGTGGTTATGACCTCCGCGCCACTCCTAGCCGGTGTCCGGAGTGCGGTATGGTTCCGGCCGCGATTACACAAGCGTGGTAGGATGCGCTAATGAAGCGGTTGCTCCGCATCCTGTTGTATTCGATGATGGTCGTGTCGCTCATGCTCTGGGTCGCGACTGCCTTGCTGTGGGTGCGGGCGCGGTCTCATTCGGACATCGTGGGTTGGGCGGGCTGGAAGGATGAGCAGGCTGGACTTTGGCAGGGGCGGGGAGTCGGTTCCAAGGGCGGGGTATTGACGTTTTACGGCTTCAGTGGGACGTACCAGTTTGATGATCCGAGCAACGTGCAGGGGAGCGTGACGGCGATGCGACCGCATTTCTTCCATCGGGCTGGGACCGAGTCCCGGCCGCCACGGGCCTTTCGGTACGAGGTGAGTAGTTACGGCGGAAACGGTTTGGGCTTCGGGATCAGGACTCTTACCCTGCCGCTTTGGCTCATCTTCATTGCCTTCGCTGGGGCTACGCTATTACTGCCTTCCTTGCGATTGGTGCGGCGTGCGGTGGCGGCGCGACGCCGGCGGCGATCGGAGAGACGTGGCTTTGCGCCGATTTGTGATGATGACGTGGTGGGTGGTTGCGGCGCTCATCCTGTTCGCGACGAATCCGGGGCGGCGCTTGGTCGCGTAGCTCCCTGCGCTCTGCCCCGGCGTGTTTAGAGCGCGTCGATTGGGTAACTATTTGTTCAGGGCGATCAGGTTTTGCAGGGCGGCGAGGTCGGAGACGATTTCTATGCGGTAGTGGTAGGACTTGCTCCCCCCTGCCGGGAGGGTTTGCAGCCAGCCCTGGGCGCGGTCTTTGTCGCGGCCTTCTACTCCGCCGGTCATGGGTTCCAGTGCACCGACGTACTCGTGGTGACCCCAGTGTTGCCAGTTGCCGCATCTTGGGAACTCGTTGGTGTTGTAGTGGATGGCGGCGGCGAGGCCTAATTCCTGGTTGACGACGGCGACGGTGGTGTTGCCGTTGGCGTCGGTGGGTTTGGGGTAGAGGTAGGCGACTACGGAGTTGGGGCCGTGGTGTTCCTTGAGAGGGGTGGGGATTCGCTTGTAGGATTTGTCGGGGGCGGTGAAATATTTTATCGCGGCGGGGTCGTTCAGCGGTTCGATTTTGGCGGCGTCGTAGCAGAAGAGGGCGCCTTCGTCGCAGAGGGGGTAGCCGAAATTGACGTGGAGGAGCCAGGCGTGGGGCTGGTCTTCGTTGCCGGCGTTGAAGAATTCGTCTTTGATGTCGATGTGATTTTTGCCGAGGGTGGAGGTGAGGGTTCGGCGCATGTCGATGCAGGGGCCATAGAACGCGCCGTAGCGGAAGCGAGCGACGACCGTCATGTCGAGCTTGCCGGCGCGTGGGTCGGGCTGGGTGATGGACTCGATGGTGGCGGGAGTTCCGGAGTGCGGGCCGTGGAGGCCGACGGTTTCACCGTTGTCGGTGGCGGGGCCGCCGATGTTGGTGGGACCGCAGGAGGTGAGGAGTCCGACGGAGAAACCGCGAAGCCAGTCGAGGCCATGCCGGAGGGCGTCGGCCTGGGGTGGGGTGACGCCCTTGTGCGCTAGAAAGGTGAGGGAGTGATGGTTGAAGAACGCCTGGTCGATGTCGAGGCCGCGGTCGGGGAGGAGGCGATAGCGGAGGCCCGCGCCGGTGTTGACGAGGAGGGCGCGGGTGTTGCGGGCGGGGCCGTCGGCGAAGGTGTAGGATTCGATGCCGGCGAGTTGGGAGGGGTTGACGAATTGGTTGGTGTTCATGGTGGTGGTTGCTAGTTGTCCGTTGTGGATTGTTTTGGGTCAAGCGGTGCGTGATTTTGTTTGAAGGGGCGGGTAGGCTGGCGAGTTGGGGGTGGCACTTTGAATCAGGAGTCTGGTCATGAGCAAAGGTAACAAGGTTCGCAAGAAGGAAGTTAAGAAGCCCAAGCAGGATAAGAAGGGCGTGAAGAAGTAGGAGGGATTACGCGATGGCGCTGGTTGTGGTGGTGACGCTGGAGAAGGAAATACCGGCGCAGGTGGCGTACGCGAAGGCGGGGCCTGGCAAGGCGCTGGCGCGGGAGGCGGATCGCCTGGATTCGGCGGCGCGGCGGTGCGGGGTGACGGCGATCACGTCGCTTTTGTCGGAGAGCCATGCGGCGCTGATCGCGCAGATGAAGGAGGAGGGATTTGATCCGGGGAAGATGCGGTTGCCGCCGGAGCAGTGGTTTGCGGCGAGCGATGGATTGAAGACGGTGCGCGGGCTGGCGGGGCATGTGACGGCGAATTTAAATGACTTCAA
>JAQGHM010000325.1 GCA_028291615.1 Phycisphaerales bacterium | reverse complement strand
TTTGCGCAACGGCGCGACCTGCGCCGCCCGTGCACCCAGCCCGGCGCCCGCGACCATTCCCAGTGGCAACAACTCCCCCCGCACGCACCGTTCCACCCGTTCCAGCAGGTTCTGCATCGACGAGCGCCCTTTAAGGATGTAATCGTGCACCCGCAGCTTCGCCGCCGCCAGGATCACCGGCCGATCCGCCGACGCCGTCAGCACCATCACCGGCACTCCCGTCAGCATCGGATGCGCGCGCATCGCCTTGAGAAACTTCAATCCCTCACCGCCCCCCGTCGCCGGCTCCAGCAACACCAGCGTCGGCGTCTCCGTCCGCGCCGACTCCAGCGCCTCCCGCGCCCCGCCTGCGGTACGCACCACATATCCCGCCGCCGTCAGCCCAGCAGCGATCAATTCCCGCAGGATCGCCATATCGTCAACAATCAAAATGGTTGCCACCTTCGCCACGTCCAACTCCTCGCATTCCCCCACCCTTGCCCAACTCAGATTTGCCTTCTCTCATATCGACTTTGCAGCACTTCACAATCCGGCAATTCTCACCTAAGGCTTTTAAACAGCACTTATTCACAACCGCCTTGAACCGGTCATCAAAACCTTATCAGTTTTCGCAAGATTCCCCTTGCATCCCCTGCGCGATATGTTAGGATAATGTTCAGTACCAACAAAGGAGGGGCTATGCCCTTATTACCGCCCGGGTTCGTTATTGGGGTCTTTTCACAACCTGTCTCCAGCTTCGCCAAATGGAAGGCGCGGGGCATCAACACGCTCGTCTCCGCCGAGCCCGAAGGAGGTCGCGTCAAAAAAGAAGACTGGGAAGCCGCCGCAACCGCCGCCGGCCTCTTCTTCATGGACTACCCCTCCGACGACGACGCCGTATTACCAAACGAAGCCAAACAAACCCACCGCCTCGCCTTCATGCAGAACGATGAGCCCGACATGACCCGCCAGCCCAACACCGGCCCCTTCGGCCCCGACGGTTGGACCAAACCCGAGATCCTCACCGCCCGCTACGCCCGTTGCAAAGCCGCCGCCCCCAACCTCCCCGTCTTCGTCAACTTCGCCGGCACTGCCGTAACCCCCGAGTATTACAAAGGCGAAAAACACCTCCCCTACATCGCCGCCGCCGACTGGCTCGCCCACGATTGGTACGTCAAAAATCGCAACATCGACCGTTACCCCGTAAGCCTGATCGGCAAAGCCATGGACCGCCTCGCCCAGTGGTCCAACAACAAACCCCAATTCGTCTTCATCGAATGCTCCGACCAGAAGATCTCCGCGCAAGGCCGCGGCCCCACCCCCGACGAAGTCGAAGAAGAAATCAACCTGGCCGTCGCCAAAGGCGCCAAAGGAATCATCTACTTCCCCCAGCGTCCGCCCCCCGGCTTCCAGTTCGACGCCATGACCCCCGAAATCATCGACCGCATCACCCAGGTCAACGCAAGACTGACCACCCCCAGCGCGCCGGCGCAAAACGAACCCAAAATCCAAGATCTCCTCGCGCAGCTAAACACCCTGTCCGCGCGATGCGACGCAATGTCAAAAGATGTCCAGATGCTCAAGTCCCGCAAATACAGAATCGCCGCGGACGTCCAGCCCGTCGACTCGTGACGGAGGCAAGAGATCGGTGTCGTGACGGAGGGATAAAACGGGTGCCATGCTCACACGAGCCGCCAGCGGACATCGACCTCGCCGATCCCCTCAACGGCTCGGGTGAGCATGCCTTCTCTCGCGCGACCCCCGCTCCAATGCGATGCGACCAAATGCGACCAAATGCGACATCTACACAAAACGCGAATTTTCACCTACCCAAATTAACACCCCATGCCCTCAAATCCCCAGCATATCCGCAATCGCATACCGCCCCGGCTTCTGCCCCGCCAGCCACCCCGCCGCGCGCAGCGCCCCGCGAACAAACGTATCCCGATTGGTCGCCACATGCGTCAGCTCCAACCGCTCCCCGGGCGTGCCGAAGTAAGCCGTATGCCGCCCCACCTCATCCCCCACCCGCAGCGCGTGCATCCCGATCTCCCCGCGCTGCCGCACGCAATCATCCCCATGCCGGTCATAAACCAGCGAACTCTTATCCTTCTTCATCGCCGCCAGGATCGCCTCCGCCAGCCCCATCGCCGTCCCCGACGGCGCATCCTTCTTAAACCGATGATGCGCCTCGACGATCTCCTTGTCGTAATCATCCCCCAGCATCTGCGCCACCATCCCCGCAATCTTAAACAGCACGTTCACCCCCAAACTCATGTTCGGCGCCTGCAACACAGCGATATCCGCCGCCGCCTGGTCGATCACCGCATGATCCGCATCGTGCAACCCCGTCGTCCCAACCACCATCGCAATCCCACGATCCCGGCAAGTCTTAAGCCAATGCCGCATCGAAGCCGGCGCAGAAAAATCGATCAGCACCGCAGGCGTAGGCCGCAAGTCAAACGTCAACGGCACCCCGATCGCCCCCACCCCCGCGATCTCCCCCGCATCGCGCTGCATCATCGGATGATCCGCCCGCTCGATCGCCGCAACCACTTTCAGCTTTGCGTCCTCATGAGCCAGCGCAACCAACCGCTGCCCCATCCGCCCAGCCGCACCGACGATCGCAAGGGAAATCGTTTCAGACATCGCCGGAAAGATACCGCTGGACCCGCGGCATGGAAAGGAGACCAACTGCAGAGTATGGTCGTCAGACACATGAATGTCATGGGTATGAAACACCTTCGATCGTTCGGACTATTCGTCAGCCTCGTGCTGTCCGGCACGGTCGTCGCCGAAGAACCCGCCCAGTACATCGCCACCAACGTAACCTCCAAAACCATTTACCACTCCCCGCAATCCCCCGGCTTCACCTGCTGGGTCGGCACATGGATCATGCCCGACAAAAGCCTCATGGTCACGCTCACGCAAGCCACCGGCCCCCAAAAAGATCGCCCGCGCACCGATCCGAAAATCCTCGCCCATTTCCCCGGTTGGCCGCCCGACGGCAACGCAAACTACGACATGAACGGCCTCGACCTGCGTAACGTCTACCTGCAATCGACTAACGCCGGCTCAACGTGGAAGCAAGTCAGCGCCGACCCATTCCGCTCCTGCATGAACCACGCCACCGGCAAGGCCCAAGTCGCGTTGCCCGACGGCACGATCGTCCGCGCCGTCTGGGGATCGTACCTGCCGTTCGACGACGCCTCGCCCAAGACCGGTTACCTGCAACGCTCACGCGATAATTCCAAGACATGGAGCCCACCCGAAACGCCGCTGCTAGATCCAAAGCAGTTCACCACCTACCCAACGCGCCTTCGCCTGCTCCGCGACGGACGCCTCATCCTCACCGGCGGCATCATGCGCCTCCCCGCCGGCGTCCTACCCGAAATCGTCAACCGCCCCCCGATCGAACCGCTGCTGATGGTCTCCGATAACGGCGGCAAAACCTGGAGCGAGCCAATCTCGGTCGTCGGCAAACATGCCAAATCCTGGAGCGGCGAAGAATACGACACCGCCGAACTACCGAGCGGCGATCTCCTCTGCGTCTTCCGCACCGTCGATCCAACCGCCAAGACCATGCGCGAATTCCGTTGGCAGGCGCTCCTGAAGAAAGACGGCAAAACCTGGACCTCGCAAAACGTCGCCCCCGCCCCCCTCCCGCACAGCGGCCACCCCGAACTCCTCGCCACGCGCGAAGGTCTCATCCTCCACATCGCCACCAGCGGCATCGACGCCACCGCCGACGCCGGCAAAACCTGGCGCCCGCTCCCAGGCGCCCGCCCCAGCGCCTACTACCCCCGCAGCCTCCAAGACGCCGACGGCCAAATCTACATCTTCTCCCACATCGGCGGCGACGACGCCTACGGCGCGGTCGATCAGTCCATTCGCATGGATACTTTGCGCCTCGCGATCAACAAATGATTCGATCAGGAGCATTTATTATGGAAGACGTCGATCGACCCGCTCCCGTCAGCCCCTTCGCACTCGACTACCAACAGGCGCCGCCCAAAGCGAACGCGTCTCGCGTGCTGGCGAAGACGGCCATCGTATTCACTGGAATCGGCGCCATCCTCTTCACCGTACTCGGATTTTTCGGCGTCATCCTCGCCTGCCTGTCGATCGACCAAGCAACCGGCGGCGTCTGGGCGATCGCCATCGGTCTCCTAATCGTCGCCGCCATCTTCATCGTTGCGACGCATTATCTCGGAAACGTAGGCAAGCCGACCGACGCTTAAATGACCTTCGAAACGATCACTTCACTCCCACAACCTTCCAAACCTTCCCATCCTGGTGCGAGCAAACGTAAATCTCCCCATCATCATCCTCCCCAAACCCGCTCGGCAACATCGGCCGCACCTCTTTCTCATTCGCAATCTTCAACACCGCATCCCCCACCACCTTCCCCCCCTCATACTTCAATCCCCAGATCGTCCCCTTCGAATAATCCCCATATAAATACCACCCGCGCAGCTCCGCGATCGCCTTCCCCCGATAAACATACCCTCCCGTGATCGACATCCCGATGTCATGCCAATACGCCTTGATTGGCCCCACAAAACCCTCCACGACTTCCGGCGGCGCAGCAGGCTTCGCCTCATCCTTCCCGCGCGGCGTCCGCTTGAACGCATACCACCCCTCGCGCTCGCTCCACCCGTAATTCCCACCGCGCTGGATGATGTCCACCTCCTCCCACCGATCCTCCCCTACGTCCGCCGCATACAACAACCCCGTCTCCCGATCAAAACTAAACCGCCACGGATTCCGCATCCCATAAGTCCAGATCTCCGGCCGCGCCCCCTCCTTCCCCACAAACGGATTATCCTTAGGCACGCCATATCCATCACGCGGCGTAACATCGATCCGCAACATCTTCCCCAGCAGCACCCCCAGGTTCTGCCCATTCCGATGCGGGTCCCGCTGGTTCCCCCCATCCCCCATCCCGATATACAGCATACCGTCCGGCCCAAACGCAATCATCCCGCCATTGTGATTCTCATACGGCTGATCGATCCGCATCACGATGCGCTGCGACGCCGGATCCACCCAATCCCCCGCCGGGTCGGCCTTGTACTCCACGATCACCGTCTCCAGCGTCATCACCGTCACCGTCTTCCCCCCCTTCTGCGTTTTCGTCGGCTCCACGCCCGGCTTCTGCCGAGTGTGGTTGAGATAAACCAGCCCGTTCTCGGAAAACTTAGGATGAAACGCCATCCCGAGCAGGCCGCACTCCCCCTGCGTATACAGATTCTCGCTGATGTCGATGTAAGGCTTCTCCAACAACTTCCCCCCGCTAAGAATCCGCACCCGCCCCGCCTGCTCCACAATGAACACCCGCCCCCGCCCATCATGCGTAACAAAAAGCGGCCGATCCTCCACCGTCGCCACCAACTCAAACCGCACCGCCGGCATCGCCTCCACCGCATAGGCCCGCACGCCCAAAACGCACACCGCCACCAACCCCACAACCCATCGCAAGCTCATCATCGCGTCTCCGCATTAGTGTCCATCCGAACCGCGGGACAGTATACAAACACTCCGCATTCTCCGCGTCCTCTGCATCTCTGCGCCTTTGTCGATCCGTTTTCGCGAACCGCGCCGCTGGTGAAAGTGGGACGCAAAGCCGCAGAGGACGCAGGGGACGCAGAGGAAGGAGAAGCGCGGACGGCAAGCGAGCGGAGAAGACCATGCGGCGGATCTTTCGCGCCGGCGACTTCACCACGACCATTGCGAGGATTCGGAGACCCAGGATAGAACCAGGATTCTCGGACGCTGTACGCTACGCGACTGCCCCCTGCTGGCTCCTCGCCTCCCTCACCGGCGCATGGCCCCTGACCAGCCTCGCCCTCTTCTTCCGCCGCCGCGCCCGCGTGCGGCAGCGCACCCGCGCCGGCTGCTGCCTGCACTGCGGATACGACCTCCGCGCCACTCCGCAGAGCGGCACGGCCACCGGCGCGTTATCGCCCAACTGCCCGGAATGCGGAACGCCGCGTTGATCACCGGACGACACGCGAACCTCCTCCTCAGCTCTTCATCTTCTCTTCCTGGCTGCTTGGCTACCTGGCGTTCGCATTCGTCGCCTTGCGTGAAAAACGCTATCCTATCCCGCATGACCGTCGCGCGATGCTCCCCGCTCTTCTCCGTCCTTGGCGTCCTCTGCGCCTTGGCGTTCAATCCCTCCCCAGCCCAAGCCAAAGCCCCCCCGCTCCCCGAAGAGCTCCTCCCGCGCGACACCCTGGAAAAAATCTACGCCGCCGAGCTCCCCAACTACAACACCGCGGATTACCAAAAGCTCTACGACGCCCACGTCTATCTCGAAAAGTATTTCCTCACCGACTCCGCCGAAGACCGCACCGCAATCACCAAGATCCTCAATCAATCCGGCATTCCCCTGCCCACGCTGGGCCGCATGTGCCGCATCCATCTCGCTTGGCCCGCGCTTCCGCCCGGGCCCGCCTATGTCAACGAGCGCATCGGCCCGCACGATGTGCAATACTTCCTCGGCGTCCCGGCTAACTACGATCGCGCCAAGCCCTGGCCGCTGGTCATTCGACTTCCCGCCGCCAACGCGATCATCACCGACCCGGACAAACCCCCCAAGCCCGATGACGTCGTCGCCCTCTACACGCAGTGGGTCACCGACGAGATGAAGTCGCACCCGGATGCGATCCTCATCATGCCCCTGCTGAATCTCGACGAACTCTTCGGCCCCTCCTACAAGGGGATGAACAGCGTCATCCAGGCGATGCACCACGTCGCCACCCGCGCCAACATCGACCCCAAACAAGTTAACATGCTCGGTCACGGCATGGCCGCGCATGCCACCTGGAACCTCGCCCTCCACTACCCCACCTACTTCGCCGCCATCAATCCCCTCGCCGGCGCAGCCAGCGCCGACTGGCAGCGTGTCCGCCTCCTCAACCTCAGGAACACGCTCCCCGTCGTCTGGCACGACAACACGGACAAGGTCATTAACCCAAATCAATCCGCCGCGATCGTCGCCGTCCTGAAAAACATGAAGTACGACGTCGTCTTCGAACAGACCAAAACCATAGGCCACGTCCCCACCCCCGAGATCGCCGAGAAATGCTACAAGATCATGCGCGCCCGCACCCGCGATCTCTACCCCCAGCAGGTCAACCTCCGCTCCACTCGCCCCGACCCCACCTTCAATCGCGTCGATTGGGTGCAGGTCTACCAGCCCATCAACGCCGGCCTGGAGAAACCCCTCTTCCTCAACCACGGCAGCGGCAAGATCATCCTCAGCGAAAACGCCCACTCCGTCCAAGCCGCCTTCACCACCCCCAACAAGATCGAAGTCAAGACCGACAACGTGCAAACCCTGCGCTTCTACCTCAACGACCAGATGGCCGATCTCGCCAAGCCGGTCACCGTCATCGTCAACGGCAAGGCGCGCTTCGAAGGCCTGGTCACGCCAAGCCTCGACGCACTCCTCAAAGACCAACTGTTCCTCGGCCGAGGCTGGCGCTACTTCACCGCCGTCCTCGACATCGATCTAGCGCCCAATTCCTCCACCACCAAACCCACCACCCGTCCCACCGTCGCAACCACAACCGCCGCCACCCTCTTCTTCACCACCGACGACGGCAAAACCTTCTTCCCATTAGAAGCCACCCACCGCCCCCCCTTCGTCCACGAAGGCAAACCCGCCTACCAGGCCCACATCTACACCTGCGACGGCGGAAAAACCGCCTTCGTCGGTTACCTCAGCAAGTTCAGCCCCATCTCCGAAGAACCCCTCGTAAGAAAACCCGGCGCCACCCAATGGTCCCCCGCCAGTTCCGCCGGCGCTACAGTAGTGCTGGATGTAAAATGCCCCGAAGGCAGCGCCGGCAAAACCCCCGTAGAAGTCTATCCAAAGTAAATCCGACTAAAGGAGCCCCACATGTCTCTCCCACTCAGGACTCTCTTGTTTCTTCTTCTCGCGTCTCTCCCCGCGCTTGCCGAGGATGCCCCCAAGCCCGCGACAACCCAGCCCGCCGAGCAACTCCTCGAATCCGCCTTCACGACGCGCCTCACCAACGCCGTCATGAGCGGCTCCTACACCATGGGCAACAGCGCCCCAAAGAAAGACAAGTACACCATCGTCTCCGTCCGCAAGCTCAAGGAAGACAACTGGCTCTTCCAGGCCCGCGTCCAGTTCGGCGACAAGGACGTCACCATCCCCATGATCATCCCCGTCAAATGGGCCGGCGACACCCCCGTCATCAGCGTCACCGACTTAGGCTTCCCAGGCTTGGGCAGCTACACCGCCCGCGTCGTGATCTACGGCGACCAGTACGCCGGCACATGGCAGGACAACAACAACAAAGCCCACGCCGGCCACCTCTGGGGAAAAATCGAAAAGCTCCCCGCCACCCAGCCGGCGACCAAACCCTAAGCCACGCCCGCCGATCGATCCGCATCCTGCGCCGCGGTCTCTACCATCGGCGACACCGGCAACGTCACCGTAAACGTCGTCCCCCGCCCGCGCCCCGCGCTCGACACCTCCACCGCGCCGCCGTGCCGTTCCACCAGTTGCTTGACGATCGCCAGCCCCAATCCCACGCCCCCCGCCCGCGCTCCGCCCGGCGCTTCCGCCTGGAAGAAGGGCTCGAACACATGCCCAAGATCCCCGCGCTCGATCCCCGGACCGCTGTCCCGAACCGCCAGCCGCAAGCATCCCTCCAACCACAGGCGCACCTCAACGCCGCCCCCCGCCGGCGTGAACTTCACCGCGTTGCCCACGATGTTCCAAACCACCTGCTGAAGGCGAAGCGCATCCCCTTTGACGATGGCCGGCTCTTCATCGGCGACGTCGATCGTCAACCGCACACCCTTCGCCTCAGCGGTCGGCCGCACCGCCTCGCACCCGCGCCGCACCACCTCCCCGAAGTTCACCCGCGCCATCTCGATCCGCAGCGCCCCGCCCAGCGTTCGTGATGCATCCAGCAGGTCTTCCACCAGTCGCGCCTGCGCGTTGGCCGACTCCGCGATCGCCGCCAGCGCCTCCTGAACCTCCGGCTCGACCGCCGCGCCCTTCGCCAACTCGGTCCAAAGCAGGATGCCGTTCAGCGGCGTCCGCAGGTCATGGCTCACCGTCGCCAGGATCCGATCCTTGGCGCAATTGGCCGCCTCCGCCTCCGCCCGCGCGCCCTCCGCCGCCTGCCAGGCCTCCCCCAGCGCCGCCTCCACGCGCCGCCGATGCGCCGCGTAGCGCTGCAGCATCCAGTACCCGACTGCCAGCAGCCCCAGGTCTGCGCCCGTCACCGCCGCAAACGTCACGGCGCCTCGGTGCACGGCGGCCGCCTCTTCCGAAGATCGCAGCGCCGTCGCCTCTTCCTGCGCCCGCGATGCCTGCGCGATGGCCGCCTCGACCCGATCAATGGCCGGCGGTGATGCCGCGCCCGGTTGCATGTGCCGCGCGGCGGAGTTGATTCCCGCGGCGCGGCGGGCGCGAACCACGCCATCCATCTCCGCCAGCGCAGCCTCGGTCAGCCGGGCGATCTCCCCCGCCGCGCTCGCCGTCGGCTCCGCCAATTCCTTCAGTCGTTTCACATCCTCATCAACCGCCGCCACCGCCTGCGTATACGCATCAAGATCCAGCACGTCCCCGGTAAGCACGAAACCCCGTTCCCGCGCCCGCGCCCCGCGCACGTCCGACCGCAACGTACGCAGGTCCAACAGCGCCTGCTGCGACGCTTCCTGGCGGCGATCCGCCTGCTCCCGCCGCGCCAGGTTGTAGAACGTCAGGCTTTGCAGCACCGCCAGCGCCGCCAGCACCACCCAGAACGCAGCCGTCACGCCGCGAATGGATAACCAACCACCCGCCCCGGCCCGTACCACGCTCCCCGCACTGTCGGGGCTGATGGAATTGATAGCCGACCTTCCTTTCAGTATGTGCGCTGTGTCCAGAGCGATTGTTGGGAGCGCCGCCGACTCGGTCAAGCACATTCCGGCAAACGGGTCCGTCCGCTACAGTGGGTCAGACGATGATCCGCCGCGATGCCCAATCTCATTTCCTCCTCACCACCCAGCACGATCACGCACTGCTCGCCGGCGAGCTCGCGCGCCGACTCGGCAACAGCGAGTTCAAACCGCCCGACCCGCACCTCGCCACGCTCGAAGCCATCGCGCATCACGATTGCGGCTGGCCGCTTCACGATGACCACCCGACGCTCAACCCTGCCGGCCTTCCGCTTCACGTCTTTGAAGCGCCCGTCCCGCTCGCCACTCAGGTCTGGTCGGCGTCGGTCGCCGGCGCGATGAACCTGGGCGACTACCAGGGTCTCCTCGTCAGCCTCCACACGTTTGCCCTCTCGTCCATGTTCCTCGCCAACGCCAAAAGCCCTTCGCGCCCTGACCTCTTCGAGATGAACAAGTTCCAGCACCGCCAAAGCGAGATCCAGGAAGACCTCCGCAAGCGCATTGGCCTGCGCACCGACGTCCCGCTGCAGTTGGGGCTCCCCAAAACCGGCGCTTCGCCCGCTGACGATCAGCTCATCTTTAACTTCCGCCTGCTAACCGCAATGGACCGGATCAGCCTCGCCCTCTGCTGCGGCAAGCACCTCTTCCCCACCTTGGACGACGTCCGCGGCCAGCCGGGCCAGCCGCCCACCCGGATCACCGCGCAGATGCCTGACCCCTCCACCATGACTCTCGACCCCTGGCCCTTCGACGAGCCGGCCATGACGTTTCAGGTTCCGGCCAAGCGCATCCCGAAGGAAACCTTCGCCACGCTCGACGAATTTCAGAGAATCTATCGCGAAACTCCCGCCCAACCGCTCACGCTTCACGTGCGCTGCGCGACTGCTCAATGACCGTCGCCCGACCCGCCCGGTGGGAGCGTGATGCTGAAGGTGCTTCCCTCGCCCAGCTTCGACTCAAGCTGCAACTCCGACCCGAGCAACCGCGCCGCGTGCGAGGCGATATTCAAGCCGAGCCCAACTCCCGGTTGGCCGTGCGTCTCCCCGCGCGTGAAGGCCTCAAACAGCGTCTGCACGCGCTCGGGCGCAATCCCCGGCCCCTGGTCCGACACGAACAGCCGCCACCCCAGCGGGTCCTCGTGCGCCCCCACCCGAACCCTCCCGCGCGAGCTGAATTTGACCGCGTTCCCCAGCAGGTTCTGCAGAAGCAGCGTGATCAGCTCGCGATCGCTCTGCGCGATCGCCTGCGGCGGCACCTCGTTCTCGATCCGCAATCCTTTATCGGTTGCCTTCGCAATCAATGGCGCGATCACCGCCGACGCCAGTTGTCGCAGCTCCACGGGTCCGAGCTTCAGCGCCACCGCCTGCTTGCGAAGCCGTTCGGCCTGCAGCAGGCGATCCATCCCCTCGACCGTCTCGTGAACCGCGCGCTGCAGCGCGTCAATCTCCTGTGCGTCGTCCGCCGTCTGCGGCGAGTCGGCGAACCGCAGGCGCAGCGCTTCGAGCATCAGCGTGACGCCGTTGAGGTTATTGCGCAGGTCATGCGACAGGAACGCGAGATACTTCGATTCCGCCGTCGCCGCCGCCTTGAGCTGCTCGCCCAGGTGCTCCACGTAAGACGTGACCCCGCGCTGCAGGGCCGTGTCGATCCCCATATCCACCGCGATCGCATGTGTGAAATCCACCTTGGATTCACCGGCGTTCTGCAATTCGTCGAATACGATCCGCCGCAGCAGGCGATACTCGACAAGCACCTCTTCGATCTCGTATTGCTGCTGGAACCGTGCGACGCCGTGCGCGACCCCCACCTCCGCCAGCACCGCCGTCGCCTCCGGCCGGTCCGATTCCAGTGCCTGCGCGATCTTCTCCAGCACCGTCGGTATCGAATTACGAACCTGTTTGGCGGTCAGCGGGTCGGCGTCCGGCAGATAGCGGCGGACGGCGTCGTTCCACCGCTCCACGACCCGCCCGGCGCGCTCGCGCAGCGCCGACGCCAACTGCGGCATCGGCCGCAAAGCGAGCAGGTCGGTAACAGGCTCGGGTAGCAACAAATCGGCGGTTCCTTTGGAGTCATCTTATGACTGCCCCGCCATTTGCGGAACCTGCGGAAATCGTCAGACGATCTTGAATTTCTCAATCCCCTCAATCGGCTTGGGAAACGCAAGGGGCAGTTTTTTCAGCGTCCGCACGATGATGTCCGAGATCGCCCAGTTGCGAAACCACTTCTTGTTCGACGGAATGACGTACCACGGCCCCTCCTCCGTCGAACAGTTGCCCAGCGCATCCTGAAACGCCTCCATGTAGTCATCCCAGCGCAGCCGCTCTTCGAGATCGCCGGGATTGAACTTCCAGTTCTTGGTCGGATCGTCCAGCCGCGCCTGGAGCCGGCGGGCCTGCTCATCCTTGGAAATGTTCAGGTAAAACTTGAGGATCACCGTATTCTCAGAATCCAGCATCTCCTCGAACGCATTGATCTGATCGTACCGCTGGCTCCAGACTTTTTTCGGCGCGATCCCCTTCACGCGCTCGACCAACACCGCCTCATAATGCGAGCGGTTGTGGATCCCCAGCATCCCTCGTTTGGGCATCTCCAGGTGATAGCGCCAAAGATAATCATGCGCCAGTTCCAGGTGCGACGGCGCCTTAAAGCTCGACACCGCACATCCCTGCGGGTTCACCCCCGAAAAAATGTGCTCGATCGCCCCATCCTTCCCGCCGGCGTCCATGGCTTGGAAGACAACCAGCACGGCATACTTGGCCTGCGCGTAGAGCACTTCCTGCAAATTCTTCAGCGACTTGAGGTTGTCCTCGACATCCGCCTTGACGTGATCCTTATCCTTGAATTTGCCGGTGTCGTCGGGATCGAACTTTGACAGCTTGAATTTCTTTCCCGGCGTGACGAGGTAGGGAGAGTCAACCATGCCCGCAGTTGTCAGGCGTCGGCCGGGCGTTGTCAATTATTCGTTCACGTCGCCGTGAAATGCGTGATGTCCTGTGGGCTCATGATCCCCCGCGGCGGCAGGCGCACGTCCTGAAAGCCCCAGTGCTGCACGTCCGTGAGATACATGTACTTTGACAACAGCGTCCCCCGGCAGAGGTTTTCCGGCGACGGTGTCTCGGCGCGTATCGCCTGCTCCAGTTCCTCCATCAACGACTCGGGCACGCGCTCCCGCTCGCTAGGATAGACGTACCCGAACAGGATCAGGTGCGCCAGCAGGACGCGCTCGTGCCCGCGGAAGCGCCGGCGCAGGCGCCGCCAGTCGAATTCTTCGCCTTGCCGGAGGATCAGGTGATAGACATCGGCACCGTCGAAGCGATCGCGCTCCTGTACAAATGCCTTGCTCCAGAGGGTCTCCTCGGCCGGGCAGAGCATCACCGGATGGCCCAGGCATTCGCCCGGCGTCGCGTGGTTGAACCATTCATCGTCCACCTCGCAAAGGCCGTTGCCCGAGCGATAGATCAAGTCGATAAACGCATCCCCATACAGCGCCTTGGCCAGGAAGTGCGGCCAGGTGCGATCGGTGCGGTAGCCCCCCTGCTCGGAGAGCACCATCAGCGCCCGTTCCAGATCGCGCGGGCGGATGAAGACGTCGAGATCCTTGGTCGGCCGGACGATGCCCGTGTAATACGCCATCGCGTATCCGCCCCCGACCAGGTGAGGCACGCGCGCCTGATCCAGCAGCCTCAACGATCGCACGTAGAAATCCCGTGTCTCCGGATCGGGAGCCTCGGGGGATGCGTGCACCGGTTTGTCGAGGAGTTGGTTCATAAAGACTGATGTCTGCAAAGAAGGTGCCCCAACGGGCAGTGGGTGATTTCCCAAGCGAAGAGTCCGCTGAATGTTGAATTTAACGATGGAAACGACATTCTCTTTGAAACAACATGAGAGCCCGTTTCGCCACCCTTCCCCTTTTGACGCACACCCTAAGGAATTTCGGACGTCTTGGCCGGTTGGACGAAGGGCAGTGCAGTTACGACCGCCTTACGCATGCTCCCCTCCGCGGGCACGATCACTTCCGTTCCCAAGGCGAAGAATGGCTTCTTGAGATACCCCAGCGCGATGCACGCGCCGGACAGGATCGGCGAGATCGTGCTGCTCGTGATCATACCGATCTGGTTCTGCTTCTCGTCGAAGAGGGTTGCCCCGGCGATCGGCAGCGCATCCTCGGCCATTCGCAATCCGACAAGTTGCTTAGCCACCTGCTGTCGCGCGTGCATGCGGGCGACGATCTCCTGACCCAGATAGCACCCCTTGGTGACCGAGACCGCGCGGTCGAACTGGCCCGCCTCGGCGGGGAGCACCGATTGATTCGGATCGGCGGAGTTGCCGAAATCAATGTCGAAGAGCGGCCTGCCCCCTTCGATGCGGCACGCGTTGTAGGCGGCCCAGCCGATGGGGCGGAGGCGGCGCTTGCCCAATTCCAGTGGATTGGAAAACTGCGTCAGCAATCCTTGCCAAAGTTCCGCCGCCCGATCGGCTGCGACGATGACGTGATATCCGTGCGTCGAGCATTCATCGTCCCGAAACAGAGTGGCGTCGATTCCCAGCAGGCTCGTCTGCACCGAGCCGAGCGGGGCCAACTCGGGCAGCGGCGTTCCGGCCGCATCGTTCAAGACTGAAAGCGCCTCCGGCCCGTGCAATGCGATCCGATGCAGTGCCCCCAGCTTCGATACGATCTGAACCTGCTCCGAGAAAACGAACTTCTCAAACGCCTGCCGCAACACCTCGACCATCCGCGCATCGGTTTCCAGCAGCGTCCGCTCCCCCAACTCCAGCACGTTCATGTCGGCGACGATGCGGCCTTTAAGGTTTAGAAAGTACGCGTAAACCCCGCTTCCGGCTGCGATCCCGCTCTTGGCTTGCTTGTCCCACGTCTGGTTCGTCAGGAGGTTGTTTAAGAATGCGAGGCGATCCTTTCCCGTTAGCTCGAGCACGCCTCGCTGGGGCAGGTCCATCAGGGCGGCGGCCTTGCGGATTGCGGAGTACTCCGCCTCGGGTTGGCCGAACGTCGAGACGATCTCAAGCTCTGCATAGGACTGGAATTCCGCCGCTGTCTGGGCGTGAAGCGCGTGCAAGGGATTGTTGAGCCGAACCTCGGACATATGCCAGACGTTATGGATGTATCACCCTGCGAAGTCAATTCGACAAACTCACCCGAATCGCCCATCTAAAAAACCTGTTCAAACAAATAGGTGCGACCGGAGTAGTTACAGGCGAGTTACACCGGTCCGGCGGTCGGTGTGATAACGTTCAACCCCGTGCACGAGGAACTTGAAGATGCTCCTGTCCCGGAAAGGTCGCTTTACTTGCGGTCTGGTGTTGTTGAGCCTGGTCTCGGTCCACGTTTGGGCGGGCGAGACCATTACGCTTCCAACGACGCGTCCGTCTACCACCGCCGGCGTCTCGCGCATCACCGTGCCCGCGCTGAACACGGCGGCCAAAAAGCCGCTGCGGGTGCTCTTCATCGGCAACAGCTACACGTTCTTCAACGGCGGCATGGGCACGCTGGTGCAATCGCTCGCCGCTGCGGTGAAGGGCGGACGCCGGCTCGAATTCGTCGAAGTGACCAAGGGCGGCCAGACGCTCGAAGGCCACTGGGCCGACGGCAAGGCGCTGGCCGAGATCCGCAAGGGCGGTTGGGATTTCGTGGTGCTCCAGGAGCACAGCCTGCGGCCCCTGCAGGATCGCGAAAAGATGTACGCCTATGCCAAGCGCTTCGACGCCGAGATCGACAAGATCGGCGCCAAGACGGTCTTTTATGAAACATGGGCCCGCAAAAATCGTCCGGAGATGCAGAGCGGCATTGACGCCGCCTACATCGGCATCGCGAAGGAAGTCACGGCGCTGGTCGCGCCGGCGGGCCTCGCGTGGCAGGCCGCTCTTAAGGTCAAGCCCGACCTGTCGCTTCACATCGCCGACCTGAGTCATCCGACCCCAGCCGGCTCGTACCTGAACGCATGCGTCTTCTACGAAACATTCTTCGGCCGCAGCCCCGAGGGCCTTCCGCGCACGATCCGCAATGCCGCGGGCAAGGTGCTGGTCGACCTGAGCGAAAGCGACGCCACGCTGCTTCAGCATGCTGCGTTCGAAACCTGCGGCCATGCCGGCAAGAAGACCGCCGCCGAATAACACAAACCATTCCTTTTCAAAACCCGGATCGCCGCGGGGACTTGCCAGTTAGGCACGTCCCCGCGGCGTTCTCATTTGGAGCCCGCCATGTGGAAAGCGACCGTCGCGTCAACCTTGCTCTTCGCCACCGTCTGCTTCGCGCAGGTGAGGCCGGCGACCACCAGTCCCGCCACGGCGCCGGCCCAGCCGATCGCTGCAAAGGCGCCGACGACCGCGCCCAGCAGGGTCGTCCTCGTCACCGTTTATCAAGGCACCGCGCTGGTCACGCGCGAGGTTGAAGTGCCCGCGGGGCAGGGGCTGGTGGAAGTGGTCGTTAGCCCACTGCCGCCGCAGACGATCGATAGCTCCCTCTACACCGAAGCCACCGACGGCCTGCGCATCCTTTCCACCCGCTACCGCACCCGCGCCGTGAAGGAAGATACCCGCGCCGAAGTCCGCGCCCTCCAGGAACAGATCAAGAAGTTGGAAACCGACCATCAGCGGATGCTGAAGGAGACGCAGGTCGCCGAGCAGAATCTCCTCTTCGTCGGCAAGCTCGAACAGTTCACCGCCGCCACCATGCAGACGCTCGCCGAAAAGGGGATGCTCAACGGCGAGACGACGATCACGCTGAGCAAATACGTCATGTCCGGCCGCGAGGAGATCGCCAAGCGGCAGGTTGAACTCCAGCAGCAACAGCAGATCAATCAGGAAGCGATCGCGTTCGCCAACCGGCAGCTCAATGAGCTTTCGGCGGGGGCGAGTCGGACGGAGCGCGATGCCGTGATCGTCGTCGATAAGGCGAACAATGCCGCCGGCAAAGTGAACCTCAACTACCTCGTCGGCGCCGCGACCTGGAAGCCGCGATACAAGCTGCGCGCCGGCGCGGACAAGGATGCGGTGCAGCTCGAGTATCTCGCCGCCATCGAGCAGCAGAGCGGCGAAGACTGGATCGGCGCGGACATGATCCTCTCGACGGCGCAGCCGATGCTCAACGCCGCCCCGCCCGAGCTGCTCGCGCTCGACATCACGGTGAACAAGCGCGCCGGCGGCATGGGGCAAGCTGGGAGCGCACCCAATGGGCCAGGCAGCCTCACCCTCGGCCGCGCCAACTATGATCAGTCGCAACAGCTCCGCGCGCAGGCCCAGAGGGAGCTCAACGGCAACAACAGTTACGTCGGCGGCACCATCATCAACGAGGCCGCCGCCCTGGAACAAACCGAAGAACTGCTCAACCCCGTCGCCCTCGATTTCAACAATAAGCTTGCGGCCATCCCCCCAGGCCCGCGCGACGGCCCCAGCGTCATCTACCACCTCAAGAGCAAGCTGACCGTTCCCTCGCGCAACGACGAACAACTCATCGAAGTCGCACGCATCGAGCTGGCCCCGGAGTACTTTTATAAGGCCGTCCCCGTACTCACCCCGCACGTTTACCGCCAGGCGAACCTCACCAACAAGAGCGAGTACGTCCTCCTTCCCGGCGAAGCCACCATGTACGTCGGCAAGGATTTCGTCGGCCGCATGACGCTGCCGCTGGTCGCGATAGGCGAACAATTCGTCGCCGGCTTCGGCGTCGATCCGCAGCTCCAGGTTGCGCGCACCATGGTCAACAAGACGCGCACGCTGCAAGGCGCCAATCAGGTCTATGCTTACGACTATCGCCTGCGCGTCACCAGCTACAAGACCACGCCGGTCAAGCTGCAACTCTGGGACCGTCTGCCCAAAGCCGACGCCGAAGCGGTGGGCGTTAGCTTGATCAAGACGTCGCCCGAGCTGAGCCAGGACCCGGGTTACACGCGAGACGAACGCCCGGACAACCTCCTCCGCTGGGACCTGACGATCGAACCGGGCATGACCGGCGAAAAGGCCAAGGAAGTGACGTACCAGTTCAAGCTGGAGTACGCGCGGGAAGTCTCCATCGGAAACTTCAAGTCGCAGCAGAAGAAGTAACCTGCTTCCGGCCCCCTCTCCCGCAAGCGCGCGCGACCATCCCTTCGCGCAACAACGCTCGCCGCTTGTGGGAGAGCGACTGTCTTAAAAATCAAGCAGATTCCATCAACCCTCCGCCGGTTCGGCCAGCAGCATCGTCAGATGGTTGACCATCTTGCGCATGCACGCGACCAGCGCGACCTTCTTGGGTTTGCCG
>JAQGHM010000282.1 GCA_028291615.1 Phycisphaerales bacterium | reverse complement strand
TGCGAGTAGCGGCGGCCGCCGACATTGGAAAACCGCGCGTATCCGCCACTGGTCGCCACCGCCGCGTCGCGCAGCAGAAACGTCGCCAGCGGGGCCGCGTTTTCCGCCGGCTGCGCCGGATCGGCGATCGCCACCGGCCAAGCGGTGTTCCCCCAGGCGCGGATGTCGCCACCGATGTTCAGCAACCCCGCCGGCGCGACCTCGCGCGCCACCGCGACCGCGCGATCGATGACGTATCCCTTGCCCAGCGCGTCGACGTTCCAAGCCCGCGTCGGCGTTAAGGCTCGCCGCAGTTCCGCATGCGCTGGCAGCCGCCCCTCCGCCGCCGCGCTCTTCCAGCAGGCGATCACGCCCGCCATGTTCAACTCGATCGCCCCGCCGGTCCGTGCCGCCCAGAGTGCGTAGGCGTAGAGCACCTCCGCGAGCTCGATCGATTCGACCGCGCCCCCCGCCATCGCCCGGCGGATCTCGCTGGCCGGGTCATACGAGCTGAGGATGCCGCGCAGCCGCTCGATCTCCGCCAGCACGCACCGTTCACACTCCGTAGCGTCGGCGGCGCGCGGCGACTGCACGATCAACTCCATCGACGTTCCCAGCACGCCGTCATGCTCGAAGGCGAACTCGCCAAGCGACAACGCCCGCTCGATGCCGACGCCCCGATCGCCGGAGAGCATTGATTCGGCTCGAAGGCCGGTTCCACCGCACGCTGAGAGCCCGATTGCCGCGGCTCCCGCCAGCCGTATTGCCCGCATGCGTTGCCGATCGTTCATAATCACGTGTATCCGTTTGTCCTGACACCTAATGCCGCAATTCGGCCAGGATTGTATCGGGTGACCGAAATCAAGTCGTGCCAAAACCCGTTGGCTGATCGCCAGGCCACGGTTTCGGGAATTGTCGTGAAACCAATGGCCAAACGTTGTAAAATACGAGCCGTCGCCATTGCGGCGTTCACTTCGTACCTGTTCCCGGGGGGAAACGGATTGGTCCTCAACGGAGCCGATCGACATGCCGACCCGCGTCTTTCCCCCCATGCCGGAGATCGGTCGGCCCGAGACCTACTACGCCAAGATGGTCCACCGCGCCGATAAGGCGGGCGATACCTTCGCGCACGAAGCCTACAAAGTCGGCCAATATGTGACGCTCGCCATGGCTCCTAACCTGACGTGGGAGCAGAAGCTGCGATATCTCACGCACGCTCTCAAGCGGCATTGTCAGCCGCCGCCGTTTCCCGATGACGAAGTCTGGATGTTCTACCGCCAACTCGCGGAACTGGTACGGCAGCATGCCGGTCAGGAGGCGTTGCGCCTCGCCAGCACCGAGGATGACAACTACGCCGCCCGCCTGCAAATGGGGCAGACCCGTGACAAGATCATGGAGGATGCGGAGCTTTTTTTCGGCCGCCTGGTTCCCTTCGAATACAACCCGGAATGGTTTAACGAAGAGGATTACCGGCAGCTCAAGATGATCCGCGATCAATGGATCTAGTGTGTGGGTGAATCACCCGCTCCACTTAAGTAAACGCAGGGTTAGCATTCGCCGATGCTGTTAGGAGGAGCGCTAACCCATGCTGTTTTGGCCGTCCCGTAATGTCTCCGACAACCCCTGGCACACCCTATGGCATTACGCCCACGGTCGGATGCCGGACTGGGTCAACGGCGGGAACGGCGAGGTCGCCTGGATCAAGCGCAAACACCGTGGCATCCAGTGGCTGGACAAAATCCAGCTCCCCAGAAAGTCGCAGCACCTGAAGTACATCCTGCAGCCAAAGTTCACGATTAAATTCGACACCGCCTTTGACCAGGTGGTTCGGGCCTGCGCGGATCTGAAGCGCGAGGGGAAGACTTGGATTCGCGAAGAGCTTTTTCGCGGTTACTGCGCGCTGCATAACTTGGGATTTGCCCACAGCTTCGAAGCGTGGGACGGCGACAAGCTTGTCGCCGGCGCGTTCGGCCTGCAGATGGGATCGATCATGAGCATCGACTCGGTCTTCCACCACGTCAGCAATGCGGGAATGGCGGTGTATGGTCAGACGCTGCTCAGGCTGAAGGAGCGTGGCTTCAAGCTGATTGATGTCAATTACGTCTCGGGACCGTTCGCACGGTTCGGGGAAGAGTGGGTTCCGCAGTGGAAATTTGAGGAATTGCTGGCGCAGATGATGAAAGAACGGCCGACGATCGCCGATGGGGTGGCGGCGTCGGTGTTGCCGGAGTCCATATCCGTGGTGCTGCCGTTTTCGCGGGCGGTGGAGAAATTCGTGGGGAAGATCCGCAGCCCGTATATCGAAGCGCAAACTAATGCGGAGGCGTCGCCGGCGGAAGCACGGGCGGAGCAAAGTGACACACCGACTACGCCCAAGTCGACGGAATCATCCCCATCGGGTAAGCCGAAGCAGGCGGCGTGAATCGCTAATTGAAGGATTTCAATTCGCGCGGTCGATAGTCATTACAAATGAACGTCAACACGGACGCCTCGATCGACTCCCCCGCCTCGATCACCCCTGCCACCCCCGCCGCCACTACCACCGTCACGCCCGTGATGCTCGACCGCGACCGCCGCGGTGAGAACCGGCGCCCGGTGCAGACCAAGGGAACACTTACCGTACTTGACGGCCCATTGGCGGGGACGGCCCACGAGGTGCTGACCCGGGACCTTTCACTCAGCGGCATCTCGTTCCTGCTCCGCGACGCGCTGTCGGTCGGGCAAAACGGGCGGATCGACCTGCAAAGCCCCAGCGGCCTGGTCACCTACCTTTGCGAGGTGGTACGGGTGCGCGAGGTGAGCAACGGCCGGCACGAGATCGGCGTACAGTTCCGTGCCAAAGTCTGACCGCGGGTTCTAAGGGTGATAGGCGTCACAAGTGGGGGTTAATTCTCCCCGCGCGCGCGAACCTCAGGGGCTCGGCGGACATACCCAATCTCAGAGGACAGCAACACCAACCGCCTGTCCTACGAGTTATTGCGACACGCGTCCGGGAAGATGATTGTCGCGGGAGTATGTTTTATGCCCGACGAATCCAGTTTCACATTCATATCGATTGACCAAGTCCAGGATCGCTTTAGCCAACTTCATCAGAACGTCTGCCGCGCCCGCGGGCGCGTCGAAATCCGTGACGGCCAGGGTACGTGCGTCCTGATCAGCAAGGAGGAACTCGAAAGCCTCGAGAAGGCCTTGGAGATCCTGTCGAACACGTCCGATGTCCGGAACATGGCGCGCAGGATTTCCTGCCTGACTCATGCCGCCGCTGAAGGGCCGTTGACGACAACCACCACGACGACGACACCGAGACGGCGGCTTGGATCTAACTGAGCATAGTTCCGCGCGCTAACGCAGGAACATGGGCATGCCGTTTCCGTTCGCGCCTTCGATGGGGACGCTGGCGCCGGTCGAACTGCCGCCGGACTGGTCCAACTCACTCGACAAGCGCTGGATGATCAACTCGATGCGCTGCGCCGCTTCGGCGGGGGAGGTGGGCTGGATCTGCCTCAGCACCGACATCGCCGGGGGGCCGATGGCGAGGATCTGGGTTTGCGCCTGATCGCGGATCTTCCAGTCGTCGGCGTCCAGTTCGCGCGCGATTCGCTTGATTCGCTCGATCATCGGCGGGCTGGGGAGCGGTAGGGGCTGGGTGTAACTTTCGACCAGCGCAATCGGGACGCGGATGATCACGCCGCATTTGAGCAGGCAGGTCACGTGCGACTCGACGAGGCGGCCGCTTAGAGTGGAATCATCCCAGAGCGTGATCTGCACGTCGTGCTCGCCGGCGCGGGTGTGAGTCAATGCCTTGACCTGCGGGCCTTCGACGTGGAGCGTGTCGAATGGGGTCTCCAGAGACATCGTTCCGCCCAGCGCGCCGACGAGGCGGTCGTGATTCGACAGCGTGAAGCTGGGCGTCAGCGGATCGGTCTCGGGTTCGGGGGCGAAGTTGAAGCGCTGCAGCGCCGCTGCGGGGATGCGCGCCCGCTGCTCGCTGCCCAGGCCAACCAGCGCCATGTCGAACCAGCTTGTGCCGAGGAGCGCGGAGAGACGGCTTCCGTCGGTCAGGTGCACTTCAGGGACGTTGTTTTGTTCGCCTTGGAAGACGATCGACGCCACGACTGACGGATTCAAGCGGATCGGTCCGGACGGCGTCGCGAGGTTGAAGTCGGTCCCCGGCAGGCGGACGCGCATGCGCTCGCCGCCGCTAAGATGGGCCATCGACTTGCTCTCGAAGTTCCACTCTTCGGGCTCGCCCGGCCGCTTGCGAAAACCGAGTCGGGTGACCTGCGACAAGGGGATCGAGGTGATCTGCCCGCTGGTCAATTGCAGTTTGATCGAGTCAACGTCGAGGCGGCCGCCGAAAACTTCTCCCTCGCTGGTGACCAGCAATTGCGTCGGCCGGAAGAGGCCGACGTTCAGCAGGCCGACGACTTTTTCCGCCGGCAAGACGATCGGGCCGTAAAGGGTCTGGAGATGGAAGCGATCAACCTTGACCGTGCCGCGGTAGGTGTCGCCGCCGCGCAGTTCGACGATGTCGAGCGCGTCCCCGCGAAGGATCTCGCGGTCACCGACGTAACCGTCGCCGGTCGGGAAGTTGACGACGCGCCGGCGCAGGTCGCGGGGCATGTCCTTGAGCAATTCCTTTTCCTTGAGGTCCTTCCACGCGTTGGCGGCCGCGCTGGCGTTCTGGCGGCGAAGCTGGCAATGGACGACCGCCACCGTCTGCCGCGCTGGAACCTCAATGTCGTAGAAGATGTCCACGTTGTCGTCGTTGATGCGGTAATTGAAACGAACTGGCATCTTGGAACTGCGCCCGGCGGCAATCATCGCGACGGCATTGTTCTGGTCGCTGATCGCGTAGCCGACCGGCTGGCGCGGCTTGTGCTCGTCGACCAGCGGCTCGGCCTGCTGCACGGAGCCGCCCATGTTGAAGTAGCAGCGGAGTTGCACCTTGATGGAGGTGTCGGTCGGGTTTTCCAGGACTTCGGTAAAGCGGACCGTGCTGAGCGACGGGAGCACCGCCACGCAGCGGGAAATGTTCAGGCCCGCGATCGGCTGCGGGGGGAAGGTCAGCTCGTTGTGCAGCGAATCCAGCGTCGCCAGTTGGGTGGGGGACTGGTACTGCGCGCTGTTGTTGACGAAGAGGCGGCCACCGCCGTCATAGAGGTCATTGCCTCCGTCGCCGATCGAGCCGTCGTACATCACATCCCAATTGGAGCCGCGATCGTCGTGGAAGACGTAGGGGAGTGGGACCGGCTGGTTCTGAGCTTCGAGCGGCGCGGCGGAGCACAGCCAGGCGGCGAAGGTGAGAGTGGCGAGGAGGGACGGTCGCAACATAAAACTTCTCCGCGCGCCATTCACTGTCATCCTGAAGGGAGTTCAACGACCGAAGGACCTGGCTGAAAACTAGACTGACTTTTACTGCCGGCTAGATCCTTCGCAAGCTCAGGATGACGATTGAACTTCACCGACCGACCGGCCCATTGATGACCTCGACCTGCGGGATTGCCACTGGATCGGGGACCGGATGCTGCTGACCAGCGTCGGCGCCGCCGGGGACTGCGCCGGGCGCCGCTCCCGTTGACGGCTTTGCGCTTTCCGCCTGTTTGCCCAACTGTTTCAGCACCGAATCGATGCGCTGCTGTGCCTCGGGGTTTTGGCCGCCGCGCAGTTGCTTGAGCGTCCCGATAACGACCGGGCCCATGCCGACCAGTTGCGTTTCGGCGCGGTCGCGGGCCTTCCAATCATCCGCATTCAGTTCGGCGACGAAATCTTTGACCTTCTTGATCAGCGCATCGCTCGGCTGCGGCGACGGCTGGTTGTATTCCTCGACCAGCGCCACCGGCACGCGCATGGCGACGCCGCAGCGGAGGTTGCAGGTCAATTCGGTTTCGCTGAGTTGGCCGGAGACGGTCGTCTCGTCCCACAAGGTCACCTGCACGTCCTGCATCGAGCCCTTGGCATGGCGCAGGGTTTTGATCTGCGCGGCTTCAAGGTTCAAGGTATCAAAGGCCGTCTCCAGCTTCAGCTTTCCTGCGAGGACGCCTACGAGTTGATCTTCGTTGGTCAAGCTCAGCGTCGGCGTGTATTCGTCCAGCTCGGCCGTCCGCGGGTTGAGTTGCAGGCGCGAGATCGCGCTGCAGGGGAACGTCACCGGCGTATCCTTGCCGCCGGTCGAGAGCTTCATGTCGAAGCGATCGGCGGTGACCAGACCGGCGAACTTGCTGCCGTCCGACAAGAACACTTCGTGGATGCCGTGTTCTTCATTGGCGAACGAGACCGCGGCGACGGCGGCGGGCTTGAGCTTGAGCTGGCCGTAGCGCGTGGCGACGTCGATGTCGAACGTCGGCAACTGCACGCCCATGCGATCGCCGCTGCGCATCAGGACGAGCGGCTTGTCGAACGTCCACTCTTCGGGCTCGCCGGAGCGCTTGCGATATCCCAGGCGGCTGATCTGCGCCAGCGGCACCTGCGTGACCTGCCCGGATGACAGTTCCATCGCGATCGTATCTTTCTCCAGCTTTCCGCCGAAGATTTCACCGTCGGCCGTCACCACCAGTTGGCGTGGACGGAATTCGCCGACGTTGATCAGGCCGATCACCTTGTCCACCGGCAGCTCGACGGGCCCGTAAAACGTGGTGAGCTTGAAAGACGGTTCCTTGACGGTGCCGCGATATTGATCCCCGGTGCGAAGCTCAACGACGTCGAACACGTCGCCGCGGAGGATCTCGTAGTCGCCGATGAACGACTGGCCGTTGTTGAAGTTGACGATCAGCTTCCGCAGCGCGGGCGGAATGTCCTTCATCAACTGCGATTCCTTGATCGACTGCACCCATTTCACGCCCGACACCGGATCGGGGCTGGTGGTGTGGAAGTGCATCACGGCAACTTCTTTGTTCGCCGGCAGGACCAGCGACATGTTGGCCATCACCTGCGAGTTGCCCTGCTGGTAGGCGATGGTGAACGGCTGCTTGGTCCCCTTGCCGGAGAAAAGCTCGACGACGGTGCGGTTGCCCGACGTTTGCGCGACCCAGGCGAGGTTGTTGTCCTTGCGCTTGGGGTCCGGGACCATCTGGGCGGAGCTGACGCCGTAGTTGGTGTTGGACTGGATCATCAATTGCACAGTTTGTTCAGCATTCTGCGTGTTCTTGATAACGTCGATGTAGCGCGCGACCCCAGCGTCTTTGTCGAGCTTGATCCGCCGCGTGACCATCGTGTTCATGCAGGGCATGTTCTCGAAGATGACCTCGCCGGTCTTGGCGTCGAGCCGGGCTTGGTTGACGTTCATCGTCGGCTGGTTCTGATTGATCGAGAGGATGGCAGCCTGCGAGTAAACCGGCATGTTCCCCTGCTGTTGCAGCCAGCCCGAGCCGTAGAGCATCCACGTAGTGCCCTGGTTGTCCTGGACCTGGTACGGGAGGTTGACCATGCCGCCGGCGCCTGCCGGGGCGTTGTTGATCATGCGCTGGCGGGCGGCGGCGACCGAGGCGAGGGCGAAGGAACAGACGAGCGAGAACGACGCGACTCGATAGAACTTCATTTTCCAAAGCTCCCGGCAGAGGGGTGCAATTCTCCCCTTGAAAGAGACGCGCGGCGGTGCGCAAAGTTTCGGGGGCACTCGACACACCGCGGTTCAGAGCGTCTTGTGCAGGTAGATTACCTCGCCGCGGGTGTGACGCAATTGGCCGGTGACGCATTGCGCGATCACGTCGGCGACCTCATCGGGGGCAAGCGTCTTTTCCGGCGGATACTGCGCGGGCGTCATCAATTGGCGGAACATCTCGGTTTCCACCGCGCCGGGCGCGATGGTGTGGACGGCGATGCCATCGGCCTGACCTTCGCGGGCGGCGACAAGGTCGAAGATGTTGAGCCCAGCCTTGGCGGCGCCGTAGGCGGCGAAGCCGGGGAACGGGTCGCGCGAGGCGAGGGAGGAGACGTTGACGATGGCGGGCTGGCGGCCTTCTGCGGCGGAGATTCGCAGGTGGGGCCAGGCGTATTTCGTGACGTAAAAAACGGCCGAGAGATTGGTATCGATGACGGCCCGCCATTCTTCGACGGTCATCTCTTCGATGCGGCGGACCGGCGCGAGGCCGGCAATGTTGACGACGGCGTCGAGGCGGCCGAAGCGGGTGATGGTTTCGTGGATAAGGTTGCGCACCTGTGTCGGATCGGTCACGTCGGCGGGGAGGAGAAGTGCGTCGGTCGCGTTCGCGAGACGCGCGGTTTCTTCAAGATCTGCGCGGCCTCGTGCGACCAGCGCCAGGCCATAGCCCAACTTCGCAAGTGCAATTGCTGTCGCACGGCCGATTCCGCGCGACGCGCCTGTGATTAATGCCACCGGTTGGGACATAGCACCCAATTTAGAGCGGTTGCGTGGAGACGGTGGCCGTCATCGTGTGCGAGCGGCCCGCCGCCAGCGTCACCGCGTGCTTGTTCACGTTGCACGTCTCGATACACACCATGTTCAGCCACTCATCGTCGCCGAAGTCGGCCATGGCCTTGGCTTTGGCACTCCACGGATTCCAGATCACGGTGGTGTCGGAGTTCTGCTTGGTGTTGACGATGCGCCGGCGCAGGCCGGGGTCGCGCACGGTATTGGCGGAGGTGGTGGGAAGGTAAATGCGATCGGTTTCCTCGGCGATCTTCATCGGCTTGCCGCCCTGCGTTTTGACCGCGAGGCTGTCGGTCTTGTCGATGTAATCGACGCCGGCGAGGCCCTCGATGGTGATGTCTTTCGCGTTGGAAACCGTGAAGTACGTATGCAGCGCTTCTTCGAAATTCAGCTCGCCCTGCCCCGTGTTGGCTACCTCCAGCGCCATCGTCAGGGTGTCGGCGACGGTCACCGTATAGCGGGCGGCGAACTCGTGCGGCCACAGCTTAAGCGTCTCAGGCGAAGACCGCAGCGACAGGACCAGCGTCGTGCGATCACCCTCCGCCGACGCCGATTCCACGTCCCACTCGCTGGTGCGTGCAAAGCCGTGCATCGGCGATTCCGGATGTCCCGCGCGCGGGCCGAACCACGGGAAGCAGATCGGCACGCCGCCGCGGATCGCCTTGTCCGGCTTGAACAGACTTTGCTTGCTCATGAAGAGCACCGGCTTTTCGCCCGCCTTGGCGAAGTGCGTCACGTGGGCACCGTGCAGGTAAACGTGCCCTTCTGATCGAGGGGTTTTAAGCACCACGCGCGTCAGCCCTCCTTCTCCCGCCTCGAAACGAATTCGATCGTCGGAGGAACCAAAACGCTGCTTGAGCGAGTCGAGGGTCTGCATGGCGGACATGTTACCGCCGGAGGTGCGAAACGAAAAACCCCGGGGCGCACGCGGTGGCCCGAACGTGAACAATCAAGCGAAGAAGAGGAGCGTCAGTCGCAGCGACACCGGCGGCGACGCACCAGCGCGAGCCCGCCCAACCCGATCAGCGCCAGCGACGCCGGCTCGGGCGTTAGCGTGGCGCTGAAGTTATCGTACTGCACCGTCTCCGATGTCCCCGCTGCCGCCGTCGCGGTGCGGTATCCGAAGAACGTGCCGGTTAGCGGCGCGGAGTCGATGTAGTCGAACACCGTGGTGCGCGTGCCGTCGCTCGCGGTCGCGTGGAACGCCAGCGTGTTATTTGCGCTGGGCGTCGCGGTCACGCTCAGCGTGTAGTCGGTGCCGGCGGCGATCGTCAGCGCGCTTCCGCTGATCGTGCCGGTGACGTTGGTGCCGTTGCGAACGATCGACAGCGTGCCGACGGTTCCGATCGTCCCCAGCAGCACGCGATATTGGCTGCCCGTGCTGAAATCCGCCGTGCCGCCGAACAGTCCAAACCCGAAGTTCGCCGCGGCGCCCGTGCCGCCGTTCACCAGGCCCGTCAGCCGCGCGTCACTCGTAAGGGTGACGGGGTTACCGGCGGCGTTGCTGAAGCTGATCCCCTCCGAGCCGCTGTTAGTATTGGAAGCCCCCTGTAGCGCGTTGTCGCCCGCAGACTGCTGCACGATGCTGTAGATCGCCGTGCCGCCGGTGGTGAAGTTCGGGATCGTTGTCGCGCCGACGGTGTCAGCGTCGAAGTTGTCACTGAACGGCATGACCGCCGCCCCCGCCGACCCGGCCCAGCCGATGGCAGCGCTGAGGACGCTTGCCGCTAACCACGTGATTCGCCGCATGAAAAACCCTCCGGTCGATCAAAACAGATTCTCCGCAACCGTTGCTATACCAGCAGATTCAGCGCCGACGCAAGAGAATGTTGCTATCTCAGGGCATTTTCTTGCACGCACCATGGTAAACCGGGCAATCGGGCATGGTGCCGCGGGCATTCATCAGGACTTGGCCTTGATCCGCGCATCGCCTCTGGCACTCCCGTGCGGCTTCCGGTATTTCCCTCCTCCGTGATCGAACGCCGTGGAACCGTTGACGAGATCGAACGCCGCCTGATCGTGCGGGCCGCCCACCCGTTCGTTCGCACGTTTTGCACCCTCTTCCATGACCTCAAGCTGCTGACCCCCTGCCCGCTGCCGCCCGTTGGCGGCGCGATTCTCGTCTGCAATCACACCAGCAGCCTCGACCCGGTCCTCCTGCAGGCCGCCGTGCCGCGCGTGATCACGTGGATGATGGCCAAGGAATACAACCTCCTGCCCATCCGTTGGTTCCTCAATGCGATCGAACCGATCCTGGTGGAACGCAGCGGCCGCGACATGGCCGCCACCCGGGCTGCACTCCGCGCACTCAAGGACGGCAAGATCCTTGGCGTGTTCCCGGAAGGACGCATCGAAACCACTTCAAAACTGCTCGAGTTTCAGACGGGCGTTGCCCTCCTGGCGCTCAAAAGCGGGGCGCCGGTCTACCCGGCCTATCTGGACGGCAGCCAGCGCGGCAAGGGGATGATGGAGGGGATATTGCTCCCCAATCAGGTAACCCTCGCATTTGGGCCGCCCGTGCAGTTGAAGTCGGACGCCGAGGGTCGCGAGGCGCTCGACACTGCGACTGAAAAGATCCGGTCCGCAGTGGCGGCGCTGGCGGATCTGCCGCGGTGACCAAGCTTCCGCAACATTTTGCGGTTAATTCAATTTGGACTACAGTTTCAGTGCTTAGGCGGCCGATTTCTAACATCACCGGGCGTTGAACTGTCAGCCGTAATCAATTCTTGACTCGCGACTCTGGGAAGTTAGGATAAGATAGATAACCTCAACAGCAAAGCGCTAATGGCGCATTTTCTCCCCTCCGGAAGACCGCGTGCGTAACTGCCGCGGTCTTCTTTTTTTCACCCCGGCGGCCAGGTAAACGCCCGCCCAGCCAGCACGTGCAGGTGCAGGTGAAACACCGTTTGCTGTGCCCCCGCCCCGCAATTGAAGACCGTGCGGTAGTCCGTGTGACCCAGCTCGCTCATCACCCGCTTGGCCACCCCGAACATCCCGCCGATCAGTTCCCGGTCCCCCTCTTCAACATCGTTGAGCGTAGGGATTACTCTCTTGGGGATGACCAGAATGTGCACGGGCGCTTGCGGCCCGATGTCGTGGATTGCGATATACTGGTCATCCTCGTAGGCGATCTTGGCGGGGATCTGCCGGGCGATGATCTTCTGGAAAAGTGTCTCAGCCATAGTCGTTCCATTTGACCCCCCCCGCTGTGAAGCTGTCAACCTAATGCTGCGATTCGTCCTCGAAACCTTCGTGCTCGGGCTTAAAAACCTTCGCCTCCACAAGCTGCGGAGCCTGCTGACCGCGCTGGGGATCATCCTTGGCGTGCTGGCGGTGATCGTCATGGTCGCCATCGGCGAGGGCGCCAAGCAGGCGGCCATGGAGCAGATGGAGCAGCTCGGGGCGACCAACGTCCTCGTGCGCTCGGTGCCGCCGCCGCAGAGCACTGACGCCAGCCAAAAGACCCAGCGCGTGCTCGACTATGGCCTCAAGCGGAAGGATTTTGCCCGCCTCAAGACCCTGCCGCAACTCGAATCGATCGTGCCGCTGCGCGACACCGAGCAGCGCGTGACGCGCGGCGACGTCCGCGCCACCGCCAAGGCGATCGGTACCACGCCCGAGGCGTTTTCGGTCATGAACCTCGAGCTGGACCGCGGCCGCTATTTCAACACCGTCGATTACAACGAGAACGCTCACGTCTGCGTCATGGGCTCGATGGCGGCGCAGCAACTCTTCCCCTATTCCGATCCACTCGAACAAACCATCATCGTCGGCGTTCCCGGCCGCTCGACGGTCCTGCTGACCATCGTCGGCGTGCTCGCGCCGACGGGCCTGCGCCCCGATGGCTCCGCCGCCGGAACGATGATCGGCCGCAACCTCGACCAGGACATTTACTTCCCCCTTTGCGTTGCCGAGGACACCTTCGGCGATTCGATCAGCACCCCCAAGCCGGGCGGGTTTGAGCGCAAGCAGATCGAGCTCTCTGAAGTCTGGCTGCGCGTCACCAACGTCCGCTACGTCGAAGACATCGCCGCCATCGCGGAGAACACCGTCCGCAGCGAGCACCCGCAGTTCGACTATGAGGTGAAGGCCCCGATCCAGATCCTTCGCCAGGCCGAACAGCTCAACCGCATGTTCAACTTTATCATGGGCGGCACCGCCGGCGTCTCGCTGGTGGTCGGCGGCATCGGCATCATGAACATCATGCTCGCCTCGGTTACCGAGCGCACCAAGGAGATCGGAATCCGCCGTGCCTTGGGCGCCAAGCGCCGCGATATTACGCTGCAATTCCTGGTTGAGACGACCGTCCTCTCCCTGTCCGGCGGCCTGATCGGCATCGCGGGGGGCGTCGGCGTTGCCAAGGCGCTTCCGACCGTGGTGAAGTACGCCACCGACGCCACCTACCGCACCAGCGTCGCGAGTTGGTCCGTCATCGGCAGCTTCGTCGTCAGTGGGTTGATTGGCATCGGCTTCGGGCTCTACCCGGCAATGATGGCCGCGCGGATGAGCCCGATCGAAGCGCTGCGGCATGAGTGATGCAAGTCGGCGGGAGGGGGAACCACGAAGTTCACTAAGGGCACGAAGAAGAGCTTCGCCACTTGAGGACACGGAGAGCACTGAGGGGTTGAAGCAGGGAGTGAAACATGAAGACGTGAAACATGAAGAGGGTGGGGGGGGCGGGTGGGGTGTTAAGCTGGGCGGGGGAAAATTCGCGATTTGCGGGAACCGTGCATTCTCGTGCAGATTTGTGCACTGGTGTTGGGGCGGAAGTGTTGGGTTCGTTTTGCGCCGGCGC
>JAQGHM010000194.1 GCA_028291615.1 Phycisphaerales bacterium | reverse complement strand
TTGAATGGCGGCCGGCCCCGAACTTATTAAATGGCACGTCCCGCGGGATGATGCCGGATAGATGCTTGGAACAGCCCGTTTCATAAAAACGTTCGCTCGCTTGACAACGGATTGCTCATAGATGCGCCGGCGCGCGCGGGTTGTGGCGCGTTGTGGGTTTTTGTGGCGCGGCGTTGGGCGCGGGTGGCGAAGAGATGCTCACGGGTGGCGGTGTTAAGATGGGCGGGTGGGATTTCGCGTTTCTCGGAAAATGTCGCATTTGGTTGCATTTGGTCGCATCGCGATCTGAGGGTGGGGCCGTTGGGTTTGATTTGCGCCGGCGCGCGGTGTGCGGTTGGCGGGAATGTGACGCGGAGATGCGGAGCCGCGGAGGGGGAAGTTGGCTTCGTTTTGCGCCGGCGCGCTTGTGCGTGGGGCTGTGGGGCGTTGTGGATTGCTGAGGCCGTGCATCCTCGTGCATTTTCGTGCATCGGGGTTTCGGGTTGTCGTCGGCGTGCTTGCGCATGTTGGGCCTCTCTCTTACTGGCGGTGATGCGCGTTTGGGACCACGTTTGCGCAGCGGTGGGGAGAAAAGCTGGAATTGACGCTGTTATCGCGGGGGTGGCGGGGGATTTTGTTGTTTCAGGGGGGGTGCGCGCGGAGGGTCCTGAATGCGCAATGTTGCTTGATTCAGCTTGATCGTCGGCATGGGTTGCCCCACACTTCCGATATGCATTCGACGATCGATGATTGGATTGCGGCGGACGCGATTTCCATATCCGCGGGGTCTGGCGATTCGTTTAATTCTGCTGTTGATCGGGTGATTGCTTCGCTTGGCGAATCCGTGGAGTTGCTGGGTTTTGGGGAGGCGCTGCATGGCGGGGAAGAGATCCTGTTATTGCGGAATCGGCTGTTTCAGCGGTTGGTGGAGGCGCATGGGTATTGCGCGATTACCCTCGAGAGCGGGTTGGGGCAGGGACGGTTGGTGGATGAATATATTTCGGGGTCGGGGGCGGCCGCTTATGAGGATGTTAAGGAGGCGGGGTTCGGGCATGGGTTTGGGCGGGTGGAGGCGAATCGGGAGCTTGTTGAGTGGATGCGGGCTTATAACGCTGATCCTTCGCATCGGGTGAAGTTGCGGTTTTATGGGTTTGATATTCCGGGGACGCCGATGGGGTATGCGAGCCCGCGGCAGGTGCTCTTGTTTGCGGTGGATTATCTGTCGTCGGTTGAGAGCGCGGTTGGGGAGGCGCATCGGCAGCGAATCGAAGCGGTGTTGGGCCAGGATGCGGAGTGGGAGAGTACGGCGGTTTATGCGGACCCGTCGAAGGCGGTGGGGCTTACGCCTAATGCGGTGGCGCTGCGGATCGCGACGGAGGATCTGATTACGGAATTGCGGATCCGGCGGCCCGGGCTGATCGCTGCGAGCAGCTGGGAGCAGTACGGCGAGGCGCTGCAACATGCGCTGATAGCGCGGGAGTTATTGAATTGTCATGCGGCGCTGGCGCGGCAGGCGGGGTACGCGCATGGGCTGGGCGTTCGCGATGCGTTGATGGCAGACAATCTCACATACATCGTGGAGCGCGAGCGCGGGCGCGGCGGACGGGTGCTGGCGTTCGCGCACAACGGTCACCTGCAGCGCAGCAAGATGGCGTGGCCGATGCTGGGGGAGTGGTGGCCGGCGGGGTCGCTGGTACATGAGACGCTGGGGCGACGGTACGCGGTGATTGGAACGGCGGTGGGGAGGTCGGAGGCGAACGGGATTGGGGAGGCGGAGGCGGGGTCGCTGGAGGCGCGGCTGATGGCGGGGCGCGGCGGCGCGGGAACGACCGTGTTGATTCCGACGCATCGAGGCGAGGGGCTTGATGCGGCGGAGGTTGCGGGGATTCCGGTGCGGTCGCGGAGCGCGAAGAATCCGTCGTATGGGCCGCTGACGGCGCAGAGCTTGAGCGATTTTGATTGGCTGGCGGTGGTGGATTCTACGGGGTATACGCGCGGGGCGCGACCGTTGCCGTGAAGTGGAAAGGAATCGGCGACGGTGTCCTGGCCTGCAGCGCGGGACACCGTCACCGGTGTTTGCAGCGCGGTCAATTACATCCGAGAAATTCGCGAAGATCCTTGTGATCGTCGTCATCATCCTTGATTGGCTTGGTGCCGAACTTTCCTTTTGCATCGGGGTTCAGGCGTTCGTAGATGCCGCGGGGAAGGACGTGGATGTGGTAGGTCAGGTCGAGTTGGAACGTGCCGTTGGTTCCGCCGAAGTTGATGGTGTGGTCGCCGGGCGAGAGCGATTTGAGCATGACCCAATATCCGTCGGCGACGGCGGGCGAGATCTTGCCCGAGACGTCGGCGCCGAAGAACTGGTAGAGGTTGTCGGTGGCGGGGAGATTGAAGCTGAATGCCTTGGGGGAGGCCTCGCGGTGGGAGAAGAGGTCGGCGATGGGCGTGCCGTCCAGCGATGCGTGCAGTTCGCTGACGCCGTCGATGTTCGCCTTGACCAGCGCCTGTAGTTGATCGACGGGTAGCGGCGGTACGACGCCGACGTTGTCCTGCTCGCCGTTGAGGATGGGGAAGAAGACCGGCGTGCCGGAGGGGAGGTCGATGTTTCGCGTGGCGGAGAAGACGCCACCGGGGCCGGGTGTTAGGGTGATCAAGCCGGCGAGGAAGAAGACTTTGCCGACATCGCCGGCGGGGGCTTTTGCGCCGGTGAGATCGAAGAGCGGATTATCGGCGGTCTTGAAGGAGAACGCCCACTTCCACCACTCGTTGCCCCACTCGCCCAGGGATTTGCCCTCGATCTTTGAGTGGGGGGCGTAATCGACGGGCGGCGCTGGCTTGTGCACGCCGCCGCCGCCGGACAACAGGGTGCGACTTTCCAGAGACTCCAATTGTGAACACTGACCCATGATCATCCTTCCCTGCAGGATTCCAGAAGTGTGGTAACCGCCCTGAGGGAATCCCGATTGACCCAGGTCGGGCGAGATTGGAACGGAAGAGATACCAGCGGGCACAGCATTTTCGCAAGAACAAAATACCATTGATTTTAATCGGAGTGCGTCGCAATCGCGGTGAAACCGGCCGACTGCATGATTGGTACGCGCGTCGTGCGGCGATTACGATTCGGTGAGTCTGACGATAGTCATTTCACTTTCAGGGAGGCGCGATGCGTTGGCGGCGGTGCTTGGGGACTTTGTTTTTGACGGGAATGTTCGTCGGGGCCGTTGCAGGCGCGGATCAGAAGGCCGAGCCGCCTGACGCGCAGGGGCAGCGGGCGGCGGCGAAGCTTGTGCGCGAAGTTTACGCGGACGATGTGAGCAAGGCGAAGCGGCCGGACGAACGCTCGGCGCTGGCGGCGAAGCTACTGGCGGCGGGGGTGGCGGAGCGGAAGGATGCGGCGGCGCGGTATGCGCTGTTCGTGCTGGCGCGGGAGATGGCGGCTGATGCGGGCGATCTCGACGGGGCATGCAAGGCGGTGGATGAGGCGGATCGGGTTTATCGGATCGACGCGCCCAAGATGAAGGCGGAGGCGGCGGCATCGGCGGGGCGGGCGGCGCGGTCGCCGGAGGAGCGATTGATGTTCGTGGCGCAGGCGCTGCCGGTGATCGACGAGATGATCAAGACGGATCGGTACGAGCTGGCGCGGCAGGTGAATGAGCTGGCGCTGAGCCGGGCGGCGGGGGATGCGCCGTCGCAACGACTTGTGGCGGCGCGAGTGCAGCGGACGCGCGAGGCTGAGACGGGGTATGCGGAGTACAAGAAAACGCTGGCGACTTTAGCGCAGCAGCCGAATGATCCGGAGGCGAACCTGAAGGCGGGGAAGTTCTTGTGCCTGGTGAAGGGAGACTGGGCGGGTGGATTGCCGATGCTGGCGCGCGGCGCGGATGCGACGCTGAAGGCGCTGGCGCTGGGAGATCTGGCGTCGCCGGACACTGCCGAGCGGCAGGCGAGCCAGGGAGACGCGTGGTGGGACCTGGGGCAGAAGTCGAGCGGCACGGTGCGGGCGGCTTACCAGGGACGGGCGGTGAAGTGGTATCAGGATGCGCTGCCGCAACTGCCGGCGGGGTTGGCGAAAGCGCGGGTGGAGCAGCGGATCAAGATCGCGGGCGGCGGCGATCAGGCGGCGCAGAAAGCGTACCTGACGCGATTGACGCCTAAGTCGGCGGAGACGGGCGATAAGGGGCTGGGGGTGAATAAATACCCGCATAATCCTTCGAAGAAGCCGGTCTTGGCGGATGGACCGGTGGAGGAATTTCTGGCGGCGCATGCGCCATCTTCGTTGACGTATGCGATACCGGCGGGGTCGCGGGGGTTTTCGGCGAGAGGCATGTCGATGGCGTTAAAGGAGATTGTGTTTGTCGTGAAGGTGGATGGAAAAGAGGTGTATCGGAGCGAGCAACTCGATGAGTATGCGGATGGGGTGGCGAAAATTTCGGTTGCGCTGCCGGCGGGGGCTAAGGAGATTCAACTGATTACGCTGGATGTGGGCGGTAAGAATGCGAAGCATTCGGTTTGGTGTTGGCCTTGTTTTGAGCGATAGGGTTGCGGTTTAGGATTGGGGTTGGTTTGCGAGGGGTCCCCGACGTGTGTTCGCGCCGGGCTAAATGTTTAATCGGCGCGGTATTTTTTTGTTGACAGTTTCGCTTAGCTGGCTACGCTTAGTTTACTAAGTGGAGTTATCCGGATGCCGAATGAAGCCGTGCCGCCTACCGAGCGTGAGTTGGAGATCCTGAAAGTGCTTTGGGATCGCGGGGAGGGGTCGGTGCGGGAGGTGTTCGAGGCGATGAGCGCGACCGCGGAGATCGTGCAGAACACGGTGCAGGCGTTTTTGCGGACGATGGAGGAGAAGGGGCTGGTGCGGCACCGCGTGGTCGGGCGGACGTTTATCTATCAGCCGGTGCGGCGGCGGGCGGAGACGGAGAAGCGGCTGGTCTCGGGGATGCTCAACCGGGTGTTCGACGGGGCGATCGATCAGCTTGTGCAGAGCGCGTTGTCTTTGCGCAAGCCGACGGCGGCGGAGCTGACGAAGCTCGAGGAACTGATTCGACAACACAAGGCTGCTAAAGCTGGCGGCAAGTAGGTGTCATGTCGGGAGCGATCGCATTTCTGGCGGAGCATGGACTGATGTTGCTGAGCGGCGTGACCGCCCTGCTGCTGGCGGGGGTGGCGGTTACGGGGCTTGCGCGGCGGTCGCCGGTGGTGCGGCAGCGCGTGTGCGAGTTGAGCGTGGGGGCGGGGATGGTGTGGCTGGTGCTGGCGTGTGTGCCGATGCCGCGGGTGGGGTTCCCGGTGCGCGTGCCGGAAGCGCCGCGGGCGGTGGAAGCGCGCGGAGCTGTTGGCGGGGTGGAGATTCCAGAGGAGTTGATCGTTCGACCGCGGGCGGGTGTTGCGGCGGTTCATGCGAATCGGGTCGAGCCAGTCGTCGCTGTTGCGGTGCGATCGGAGCTTGATGTGCGGATCTGGATCGCGCGGGCGTTTGTCGCTGGGGCGATGGCGTGCGCGGCTTGGCTGGTGTTGGGGCAGGTGTTGTTGTGGCGGATGATTTGGAGGTCGGCGTCCGCGCCGGAGGCGGTGGTGCGGATGGTGGATGCGCGGCTGCGAGTCGGGCGGAGGACTTCGACGAGCTCAGTCGAGTCGCGGCCGGCGGTGCGGGTGTCGGTGGGGTTGTCGCGGCCGGTGACGTGCGGGGTGTGGCGGCCGACAATCTTGCTGCCGGAGTCGTTGCTGCGGGATGAGAATAGAGCTCAGCTCCGGCAGGTGTTGCTACACGAGTTGGGGCACGTTCAACAGGGTGACGGGTGGGGCGGGCTGTTGTTCTGTGTGGCGATGCCGCTGTTTTACTGGCATCCGCTGTACTGGTGGCTGCGGCAGTGTTCGAACCTGGCGCGCGAGTTGGTGGCGGATGACTGGGCGGCGCGGGCGGATGGGAAAGAAGCGTACGTGAGCGAACTGGTGGCGCTGGCGCGGACGACGGTGGCTCGGGTTTGCGCGCCGGTCGGGGGGATCGGGATTTTGCAGAGTCGGTCTCACTTTTACCGGAGGATGCGCATGTTGCTGCAACGAAACAACCCATTGGCGACGCGGTGTTCGACGGCTTGCCGGGCGGCGCTGGTGGTGGGGACGATCATCGCGGTGATGGGGATGGCGACGATGGTCGGGGTGAGACCGGCGCGGGCGCAGAGCGCGCCACCTGCGGCCGAGAAAGGCGCCGCCGATCAGACGATTGGGTCGCACGACGTTCTGCACATTACCATGACAGATTCAGCCGGACCCGGTGCGGAGTCGGTCGTGATGTATCCGGTGAACGAGAAAGGTAACGTTGTTTTGCCTCTGGTTGGCAGCGTGAAAGCGGTTGGGCTGACGAGGGAGGAGCTGGAGAAGGCGATCGCTCAGCTCTATCGCGATAAGAATTTGAGTCCAAGCTCGCCGGTGTCGATCAAGTTCATCGAGAAGGGGCAGATGCCGGCGGCGGCGGGCGCGGGCGCCGCGCCACGCCAGGCGATAGAAAAATTCACGACTGACCAGATTAGCATGGTTGATCCGTTGATGAGGAAGATGAAGGCAGAACGGGATGTGATCGCGGCGCGCGTCGAAGAGCTGACCGCAAAGGGTTTGGGCGATGATCAACCGGAAATGGCGAAGGCGCAGGACGAGTTGGCCGTGGCGGAAAGGAAAATGAAGGCGTACTCGCGCGAGTGGCGTGACATGCAGACCAGGCTGCAGAAAGATGCGGTCCAGCGTCCCGGTACGGCGGTGCCGATCCCACTGTTGCCCGCTCCGGGTGCGCAGGCTCAGGGTGCGGCGGCCGTGGGTGGCGTGCAGTTGGACCTGGTGAACCTGGCCAACACCGTGGTGGATGCGATGGGCGCGGTACGGCTTGCGAAGTTGAAGGTTGCGGCTAGCCAGCGCATGAAGGAGAACCAGGCGATATCTGACTTGGAGCAGGCGACGAACGAGTCGAACCTGCAGACGGCGGAGAAGCGGCTGGAGTTGCTGAAGCGGATCGCGTCGATCGCGCTGGAAGGGGCCACGGTCGATGCCAAGCGAGCGGAGCAGCTTTACAAACAGGGTGTCGAAAGTGCACAGGCGCTGTCGGAGGCGACGTCGAAAATGAAGATGCTGGAACTGATCGTGAAGGGGGCGCAATAGCGCGCGCGTGCGGTGCTATCGACGCCGGCGGCGGACCAGCAAACCCATTGCCGCGAACCCTGCCAGCGCGAACGTGCCCGGTTCGGGGGTTGGGGTGGCGGAGAGGTTGTCGAGCGTGATCGTGTCGCCGATGGTTGGGGTGTTCACGCGGAGCGCGATTGAGCCGGGGCCGTCGTAGGCGTTGGAGAGGGCGCTGGTCAGCGTTTGGGGGCCGCTGGAGGCGACGAAGCCGTCGGCGTCGGCGATGGTCAGGTTGAAAACCGGATCGGCGGCCGAGGTCTGGGTGAGCGTTAGGGTCAGCGGCGTGTTGACGGCGACGGCGTTGGTTGAACCGGTTCCGCCGCCGGTCACTGCGCCGGTCGCGAGGTTGAAGGTGCCGTTGTAGAACTGGGTGCCTGCCCCGTTGGTAGTTGAGCCCGCGCCGAAGAAGAGCCTGATCTGGAGCGACGTCGCGCTGTTGGCGTTGAGCAGCGCCAGCACGGCGGTGCCATCGGACTGCATCCGGGTCATGATGCCGGCGGACGATCCGTCGAAGGCGCTGAGCGCGGCATCGTACTTGATCGTCTCGTTCAGGAAATCCGCCGGGCCGGGTTGGCCGTCGCCGGGGTTGGTGTCGTAGCGAATGATCGCCGTCTGCTGGACGGCGGGCGGGTTGTACAGGAGATTTTGGCCGGCGGAATTGTAGGTGATCGTCCCGCCGTTGAGCGTCCCGACGAAGTTATTGGTGTAATCGGTTGGGGCGGTGAAGGCGATGTTTGAAATCGCCGCGCCCCATGCGGGCAGACCCGCGCCGATTGCTGCCCCGACCGCGACCCCGAAAATCATCCGCCTCATCCGCATTCTCTGCCTCCACGTTGCGATTAAAGCAACAGTATACATGACGGTGTACCGGGAGGCTAGCGGAAAATCCAAGCCGCCGCGGCGCGGAGCCGCCTAACGGCGCGGGGGGGTTAGTTTGAGAAGATTACCTGTTTTCCATTGCGAACGTGGATCACTGATCCACGATACGGGTAATCGCCGTCGGGCATGGGGATTCGGTTACCGGCCTTGTCTCGCGTGAAAACCTCCACGCCGCGGAGTTCGATCGGGGGGACGGCGGCTCGGGCGGGGCGTGTTGTTGGGTGTGATTGGCCAATCTTGCAATGACCTTAAGTAGCGCTTATGACCTGACCCCTTTTTTCCTCCGACTATTTCGTCTTCCCGGAAGCGCCGCCGGCCTCCTTCATTCGGCGCAGTCTCATTTCCTCCACGATCGTGTTTTGGGCCTTCTGCGGCACGGCAGCGCCCAGGTTCGTTTCCACTCGGCCCACAATATGCTCGCGCATGGCGCGATCCGAAACGAACTTCTCCAGGTGGCCCTTAAGCTCGTCCAGTTTCGATGGCGGGAGCGAAAACAACTGCACCAACCCGTCCTCAACCTTGGGCGAAAAGGTGCGATCCAGCTCGCGATTGCTCGCCTGCTGCGAATTCCTAATGCCTCTCTTCCGCTGCTCGGCGAGTTCGGCACGGTATTTCTCCCGAAGCTCCGGATCTTTGATGCTGTCGGGCGAGAGTCCCACCGCCCCGGGAACGCCCGCAGGCGGCATGACCGTGCGCGGCGTGTCCTTCACCGGGTCGAACGTCGGGTCGATCGAATCCTTCAACCGCTTCCAAACCTGCAATGCTAGCACCGCGTCATTCGACCGCTTGGGCATCGTGTCCCGCGCCGCTCGCTCGGACTCGTCCGGCGCGTTCAGGAGGAACTCGACCAGCACCGTTTGGTTGTCCAAGCTTAGTTGATCCCCCCGCGCCAGGGCCGTTCGGGCATAAGCCCGCGACAATGCGCGCTGCGGCACGCCGTTGAACCGCCGCGAGCCCAACTGGGCCACCAGTTCCACCATGAGCGGGCCGTAATACTTTGCCCCACTGGCTTCTCCCCACTGCGTCTGAATCTGGTCAGCAAGCATCTTGAGACCGTCGACGTCGCGCGCCTTGGTGAGGACGCCGATCTGTGCCATCGATTCTTCGAAGGACCGCCGTTCGACGTCCAGATCTGCTCCTGCGGCCGTCGCCGTAACGCCCATCAGAGCGAAAAGGACAAGAGTTGACTTTAACACGCGACCTCCGTTCTGGCTGAATGTTATTTGGAAGCGGACGGAAAAAGCTAATCTTCCGCGGCGCGGAGAGCTTCGGCGGCGCGGCGGAATTCTTCTCGGACGGCAGTGTAGATCGGGTCGTCGGGGGTTTTGGGGAGGCAGTAGGTGACGACGCCTTCTACCCGGCCGGTGCGCACTAGGTTCAGGCACATCTCGATCTTTTTGGCGATGTTGCGCGGGGTGCCGGGTTCGGGGTAGCGCTTTTCGTGTTGCTCGGCTTCGCCGGCGGGCATGAGGATCATGGGGATCTTGAAGCGGCCGGTGGCGTGGGAGGCGGGGTAGACCTCGACGGTGAAGGCTCCGGTGGCGCGGCGGGTCCAGAGGCGCTCGGAGGCCATTTCGGAGGGGGTGTCGAAGCCGGTGAGGCGGATGTCGTCGAAGCGGGCGGTGAGGGGGTACTTGCTGACGCCGCGCTGCTCGATGATGCCGATCTCGATACGGGAAAGTTGTCCGCGGCGGACGTAGCGCGAGAGATCGACGTCAACGACCCGGTCACCGCCGTCGCCGGCGGTTTCGGCGGTGTCGGTCTGCCAGACGGTGCGGCCATCGACGCGGACGACGGCCTGGTGGTAACCGCGCTGGTTGCCGTGGTCGCCGTCGTCCCAGTAGAAGGAGACTGAGGCGTTGGCGGGATCGACGACGCGGAGGTCGGCGAAAATCGTTCCCTTGTCGCCGGGGCGCGAGGGTTTGGATTTGGGGAACTCGACGAAGAGGGATGCGCCGTGGGGCTGGTCGTTTAAATAAGCCAGCGCGTTACCGACCTGGAGGCGGGATTTGGGGTAGGCGGCGACGACGCCGTCTACGAGTGCGCCGAAGCGCTCCATGAAGTCGGCCCAGGGCTGGCCGAAGTAAACGAGGGGATAGAACTTGATGCGCGGGTTGATGCGGCGGCCTTCATCGACCATGCGGCGGACGTAGGGGACGGTGAAGCGGTCGGGCTGGGTGGAGTTGGTGTAGAAATCGTCGATCACGTAGCCGACGACGTTCTTGTGGTCGAGTGAGACCTTGGCGATCTCCCGGGCCCAGCGGATGTAGTCGGTGCGGAACGGCTCGGAGAAGCCCCATGATTTTTTGACCAGCGGCGTTTCGGACCAGGGGATGATGTAAACCCAGACGTCGATCCCCTCGCGGGCGGCGGCGTCGGCGAAGGCGGGGAGATCGTCCCAGTCGAAGGGGCTATGCCAGACGAGATAGAAATAGGTGTTGGCGGACATCGATTTGAGGGCGGCGAGGTTGGCATCGATGTCGATGTGACCATCGGGGCGGCGGATCTCGCCAGCGAAGTCGCCGAGAATAGGCTTGCGGGCGACGGCGCTGGAGGGGAGCGCGGCAGCCAACAGCGGAATTAGGGCGATCAGGAAACGAGTCATTCTGTCATGCATGGGGGGAGACCTATTTGATTCTAGGGACAGGGACACCGTTAGTGTCGGCATCGTTGGGATTTAGGATCATTCGCCGCAAAGCGAGTGCCTGAAAAGGGCTGGGGCCGATAACCGCCATCCGAAAGAATCCGATTTGCCCGTGGGCGGAAGGTATTGGAATTCATAGGTAACCAGGAGTGAACGATGGTGAGCGAACTGAGCAAGAAGAAGAACAAGGCGTCACTGACCCCTAACGACCTGACGGTTTACGGGCATCTTGATTGCCGCACGGTCGAGGCGATCGACCGGCTGGCGGATCAGATGCTGATGCCGCGGTCGTGGGTGGTGTCGCAGATCCTTCGGGAATGGTCCGAGCGACGGTCGATCGAGATCAACGAGCTCGAGGAATCGTGGAACGGCAGCTATCGCGAGGAGATCGGGCAGCAGGCCCTGGAAGGGCCGTGCGAGGATTGCCGGCCGATCTAACTGAAACAACGCCGCCGGGGCAGGATGTTCCCGGCGTGTGACGAATCTCGTGTGACTCTCTCTTCCTTGGAGCGCCCCTGCGTTGGGGGCGCTTTTTTTTGCGCGCACTTCTGGGGTCGGCTAATGGGGCGTCTTGTAACCTTCGATTCAACGATCTTATTTGCCGGATGTCCGTAAGACGGATAATTTGTGGTGCTTTGACGGAGGTCGCATGTCGCAGAGGAAGACGGGTGGACGGCGGGCTTGGGTTTGGGGGACGCTGGGGGCGTTCTCGCTGTCGATCGGCATCGCCGGAGCGCGAGCGGAGGCGCCCAAGGTGGGGGACAAGATCGAGATTAAATTCGGCGAAAGCTGGGTAGAGGCGACGGTCACCTGGACGGAAGGGGAACGGGTGCGGGCGCGCTCGACGCAGGGGCTGGAGTCGTGGTTCAATCCGGGCGAGTTTCGCGCGGCGTCGAAGACGGAGACCAAACCGGGGGAAAAGCCGGCTGAGGCGCCCGCGCCTGAAAAACCCGCGCCGCTGAAGTCTGGCGATGACGTGCAGGTGTCGTTCGCGGGGACGTGGCTGCCGGCCAAGGTGCTGAAGATCGAGGGGCAGCGGGTGCAGGCGAAGTTGCAGAGCGGGATGGAGAAGTGGTTCGACTCGGGGCAATATAAGTTGCCGGCGGGCGCCAAGCCGCTGCCGGGCGCGAAGCCGCCGGCGCTGCCACGGGCCGGGGAGACGGTCGAGGTGTCGTTCGCGGGGACGTGGCTTGAAGCGAAGGTACTAAAGCTGGAGGGGGCGCGGGTGCAGGCGAAGCTGGCGAGCGGGATGGAGAAGTGGTTTGACGCGGGGGATTATCGCACGCTGGCGAAGATCGATCCGAAGTTTTACGGGGGGCTGGCGGCGGGGTCGAAGGTGCAGGCGTTTGACGGCAGCCGGTGGTTGCCGGCGACGGTGAAGAAGCGCGAGGCGGCGCGGTATTTCATCCACTATGACGATTGGAGCGACGCCTGGGACACGTGGCTGAACGCGGACAAGATCAAGCCGCGGGCTGAGGCGATGGGGCAGTTTGCCACCGGGGGCGTGCAGGCGAGTGCGGGAGAGACGTCGGTGCCGGAGGGCATCATCCAAACGGCGGCGGGGAGCGTGGTGCTGGGGGACATGAGTACGGCGACGGACCTGCCGGCGGATCATGCGGAAGGGTGGGCGCTAAAGCCGGAAGCGGCGGCGGCTGCGCCGGCAGCGACGGGGAATGGGCCGTTCGCGCTGGGGACGAAGTTTAATTCGGGCGAAAAGGTGGCGCGGATGCAGTTCGTGGGGACTGATGCACTGATTGCGCTGGTGCACGATGATCCGTTCGGGCCTTCGAAGACGCGGGTGGCGCGGGTGAGCATGGCGGCGGGGCATACGCCGGAGATCGTGACGATGCCGCCGGGGAAGCGGGTGGTGGATTTCAGTGCGGATGGGACGCAGGCGCTTTGCCGGCAGACGATTTCGGAGGTTCCGAACTGTCTGGAGATCATACCGCTGTCGCCGGGCAAGCCGGGGCGGGAGATGGTCTTTAAGCCGCATGCGTCAAAGGATCATGAGGGGGAGATGATGATGGCGGCGTTCGTGGATGCGTCGCACGTGGTCTCGTGCGATTCGGAGGGGGAACTGGTGCTGTGGGAATTGCCGGGGGAGAAGGCGGCGACGACGCAAGCGGCTGCGGGGACGCTGCCCAAGGCGGGCGCGACGAGTGCTCCGACTCCAGCACCTGTGGCGGCGCGACCGAAGGCGATTTATCGGATGAAGGTCAGCACGAACGTCAAGCCGGTGATGATGCCGGGGCGGAAGGTGCTGGTGGCGGCGGCGAGCGAGAAGCTGCGCTTCTTCGACGCGCTCACCGGCGCGCCGCTGGGCGCGGTGGCGGACCTCAACCTGATCGGCGCATCGCTGGCATTCAACCCGGGCGGGACGCTGCTGGCGGTGACGACGGCGCAGCGGATGTCGATCATTGAGCTGGCGTCGGGACGGACGGCGCGGGAGATCCCGCTGCCGCCGGATTTCGTGAAGAAATCCTCGACGGCGACGACGTGGCTGCCGTCGGGTCACCTGCTGCTGGGGCGGCGATACCTCGTGAGCCCGTCGCAGCGGCTGGTGATCTGGTCGTACCTGTTTCCGCGCGGGACGCAGATTGAGGCGTTTGCCGGGAATACCTGGTTTGTCGCGGGGGAGGGGGCGGGGCCGCTGTCGCTTTGTTCGGTGAAGCTGCCGCACGACCAGGCGAAGACGGCGAACCCGCCGGTGAAGGTGGAGGATTTGCTGGTCTTCCGCAGGGGAGATCAGGTGTCGATCGAACTGGCGACAGATGCGCCGGCCGACGTGCGGGATAAGATCCAGCAGTCGCTGGAGAAGCAGGTCAAGGCGATGGGCCTGACGCCGGGCGGGGGCACGGTGCGCATCGTGGCGAGCACGACGTCGGGCGAAACGAAGAGCATGGATTACCGGATCTTCGGGCGCGGCGTGCAGACGGTGAGCGTGACGGAGAAGATTCACACGATGGCCGTGGTGCTTGACGGCAAGGAAGTCTGGAAGGTGACGAACAAGGCGGGGGCGTCCTTCATGGTGAGCGCGAAGCAGGGTCAGTCGCTGGAGGATGCTATTCGCGAGCAGCAGGATCGGACTTATAGTTGGTTGGCGGGTCTGACGATCCCGCGCGACATGGTGCGGCCGGAGGGTTACCAGGTGCAGGGGACGTCGCGGGTGACGGCGAGTGGGGCGATCCAACCTGCGACGGAAGCGGACGAGGCTGAGACGACTACGGCGGAGCCGGTTGATGGGACACGGCCGGTGCGGCGTGGGGTGAAGCTGCGGCCTTGAGAATTGAGAGATCCGGGTCGTCGCTTTCAGATCCGAACCCGGCGTGATGGAGCATTGCACGCCTCCAGCGCTAATTGGGAAAGCGACGGTCGGCAGTCAGCACTTCGAGGTGCAGCCTCTTGCAGATCGCGCGGATGATGCAGTCGCCCAGTTGCCGTGGCGATCGGTCCCGCAGGATGCGGTGGGCGATCTGCGTTGCTACTTTCCAGTCACCGGGCAGGATGCGTCCGTCGTCAACGATGTCGAACTCGTCCAGATACGCGCGGGCCAACTTCATCCAATTCTCGTCCCCCTGTCCACAAACGTATTCAATATAGATGGGAGTCAGGATCGCGTCGGTGCCCTGTAGTTCGATGAGTTCCTTCGCCCAAGCCGCGGCGTCACGCACGGTAATATCGACTGCCCGATGACGAACCACTTTCCCTGCCCAAAAATTGATCAGGATGTTCGTATCGAGCACTCGGCGCGGCATTAGATCCCCTTCATGCCGCCTGAGTCATGCCCAGAGACCGAAGGCGCTCCCGCCAATTGATCGCGACGTTTCTCAGAATTGCCGGCAAACTGCGGGCCTCGGCGCGGCGCACCGCGGAGCATGCCACTGTTACAGAGACGCCGTTCGGCAACCGCCTCGACAATTTCAGCGGCGACTCCGAAGGATCCAGTCCTGTAGGAACGCGGTCCGCGAGCGCTTCGAGCGCCGCGACGATCGGTTTCGCATTGCGCTCCAGCCACTGCCGGGCAGCCTCCGCGTCCCGGGGGAGGCGAGGGCCTGAACAGCGCACGTCAATGTACCAGAGCAATGTCGGGTCATCATCCTCCGGGCCTTCGAAGCGCGAGAGGACCGTCTGATCGTCGATGTCGATCCCCGTGCGAATCCCGCCATCGCGACGGGCCTGACGAAAGAAGGTGACCGTCGGCATTGCCGCAGTATAGCAAATGCCGGCGGAGCGTGCTCACGCGATCTTCTTCAGGAACTCCGCGATCCGATCGATGCCCTTGTCGATCTGTTCCATGCTGGTGGCGAAGCTGAGGCGGACGTGCGTGGCGAAGCCGCTGTCGTTGCCGGGCACGACCGCCACGTGGTTCTGCTCCAATAGCGCGGCGGCGAAGGAGACGGCGTCGGTGATCTCTACGCCGCCGGCCTTTTTGCCGAAGTAGGCGCTGACGTTGGGGAAGCAGTAGAAGGCGCCTTGGGGTCTCACGCAGTTGACTTTGGGCAGGGCGCTGAGGCGCTCCCACATGTGGCGGCCGCGTTTTTCGAACTGCTGGCGCATCGACTCGATGCTTTCTGCGCCGCGCGGGTCATTGAGGGCGGCGGCGGCGGCGGGCTGGACGAAGCTGGTGATGTGGCTGGTCATCTGGCTTTGCAGCTTGTTGATCGCGTCGATCGCGGGCTTGGGGCCGGCGATGTAGCCGATGCGCCAGCCGGTCATTGCGAAGCTTTTCGAGTGACAGTTGAAGGTGAGCGTCTGCTCAATGAGTTGCGGATGCAACGTGGCGAAGCTGACAAATTTCAGGCCGTCGTAGACGAGCTTTTCGTAGATCTCATCGCTGAAGACGATCAGGTTCGGGTGCTTGATGACGACGTCGGCGAGGGCCTTGAGCTCGGCGGGGGTGTAGGCGTGACCGCCGGGGTTGGAGGGGCTGTTTAGGACCAATACTTTGCTGCGCGGGCCGATGGCGGCTTCGAGCTGCCGCGGGGTGATTTTGAAGCCGTTCGTTTCGTCGCCGGGGATGATGCGGTTGACGCCGCCGGCGAGCTTGACCTGCTCGGGGTAGGAGACCCAGTAGGGCGAGGGGATGAGGACTTCGTCGCCGGGGTTTAGGACGGCCATGAAGGCCATGTAGAGGCAGTGCTTGCCGCCTGCGCCGGTGGTGATGTTCTCGGCTTTATAGGGGAGGCCATTCTCGCGGTTGAACTTGTCGGCAATGGCCTGTTTGAGCTCCGGGAAACAGGGCGTGGGGGTGTACTTGGTGACGCCTTTATCCAGAGCAGTTTTGGCGGCTTCCTTGATGAAGGTTGGGGTATCGAAGTCGGGTTCGCCGGCGCCGAAGCCGACGACGTCCACGCCCGCTTTCTTGAGGGCGTTGGCCTTGGCGCTGACGGCCAGGGTGATGGAGTCGGACACAAGCTTGATTCGGTCGGCGAGGGGGATCATTGCGGAGTCTCCGTTCGATTTCGTTGGGGCGGAAAACGGTATCGAAGGGAAGGGCGAAGGTCAAATGGCCAGCGGTCGGCGCGCAAAAACGGGGCAGGCTTGTCGCCTGCCCCGTTGCTTATTCCAAGGGCCAGCCCTCCGGCTACCCTGGGACCTCGCCACTCTCCGCTCATGTGCGGTGGACGTCAATTGCCCATGTCGTCATCGTCATCGTCGTTATCGTTGTCGAAGGGTTTCTTCCGGTCGGAAAGTTTGCTGAAGGTGCCGTCGCCGTTGCTGATGAGCGTCAGCTTGGCGCGGGAGACGAAGCCGAGCTTGCTCGAGGGGGTGAAGACGTCGGCCTTGCCGTCGCCGTTCACGTCGCCGACCACGGCTCGCGACGCGTTGACATCGCCCGACGTGCGAATCCATGGGCCGAAGGTTAGCACCGTGGAACCGGGCGCGGCGATCTGCAAGGCGACGTTGACCGAGCCGTCGCCGAGTGCGATCAAATCGTTTTTACCGTCGCCGTTGACGTCCGCGACCACGATCTTCTTGTTGCCCAGCGGGATCTGGTTGGTCAGTGTCAGCGGGAAGTTGAGCATGTATTGGCCGGTGCTGGCGACGGCCTTGTTGGGGAAGATCTGGTTGCCGTTGACGCCGATCAGTTCGGGGCGGCCGTCGCCGTCGAGGTCGCCTAGGGCGACGGGATTGGCGATGGTGCCAAAGGGGTTGTCGTTCTGGACGGCGGGAAGGAGCTTGCCGGTGCCATCGTTGAGGGAGACGTAAACGCTGGCGTTGTTCCAGGCGACGAGGTCGGCGAAGCCATCGCCATTGACGTCACCGGCGCCGATGTTGGCGAGCGGCAGCACGCCGATGTTTTGAGCGGCGCCGGCGGTGAACTTGCCCGTGCCGTCGCCGGTGTAGAGGGTAACGGAGGTATTGCCAGTGGTCGTGTCGACGCCGAGGATCGCGAGGTCCTGCTTGCCGTCGTGGTTGAAATCGCCGGCGAGGATTTTTGATCCGGCCGCAACGG